>JBKHJZ010000174.1:0-6783 GCA_046537875.1 Acidimicrobiia bacterium | reverse complement strand
TCGGCGAACTCGGCCCGCACACCGAGGAGGCGGACGGGTCGGCCGTGCTCGAACCGGTCCAGCGCTGCGAGCGCCGCACGCCGGATCTCGGCGGGCTCGCGGGTCGGTGCCGGCAGGGTGAGGCTGCGCGTCTGGGTGAAGAACGGTGCGAACCGCACCTTGACGGCCACCCGGATCACGGGCCGCCCGTCCTCGGAGACATCGCGCGCCACGCGCTCTGCGAGGTGCCCCACCTGCTCGTCGAGGTCGGCGCGCTCGGTGAGGTTCTCCTGGAACGTGGTCTCGCGGCTGCGTGAGCGTGGCACGTGGGGCTCGGCCGTCACCGCGGTGTCCCCTGCGCCGAGCGCGAGCGCCCGGTACCAGGGCCCCATGGTCGGGCCGAACCGCGCCGCGAGCCGGGCCGGCTCGGCGCTCGCCAGCTCGGCGACCGTGGTGATGCCTGCCTCGGCCAGCTTCGTCGCCGTCTTGCGCCCGATGCCCCAGAGGGCCTCGGTGGACCGGCCTCCCATCACCTCCATCCAGTTGTGGCGGGTGAGCCGGTAGATGCCGGCCGGCTTGGCGAACCCGGTGGCCAGCTTGGCCCGCAGCTTGTTGTCGCCGATCCCGATCGAGCACGAGAGGCCCGTCTCGTCCTCGACGGCGCGCCGGATGTGGTCGGCCAGCGCTTCCGGATCACACGTGTCGGCGCCGACGAACGCCTCGTCCCAGCCCAGCACCTCGACCACCACCGGGAAGCCGCGCAGCGTGGCCATGACGGTCTCGGAGACCGCCTCGTAGGCGGGAGGGTCGGACGGGAGGAACACCGCGTGCGGGCACCGACGGGCTGCGGTCCGCAGGGGCATGCCGGACTCGATCCCGAACTCCCGCGCCGCGTACGAGGCGGTCGCGACCACCGCTCGCTGGCTGGGATCGCCTGCCCCGCCCACGACCACCGGCACGCCCCGCAGCTCCGGCCGCCGGGCGATCTCCACCGCGGCGATGAACTCGTCGAGGTCGACGTGGAGGACCCACGTCACCTCGGGCGCCAGTCGCCGGGGAGCATGAGCGGCCCGGCGGCAGGCAGCCCCAGACGGGCCGCGAGCCCGGCGAACGTCTCCCACGCCTCCCACGGGGCGCTCGCTGCGGCGGCGGCGGGGTCTTCGCTCGACCGTGGGGGCCGCAGCCGGGCGACGAGGGGCACCCGGGGATGGATCTTCATCTCGACGCGGGCCGGCGGAGCCAGGCTGGCCCGCTCCCGGGCGATGTCCAGGGCGGTGCCGAGGCCACCGAGCTCGTCGACCAGGCCGTGCTCTGCGGCGTCGGAGCCGGTCCAGACCCTGCCCCGTGCCACCTCGTCGACCCGGCCCGGCGCCAGCCCGCGGCCCTCCGCCACCTTGGCCGTGAAGTCCTCGTAGATCCGGTCGAGCCAGGCGTCCAGCCGCCGCCACTCGGCCTCGCTGAACTCGCGGAGCGGCGAGAACATCAGGGCGTGCTCGCCCGCGCTCACCGCTTCGTGGGCCACGTCGAACCGCTGGATGAGGCCGTCCACCACCGCCTTGCCGCCGACCACGCCGATGGAGCCGGTGATCGTGGCCGGTTCGGCCACGATGGCATCTGCCCCCATCGAGACGAAGTACCCGCCCGACGCCGCCACGTCGCCCATCGAGACGACCACCGGCGTGCCGGCGCGGCGCGTCAGCGAGACCTGGCGCCAGATGGCGTCGGACGCGACGTACGAGCCGCCCGGGCTGTCGACGCGCAGCACGATGGCCTTGACGTTCCTGGCCTCGGTCGCCGAGCGGAGCGCGGCGCACACCGTGTTCGAGCCGGCGCTCGGCCCGCTCACCGGCCGGCGCGCGCTCCGCCCGAGGTGGATGGGGCCGGTCACGTGGATGAGCGCGATCTCGGGCGGCTGCCGGCCGGGACGAGTGGCGCGGGTGGTTGCCGCGCGCTGGTAGCGGCCGACGTACTGGAGGATCGAGTCGTCGCCCGCCCGGTCCCGCGCCGCGGCGTAGACCTCGTCGCGGTAGCCGAGTCGATCGACGAGCCTGGCCTCGAGCGCCTCGGTGGCGAGCAGCGGGGCGCGGTCCACCAGACCCCGCACGTCACCCGGATCGAGGCCCCGTCCCTCGGCGATCCCGGCCACCAACTGGTCCATGACCGAGTGGACGAGGCGTTCGGTCGCGTCGCGGTGTGCGGTGGTGAACCCCCGCTCGGTGAAGATGTTGGCGGCGTTCTTGTACTCGTGGCGCTGGCCGACCTGCGGTGTGACCTGCGCCCTGTCGAGTGCCCCGCGCAGGAAGGGAACCTCGACGGCCACGCCCGTGAGGGACACGTCGCCCGACGGTTGGAGCCAGATCTCGTCGAACCCGGTGGCGAGGTGGTAGGGGACGCTGCCGCGTCCGAGCTCACCGAACGTCTCGGCCCATGCCACCGTCAGCTTGCCGTGGTCCCGGAGCTCCTGCACCGCCTCGCGCACCTGCTGGGATCGGCTCAGGGCCAGGGCGCCCCGCGAGCCGCCGAGCTTCACCACGAGCGCTCGGACACGGTGGTCGCGGGCCGCACGGCGGAGCCCGTCCACCAGCTGGTGCACGGGCGTGCGGTGACGGGCGAGCAGCGCGCTCAGCGGATCCTGCGGGACGCCCTCCACCAGCGGCTCGGTGAGATCGAGCTCGAGGACGAGGCCTGCGGTCCGATTGCGCTTCAGCTCATCGATCCGGGCGACGACGTCGTGGGATGCCTGCTTCACCCGTGCCAGCACGGGAACGAGGCTACGACCGTCCGGGCGGCCGGCGGCACCGGCCCGGTGTCACCAACTCTCCGTCGGCTCGTCCCGCATGCGCTGGCCCGGTGTTGCCGGGCCAGCGACGTCCTGGATATGCCCCGGCCGGGTCAGCTCGGGGGTTCGGCCTCGGCCAGGCCGCTCTCCGTCTGCGCCTCACCGGTCGGCCGCTCCTCGTCCCCGGTCGAACGCTCGTCTCCACCGGTCGAGGATCCCTCCTCACCGGTCGAGCGCCAGAGGGCCACCGCCACGCCCACGGCGACGAGCACCACCCCGATCGCGACGGCCACCACCTGCCGGGGTCCGAACTTGTCGGGTCCGTCCCCACCGAGACCCATCTGATCGGCCAGGCCCCCGACGAGGGCCACCACGGCCCCCACGGCGACGACCACCCAGCCGATCGTCCTGCGCGCACCTTCGTTCACGGATCATCCCTCCTCGACGGGATCACGTCTGCCCCGAGGCTAGGTCCCGCGCCCGGGTCAGGTGAGGTGATGGGCGAGGAAGGCGGCGGTTCGCTCGATCGCCGGGCCGACGAACCGCGGGTTGTCGTAGAGATCGATGTGCTCCGACGCGTCGAGCCAGCAGATCTCCTTGGGGCCCGACGCCCGGTCGTAGATCCGGCCGGCACCCTCGGGTGAGCAGTACGCGTCGGTGCGACCGTGAACCACGAGCAGGGGAGTGGGTGCGAGGAAGTCGATGGCGCCGGCGGCGTCGAGGGTGAGCAGCTCCCGGATCGACAGCCGGGTGATCCGGTTGACCCACCCGGAGCTGGGTGCCCGGTCGGTGCCGTAGTAGCGCCACGGCTCGTCGCCGGGCATCGCGGCCTCGCCGTCCTGCTCGGTGACCGCCGGGATGTACTCGATGTCGCCGGTGGCGAACTGGCGCTGGGCCACCGCTGCCAGGTCGGCCATGACCGTCCGGTAGCTCTCCGCGCCCATGCCGGCCCGCATCTCGGCCGGGTCGTTGTACGCGCCGGCGATGAGCGCCACGGCCCGGATCCGGGGATCGAACGCACTGTGCCGGAGCGCGTAGCCGGCCCCCAGGCAGACACCCACGCAGCCGAGGCGTTGCCCGTCGACCTCCGGGCGCGTGGCCAGGTAGCTGGTGGCGTCGCGCAGGTCGTGGAGCTTGCCCGTGGCGTCCTCGTGCTGGCGGGGTGCGCCCCCGCTGGCGCCGAAGTTGCGGTGGTCGATCGCCAGCGTGACGAGGCCGTGGCCGGCGAGTCCCCGGGCGTACGTGCCGGTGACCTGCTCCTTCACCCCCGTGAGCGGCCCGGTGAGGACCAGCGCCGGCGCGGGCGTCGACGAGCCGGGCGGGACACGGAGATGGCCCGCGATGCGCAACCCGTCGCTCGTGAGCTCGACCTCCTCCACCGGGTCGTGCTGGGTGTCGATGGCCGTCGTTCGGTGCTCCACCGCGTCAGTCTCCCGCGTGGGCCGACAGGCTCGCGAGCACGGGTTCGATGCTCAGGTCGGCCAGGAACAGGAGGTCGTCACCGGGGATCACGGCGCGCACCGCGTCGAGGACGCCCGTGTGGTCGCCGTCTGCGATCTGCTCGGCGTGCTGGCGAACCGCTGCGACGAAGGCCTCGACGTAGCGGCGTTGTCGGGCCAGCAGCTCCCGCCCGGCGGACGGACCGTGGCCGACGTGCAGGGTGGAATCGGCGGGCAGCTCGGCCTCGAGACGGCTCAGGCTGGCCAGCCAGTCGTCCCACCGGGCATCGGCCAGGTAGGCGTGCATGCCGTTGTAGGCCACGTCACCTGCGAAGACCGTGCGCTCGTCGAGTCGCCAGATGCTGTCGACGTGCGACTCGCCCGGTCCCAACTCCTGCACGGTCATGGCGACACCGCCGAGAACCACCTCGTCACCGTCCGCCACCAGGTGGTCGGGGAAAGGGCGCTCGGTGGGCCACTCGTCGCCCATCATCGGCCCGACGGTCTGCTCCTTGAGCGCGTCGTCACGCCGGATCACGTCGGCGACCGCGGTGGTCGCCACGATGGGGACGTCGTCCCGGCCCACCACGTGGCCCACCCCCGCGTAGTGGTCGGGGTGCGGGTGGGTGACCACGACGCCGGCGATCGGCGCCCCGGCCTCGTCCGCCGCGGCGCGCACCAGCCGGGCGTCGGACGCTGTCAGCATCCCGTCGACGACCACCAGCCCCTCGCGACCGTGGACCAGGAACGAGTTGACGGGCATGACCGTGCCCTCGATGCGGTCGATCCGGTACGACATGATGCGATCGGCTCCCGTGACTCGCCGTGCGTTGACAACGAGCGCAGACTGATCACGTACATGCCGGACTGACAAGTACGCACCTTCGGGTAACCACCGATGACCAGCACCCAGACCCGCTACCTCTGCCCGGTCGACGTCCCGCTCGGCGTGCTCGGCGGCAAGTGGAAGCTGATCATCCTCTTCTACCTGCTGCAGGCGCCGCGACGGAACGGCGAGTTGAGCCGGCTCATCCCGCCGATCACCCAGAAGATGTTGACGCAGCAGCTACGGGAGCTCGAGGCCGACGGCATCGTCTCCCGCACCGTGGTCGAGCAGGTGCCGCCGAAGGTCGTCTACGACGTCGTGCCCGCCGAGCGTGCCGGCCTCGAGCCGCTGCTCCGGGCGCTCTGCGACTGGGGCATCGCCCGGGCGCATGCCACCGGGGCGACGATCGACGCGCTGCCGTCGTCGACCACGGCGACTCCGGGCGGGTCGGCACCGTCGCCGCCCTGACCGATTCCGCCCGGGTGCGTCCGCTGCCCTGACCCGCCGGCCGCTCGGTCGCCCGCTCGGTCGTCCGCACGCGACGGGCGCCGGTCGCCGTTGCGCAGGCCGTGGCGCACGGCGCCACCGATGGCGGGGCGGCGTGCCGGAACGGCGCCGGATCCCAGCTGATCCTCAGCCCGTCTGCAGCCGCGCTCCAAGTGTCGGGCCTCCGGGTGCGTCACCGTCGACGTGGGCCCAATGGCCCGGAACCCGAACGTTGGAGGAGAGATGGAGCACAACACGGGCGAGCGGACCACCGGCGGCTACGACGTCGTGGTCGTGGGTGGGCGCGTCGCGGGCGCCTCGACCGCCCTGCTGCTGGCGAGGGCGGGCCATCGGGTCGCGGTGGTCGATCGTGCCCGGATGCCGTCGGACACGCTGTCGACGCACCTCATCTGGCCCGCCGGCGTGATCCAGCTACGGCGGTGGGGGCTGTTCGACGAGATCGTGGCCGCGGGAACGCCGTTGCTGTCGACGATCCGCAACGACATCGATGGCACCGGGATCGAGATCCCCGTGTGGCCCGAGAGCGGAGCCGGCACCATCTTCGCCCCCCGGCGCACGGTGCTCGACCCGACGATCCTCGCTGCCGCCGAGCGAGCGGGTGCCGATGTGCTCGACGGGACCGCCGTCGAGGGCCTGCTGCGCGACCGGACGGGGCGCGTCAGCGGCGTGCTCGCCCGCCGGGGACGCGACGACGCGTGTGCGATCCCGGCCCGCATGGTGGTCGGCGCCGACGGATGGCGCTCCCGCGTCGCCAGGGACGTCGGGGCGACGGCCTATGGCGAGCACGAGCCGAGCAACGCCGTGCACTACGCGTACTGGACGGGCCTCGATGACCGTGGCATCGAGTTCTGGTACCGATCGCGCGGGCTCATGGCCGGCGTGCTCCCCACCAACGGCGGCGCGTGCATCTTCGTCAACTGCCGTCGCGAGCTCGGCGCCGAGCTGCGCCGGGACCTGGACCGCAACTACGTGCGGTTCCTCGGGGAGGCGGCGCCCGGCCTCCCCGACAGGCTCGCGACCGCCACCCGCACCTCCCCGGTGCGGGGTACGCCGGGCCTCCCCGGGTTCCTCCGCCAGCCGTACGGCCCGGGGTGGGCTCTCGTCGGCGACGCCGGCTGCACGAAGGACCCGGCCAGCGCCCACGGCATCACGGCGGCCCTGCGGGACGCCGAGCTGGCGGCGAAGGCGATCGACGCCGTGCTGCGCGATCCGGCGGCCGGCGCCGAGGCGCTGGGCGCGTTCCACGCCGCGCG
>JBKHJZ010000173.1:0-6800 GCA_046537875.1 Acidimicrobiia bacterium | reverse complement strand
ATTGTGGTTGCTCTCCTTGGCAACGGGTGTTGACGGCCGGGAACACACCGGGACCTCCGCCCGCCGGCGGCCTGCCCCCGCCTGTCCCCCAGCAGTTCGGTGCCCGGGCCGGCTGCCCTACGACCTCCGCCCCGGATCACCGCGGCCCGCTCCCGACGCGGCGGGCGTACCGGCGCGGCGCGAGCGGGCATCCCCAAGCGTCCGGGGAGGGCGATCGTCGGATGCGCGGCTCACGGCAGGCCGATGCCCCGGCTCATGGCCGTGGTCCCCATCGTCGGATTCCCTCCCCAGACCCCTGGCAACTGCCACTAAGGTGGCAGTTGCCACCGTAGCCACCGAATGTCTGCTCGTGCAAGAGGTGACGTAGTGTCTGACTCCGTGCCCCGGCTCCATGTCGACATCACGACTGAGCTGCACCGCCGAGCGAAGATCGTCGCCGCCCAACGTGACCTGACGATGAAGTCGCTGATCGTCGCCGCGGTCGAGCGCTTCGTCGCCGAGATGGAGGCCGCCGAGGACGACGCCGACCACCAGAAGGTGCGCTCGGGGTCGTAGCGGACAGGTCTCGGCCGGTACGGCGGACCGACTCGACCTCACCAGCCCCACGCGGCGCCCGAAGGACGGCGCCGCTCACGAGCGCGCTTTGCTCGCGGGGCGGCGACACTGGTCGGGGATGCCCTGGACCAGAACATCGACCACCGGAGAGCCCCCCGCCGACCCCCTCGGGGACGCGATGGCCGCGGCCCTGGCCGACGTCATCGCCGGAGCCGCCGTGGAGCTCACCTACACGCCCACCGACGCCCCACCCCCGGCGCCCCCCGTCGACGCCGGCACCGCGTCGGCCACCGGCCCCGGCCCGCGCGGCTGGCACGTCACCGTGACCGTGCGGCTCGAGGACAAGGTGGCGCAGATCGTCCGCTCGTCCGAACGGTCCGCGCTCGCAGAGATCCTCGACGCCCTGCCGCGGGCCGGCATCCGAGCCGCCGACCGGCTGCGGCGCGCCGGCGACGACGCCCGCCCGCTCGGCCCTGCCCTGCGGCGGGCGCTGCGGGACGCGGTGGCAGCCGAGGCGCTCGGGACGTTCCTCGCGACCAGGATCGGCGGCCGACCCCGCTACGACCTCGTGGGCGAGACCATCGAGTACCTGATCGAGCTCAGCGGCACGCGCGTCGAGTCCCACGACCTGACCCACGGGGTGGTCGTCACCGACGTCCTGCAGGACACGCCGCGGCTGCACCTCGCGTACCCCGCCGACATCCGGTCCGCGAAGCGGGCCCCGTTGCTGTTCGACGGCCAGCGCTCGGTGCTCGTCATCGACCCGGCGGGGCAGGCCCGCACCGAGCTGCAGCGCCACCGCTTCGGGCGCCTGACCCCCGCCGCCGGGCCCCCGGAGGGAGTCGACGACGGCTGGATCCAGAGCGGCTCGCTGGTCGCGGCGGCGACGGGCGTGCTCGGCGGCCTCGGCTTCTACGTGCGCGCCGACCGGAGCATCTGGACCTTCGTCGACGGGCAGCCGTTGCTGGTCCGCCGGCGGGAGCACTGGACCGCGTTCCCGCTCGAGCTGACCGCGGCGATCGTCCGGATGATCGGGAGGTGTGCCGCCGCGGCCCTGGTGGCGCGGGCTGCGTTCATGATCTCCGCTCAGCCCCGGAGCGGCGCGATCCTCGCCATCGTCGACGACCCCGCCGACCTCGAGGGGGTGGTGTCGCTGAAGGACCGCTACGACCTCCGGGACGAGATCGACCGCGAGGCGATGCGACCCGAGACCCGGCTCCACCACCTGATCGATGCCGAGCACCTCGACGAGCAGACGCTGGTGCGGCTGGCGACGCTCGACGGGGCCACCGTGCTGAGCCAGGACGGCCGGCTGGTGGCCTACGGGGCGATCGTCAGCAGCGCCGACAGCGAGCACGAGGGTGCCCGGACCGCCGCGGCCAAGAGCCTGTCCGGGCACGCGGAGGTGGTGCTCAAGGTGTCGGTGGACGGCGACATCACGATCTTCCGCGGCGGTCAGACGTTGAAGACGCTGCTGGGGCGACCGCGCTGGTCCCGGCACTAGATCCGGGGCCGTGGTTGGCTTACGCCGTGGCACGCACGAGCTGGGTCCCCGTTCCCGAGGGCTCCGACTTCACGCTGGCAAACCTGCCGTTCGGCGTGGCCGGTGACCGGGTCCACACGGCCATCGGCGACCACGCGGTCGACCTCGTCGCCGCCGCAGACGCGGGGCTGATCGACATCGACCCGGCCGTGGTCACCGGGCCGCTCAACACGCTGCTCGCCCGCGGCCCCGCCACCTGGCGGGCCGTCCGGCGACGCGTGGGCGAGCTGCTCGCCGCGGACGACAACGAGCTGCGGGGGCATCGCCGACGCGACGAGATCGTGGTGGAGCGGGCGTCGCTCGACATGGCGGTGCCGGTGGCGGTCGGCGACTACGTCGACGGCTACGCAGGCCTGCACCACGCCACCAACGCCGGGCGGATCTTCCGGCCGGGTGCCGAGCCGCTGCACGCGAACTGGCGGCACCTCCCGGTGATGTACCACGGGCGGACGTCGACGATCGTGCCGTCGGGCACGACGATCTCACGCCCGTCGGGCCAGGTGCTCGCCGACGGCGGACCCGTCCTGCGGCCGACGGCCCAGCTCGACTTCGAGCTGGAGCTCGGTGCGATCATCGGGGTGGGCAACGAGCGGGGGCGGCCCATCCGCGCAGCCGAGGCCGGGGACCACATCGTCGGCTACGTGCTCGTCAACGACTGGTCGGCACGCGACATCCAGGCCTTCGAGTCGGTGCCCCTCGGCCCGTTCCTCGGCAAGTCGTTCGCCACGTCGGTCTCGCCCTGGGTGGTCACGGTGGACGCGCTGGCGCCCCATCTGGTGGCCGGCCTGGCCGCCCGCCAGGAGCCGTCGCCGCCCGATCACCTCCGCTGCGACCCGCGCGTGCCCGACCTCCGCTTCACGGTCGAGGTCGACGGGTTCCGCGTCTGCGAGGTCGGCCTCGCCGAGGCGGTCTACTGGACACCCGCGCAGCAGCTCGCCCACCTCACGTCGAACGGGGCCGTGGCCCGTCCGGGCGACCTGGTCGCGAGCGGGACCATCTCCGGGCCCGACCACCGCACGCAGGGCGGAAGCCTCCTCGAGCGCACCTGGCGGGGCGCCGAGCCCTTCGACCTGCCGGGCGGCGGGCGGCGCACGTTCCTGGAGGACGGCGACACCGTCATGATGCGCGGCTGGGCCGGCACGGACGACGAGCGGGTGGGGTTCGGCGCCCTCACCGGCACGATCGCCTGAGAGCCGACGGGGGACCAGACCTACAGTGGGTCGATGACCGGGCAGCCCGCGGTGTTCCCGCTGCAGTCGCACCTCGGCATGACCGTCGGGTCGCCCACCGTCGGCACCGGCGTCGCCGAGGTCGAGGTCACGCCGGAGCTCCACAACCCCAACGGCGTCGTGCACGGGGCGGTGCTGTTCGCGATGGCCGACACCTCGATGGGCGCCGCCACGATGAGCACGCTCGATCCCGGCGTGGCCTGCGCATCGATCGAAGTGCACCTCCGCTTCCTGCGGCCCACGGCCACCGGGCGGCTGGTGGCGGAGACCGCGGTGGTGCGCGGCGGCCGGCGAGTCGTCCAGCTCGAGAGCCGGATACGCGACGCCGACGGCGCGCTGGTGGCGACGGCGACCGGGTCGTTCGCCGTGATCCCCGCCCCCGGCAACGGGTGACCGCACACACCTTCAGAGGTCGGCCTCGTCGATCCAGAGCCCGTGGAAGCCGAAGGGAACCCTCACCGGGAGCTCCACCCGTGCGATCGGGCCCTCCCGCATGGCCTGCGCGTCGAAGATGCCCAGGGCCGAGCGGTTCGAGGTGCGGTCCCAGATGTAGGTGAGCACCCAGCCCTCGCCCTCACCGGTGTCGCCGGGGACGAAGAAGCCTTCGCCGGACCGGACGTCGGGCCCCGGGTCCCACATGTCCTCCCGCCCGCTGCGCAGGTCGACGTGGCAGATGCCCGCGAGCTCGAAGCCGTGCTCGCTCGACGGCGGTGACGTGGTGGTGAACCAGCCGTGGCGGGTGGGCCGGCCGGTGTGGCGGCGGTCGTGCGTGGGCAGGTCCATCGCGCGGTCGTTCAGCGGGCGCTCGGCGAAGGTGAGGCGGTCGCCGCCGGTGCCGATCCGCCATTCGGTCAGGTGTGAGGGCACCAGGTCGCCCTGCGGCCCGAACGCCTCGGCGAGCTTGTGCACCCGCAGCACGACCTCGTCGCCCTCGCGGTGGGCGTTCAGACCGTGGAACACGAAGCACGGCGGGACGTCGACCCAGCGGATCCGGTCGCCGGGGCCGTCGAGGGGCATCACCCCCACCCGGCAGGGCCCGGTCGGGTCCCAGTGGAACGGGATGTCCGGATAGGCGCTCGACGGATCGGGCCCGAACACCACCGGGCCGATCCAGAACACGGCGTCCCGGTCGGTGATCGCGAAGTCGTGCACCATCGTGGCCACGTCCACCGCGATCGGGCTCACGACGTCGATCCGGCCGCCGGGGTCGGCGGCGTAGTAGGTGAGCGCCGGCCTCAGGAACTCGTAGCCGAAGAAGTGCAGGCGGCCCGTCACGGGATCGGTCTTCGGGTGCGCGGTCATCGTGTCCCCGAGCTTCCCGTCGAAGTTCCAGGGGCCCACGGTCGACAGGTCGTCGGTCCGCAGCTGGAACGGCCAGCCGACCTCGCCCAGGCTGAGCAGCTTGCCGGCGTGGTGCGTGAGCGCCACGTTGCTCTGGTTGTTCTGCCTGCCGGGCACCCCGCCGAAGTCGAGGATGTCCCGCCCCGCCTCGGACAGCGGTGTGCGGACGTAGCGGTTGCGGTACCACGCGGCCCGGCCGCGCTCGAGGCGGACGCCGTGGATCATCCCGTCGCCGAGGAACCAGTGCGCCGACGTGCCGCTCGGGGGGTTCGAGCCGTTCCGCACGAACAGCCCGGACAGCTCGGGCGGGATCGCGCCGGTCACCTGCAGGTCCGTGACGGTCTCCTCGGTGCTGACCGGGGCGAAGTTCCCCTGCTCCCAGTACGGCCGGGACGGGTCGTGGGCGGGGACGGTCGCCGTCGCTCCCTCGCCGCGAGGTCTGTCACCGGCCGGATCGCCGCTCCCGCCGCCGCAGGCGGCCAGCCAGCCCACCCCGCCGATCGACACCCCCGTCGCTCCCAGCCCCAGCGCGCGCAGGAACGCGCGGCGATCGTGCCCCGCCAGCCTCGCCGGCCGCGCCGGCACCGCCGGCCCGCTGTCCTGTCTGCCGGGAGTGGTCGTCATCCGCCCATCATGTCGCGCCGGTGCTCGCGACGATGGCGGCGCGCCCGGGGTCGCCCGCCCGTCGGGCGGGTACAGAGGACAGTGGCGTAGACATGCCGGGCGCGAGCCGACCGCCCGGCTCGCCGACCCACCGTCCCACTGGAGGTCTGCCGCATGGAGGAGAGCCTGCGCCTCGGCCGCGTGGCCGGGGTGAACGTCGGGATCAACTGGAGCGTCCTGGTCATCTTCCTGTTGCTGACCGTGGGCCTGGCCGCCGGGCGCTTCCCCGCGCTGTACCCCGACCTGCCTGTCGCCTCCTACGTCGTGGCCGGCCTGGTCGCCGGGCTCATCTTCCTGGCGTCGTTGCTCGCCCACGAGGTGGCGCACGCCGTGGTCGCCCGCCGCAACGGCGTGGAGGTCGAGGGCATCACCCTCTGGATGTTCGGTGGGGTGGCCCGGCTGCACGGCGAGGCCGCCGACCCCGGCGCCGACTTCCGGATCGCCGGCGTCGGGCCGCTGGTGAGCCTCGTGCTGGCCGGCCTGTTCGGTGGGGTCGCGCTGGTGCTCGACGCCTTCGCCGAGGGCCTCGTCGTGGGCATCTTCTGGTGGTTGGCGCTGATCAACCTGGTGCTCGCCGTGTTCAACATGATGCCGGCCGCGCCGCTCGACGGCGGGCGGGTGCTGCGGTCGTACCTGTGGCGGCGCAGCGGCGACCGCTACGAGGCGTCGATGACCGCGGCCCGGGCCGGCCGGGGCTTCGGCTGGTTCCTCGTGGCCCTGGGCTTCCTCCAGTTCGTGGCGGGAGCGGGGCTCGCCGGGCTCTGGCTGGTGCTCATCGGCTGGTTCCTCACCACGATCGCCCGCGCCGAGGAGGAGCACGCCCGCGTGTCCGGGGCGCTGTCGGGTGTGCGGGTCCGCGACGTCATGTCGGCCGACCCGGTCTCCGTGTCTCCCGACCTCGTCGTCGACCGGTTCGTCGAGGAGTACGTCTTCCCCAACCGGTTCTCGTCCTTCCCGCTGGTCGGCAGCGACGGCCGCCCCGCCGGGCTCGTCACGCTCAACCGGGTGAAGGGCCTCGCGCCCGAGGAGCGTGGCATCACCCGGGTCGAGGACCTCGCCTGCCCGATCGACGACGTCGCGGTGGTCGGCCCCGACCGGCCCGCCGCGGACGTGCTCACCGAGATGTCCCGCTGCCCGGACGGCCGGGCGCTGGTGGTCGAGGACGGCCGCCTCGTCGGCATCGTGTCGCCCGTCGACATCATGCGGCACCTGGAGCTCGGCGAGCTGCGCAACCAGCGCGACCGGGCGCACATCTGACGCTGGCCGAGCGCACAGCCGAGCGTGTAGCCGACCGTCTTGGCAGGTCTCTCGCCCGTGGACCGGCGGGGGGTGCGGGGGGCAGAGGCTCCTGCCGGAGCCGGGCGGGCGGGTGTGCCGGGTCCCCGGCCGAGCCTTTGGCTCGGCTGGGGTGGCTCCGTCGCTCGATCCGGCTCCGCCGGTCGAGCGACAGGAAGGCGACGCCGCCGGCA
>JBKHJZ010000172.1:0-6812 GCA_046537875.1 Acidimicrobiia bacterium | reverse complement strand
GTGCTCGGCCGACGCCTCGGCGAGGCCGGGCCGCAGGTCGGCCGCCCAGGCCAGCAGGTCGCGCCAGTCGGTGGCGAGATCGTCGCGACCCGCGGGCGGCGGCCCGAGCGCGGCGACCGTGTCGCGGACGGCGTCGAAGTGGCGGCGCGCGTCGCGCTCGGCCTCGATCAGCTCGCGGTGGCGGCGGTCGACCTCGCGGCGGGCTGTGCGGGCCTCCTGCCAGGCCCGGCGGGCGTCGGCCAGCGCCCCCTCGGCCTCGGCCACCAGGTGGAGCTGCTCGTCGACCTGGGGTGGCGGCGGTGCGGTGGCGAGACGCTCCCGCAGCCGCTCGGCCTCTCCGCGCAGGCCGCGCAGCTCCTGGTCGGCACGGGCGCAGCGGCGCTCGGCCTCGGTCACCGCACGTCGCGCCGTGTCGAGCGCCGCCTCGGCCTCGGCCAGGTCGCGCTCGGCCTGCGCCAGGTCGGGTGGCTGCCGGGCGGACGGCAGCTCGTGCACGACCTGCTCGCACACCGGGCACGGGGCGCCGACGGCGAGCTCGGGCACCAGCGCGTGCGCCCGAAGCTCGGCCCGGCGACGCTCGAGCGCGCCCGCCCGCTCGGTGCGGACCGACTCCGCGGCGTCGCAACGCCGCCCGACCTCCGCCAGCGCCGCCGACGCCTCGGCCTCGGCTCCCTCCGCACGTTCCACCTTCGCGGCGAGCTCCGCGGCGTGCTGGTGATCGGCACGCCAGGCTTCGAGCTCGGCCCGCTGCGGGAATGCCGCGAGGCTCTTCTCGGCCCGGGCGACCGCGTCGCCGGCCTCCTCCTCGGCCCGGGTGCGGCGCTCGAGCGTGGTGGCGACCTCGTGGACCTCGCCGGCCAGCGCCTCCACGCCGTCCGGAGCGGTGAGACCGTCCAGCAGCGCCACCTGCCGGGCGGCGGCGTCGGCGGCGTCGCCCGCCTCTTCGGCTGCGGCCTCCGCCCGCTCGATGGCCGGGCGCTCGGCGGCGAGATGGTCGCTCAGCCGGGTGAGGTCGCGGACCCGGGCGACCGCGCCGTCGCGCGCCTCCGGCGTCGCACCCGCCAGCTGCTCGACCTGGCCCGCCAGGTGATCGGCCCGCGAGCGGGCCTCGGCGCCATGCTGGCGAGCGGCCGACGCCACCCGGTCGTAGAGGCCGAGGTCGAGGAGCCGGACGAGCAGGTCCTGGCGCGTCCGGGGCTTGTCGTGCAGGAACCGGGCGAACTGGCCCTGCGGCAGGGAGACGCACGTGGTGAAGTGCTCGAAGGTCAGGCCCAGCACGCGGCTGACCGCGGCGGTGACCTCGTCGGCCGTGCCGGCGAGGACCTCACCGCCCCGCTCGAGCCGGGCCTCCTTGGTGGTGGCACCCCCCCTGGTGGCCCGGACCACCCGGACGGCCGTGTAGCCCTCGCCGTCGACGGTGAAGTCGAGGCGGACGCGGGCCTCGTTGAGGTTCTGGCTGATCACCGGGGCGACCGCCCGGCGGTCGTCGAGGCGGGGCACGCTGCCGTAGAGCGCGAAGGTCATCGCGTCGATCACGCTGGTCTTGCCGGCGCCGGTGGGCCCGACCAGGGCGAACAGGTCGGCGCCCTCGAAGTCGACCACCGCCGGGGCGCGGAACGCCGAGAACCCCTCGATCTCCAGCCGCCGGGGTCTCATCGGGGGCCCTCCCGCGCGACCGGGTCGGAGACGAGCTCGTCGACCAACCGGTCGAACAGCGCGAGCAGCCGCTCGTCGCTCTCGTCGACCTCGTCGAGGTACTCGGCGAACAGATCGTGCGGCGTGCGCCGCAGGCGATCCGGGTCGGCCCGGCGCTCGGCCGCCGAATCGGGGGCGTCGCGAGCGGCGAGCACCACGTCCACGGCCGCCGGGAGCTGCGCCCGAACGTCGTCGGCCAGGCCCACCCGGGGTGGCTCGTCGAGCACGACCCGGAGGTGGGCGTCGCCGGCCTCCTCGGCCCGGGCCAGCACGTCGGAGAGCCGACCGTGCAGCGTCCGCAGGCGGCGTCCGGCACCGAGCCGCACCGACCGGACCGCGGCCGGCTGCCCGGGCCGGACCTCGACGACCGAGACCGAGGGCTCGTTGGCCACCTCGCCGAAGTCGAGCTGCAGGGGCGAGCCGCAGTAGTGGAGCGGGGCCGGCCCGGCGAGTTGCTGCGCCCGGTGCAGGTGCCCGAGCGCGACGTACTGCACCGACGGCGGGAACGCCGTGGCCGGCACCCAGTAGTCGAACACCGTGTGGGCCGCCCGCTCGCCACCGCCGAGCGCCCCACCCAGCACCATGAGGTGCGCGGCGACCAGGTTGACCGTGCCCGATCCGAACCCCCCGGTGAGGGCCGAGACGATGCGGACGACGCGGTCGGCGTAGGCCGCGTGCGCGTCGGCGGCGTCACCCGACAGGAGCACGTCGGCCGTGACGACGTAGCGCTGCGACGGGAACGGCAGCAGCGCCACCAGCGCCAGCTCGCCGTCGGCCCGGAGCTCGACCACGCCACCCTCGTCGGCCGGTCGCACGGCGGAGGCGACGTGGATGCCGCTCGCTTCGGACAGCGGTGCGACGGCGCCGAGCCGTTGCGCCGAGTCGTGGTTGCCGGCGAGGACGAGCACCGGGCGGCCGCCGGCCGCGAGATCGAGCAGGGCCCGGTAGACGATGCGCTCGGCCTCGGGCGTGGGGCTCGACGTGTCGAACAGGTCGCCGGCCACGACGACGGCATCGACCGACTCGCGCTGGGCGACGCCGGCGATCTCGGCCAGGACCTCCTCGTGCTCGGCTGCCCGGGAGCGACCCCGGATGGCCTTCCCCACGTGCCAGTCGGCCGTGTGCAGCAGCTTCACCGTGTCACCCCCCGCGCGGGAACCCGGCGAACGGGTCGGCCGGGGCGGCGCCGGCCGCCGCGGTGGTCGGATCGGCAGTGGTCGTGCCACGAACGGTGGTGCCGCCGGCAGCGGCCGCCTCGCTCGCCCGGGTGGCCCAGGCGGGGAACGGGAACTGCACGACCAGGGGAATGGGAAGCTCGGGCTGGCTGACCAGCATGGTGCCCGGCTTGACGATGGTGGCCCGCTGGCGCTGCACCGGCGGCAGGAAGCCGTACTCGCCCCGGCCGGCCTCGGCGGCGTCGAGCCGCCCGACCACCCGGATGGCCGAGTTGGCCACGATGCGCCGTTCGACCTCGCTGGCCGTCTGCTGGGCGCCGATGAGCACGATGCCGAGCGACCGGCCCCGCTCGGCGACGTCGAGCAGGATCTCCTTGATCGGCGAGGCGCCCTCGCGGGGCGCGTACTTGTTGAGCTCGTCGAGCACCACGAACTGCAGCGGCCGGGCCTGCCCGGAGCGCTCCTTGCGCTCGAACGCCCGGCGGAGCACCACGCCCACCACGAAGCGCTTGGCCCGGTCGTTCAGGTTGTGCAGATCGACCACGGTGACCTGGGCGCGGTCGAAGTCGACCCGGTGCGAGTCGGGACGGGCCACGTCGGCCCGGATGAGGCGGCGCAGGTGCGGTCGGGCCCCGTGCAGGCGCCGCAGGAAGGCGTTGACGGTGCCCGCGCCCATGGCCCGCCCGCCCCAGAGGTCGGGACCGTCGACGTCGACCTTGCGCTCGATGAGCTCGACGAGCTCGTCGAAGGTCCGGACGACCTCGCCGTCGATGCTCGCCGCGCCGTCCCCGACGCCCTCGGCCCGGCGGAGCCTGGCGGTGACGTTGTGCACGACCATCGTGTACTGCTGGCGGTCGTCCTCGGCGTCGGCGAAGAGGAACGGGAGCAGCTCGTCGCGGCAGAACTGCTCGATTGTCCAGAAGAAGGAGGTGACGTCGCGTTGGCGTGCCGCCACGTCGGGGCTGGCATTGGGGTCGTCGCGGGCGGGCGGGGCGAAGAACGCCACCGACCCGAACGGACCGGCGGGCAGCCCGAGGCGGGCGTAGCGCGCCGGCTGGTCGTCGCCCAGCTCGGTGTTGGCGTGGTCGAGGAAGAGCAGGTCCTCGCCCTTCACGTTGAACACGAGCGCCTTGGTGTTGGCGCCCTCGGCGCCGAGCACACCCGAGTGGAACAGGCTGTAGAGGAGGAAGGTGGCGTAGGAGGTCTTGGTGGCGACCCCGGAGACCCCGCTGATGTTGACGTGGGCGCCACGCGTGCCGTCGAGGAACTCGAGGTCGAGGTAGAACGGCTCGTCGTCGCGCGACAGGCCTGCCGGCAGGCGGTGCCGCATCTGCGAGAAGAGGAGGGCGTCGTCGCGCTCGGCGCCGGTGGCCTTGTGGACCTGCTGGCCCGGCAGGGGCGGCACGAACACCTCGGGCTCGAACTGGGTGGCGAGCACCTGCGCGGTCTCGCTGACCTGCGCCGGCAGCACCCCGTCGGCCACCAGGAACACGTCGCTGTCCATCCGGGCGCCCTCGTGGCGGGCGCGCACCTGAGACACGACACCGGCGATGCGGAGCCGCTGGCCGTCGGGTAGCGCCCTGTCGACCACCACGACGTCGTCGAGCTGCAGGTAGGTGCCACCGGCCACACCCACCCAGAACTCGAGGGGCGTGGCCGGCTCGGTGCCGATGACCAGCCCGGCCACCGGCGAGCCCGTGCTGGCGGCGGGCGCGGCCGGGCCGGTGCCGCCGGCGGGCACGGGCCCGGACCCGGCGTGGTGTGCCCCTGCGGGCGCAGTGCTGTCGCCGCTCGCCTCCATGCCGAGCGACGTTATCGAGCGGGTGTGACACGGGCCGGGAGGACGGCCCGGCCGAGCGGGTGGGTGAGCTACGACCGCGGGGTGGGCTCCTCGGAACCCCTCGCCTCGGCATCCGGGTGCGGTGTCGGGGCGACCAGGTAGACGCCGCGTCCTCCCGCGGGGGGCGGCGCGAGTCCCCCCGAGGTGGCGACCGTGGGCCGACCCGCGGGGTCGATCGTGAACAGCGTCATCGCGCCCGGCCGCCCGCCGTCACCGTGCGAGCCGTGGTCCAGCAGCTCGCCCAGGTCGGCGTGGTCGCCGTGCTCGCCCAGCTCGGCGTCGAACTGCTCCTCGTCCAGCGCGACGATCCGGCCACCGCCGTCGAGCAGCTCGCTCACCTGCGCCTGGGTGAGCCGCTTGCCGAACGGGCGGCGGCTCTCGGCATCGACCTCCCCCTCGTGGTCGTCCTCGTGCACGGGCAGGTAGTAGACGTTCGCCCGGCCCAGGGCGCCGATCGCCCGGTTGACCCCGTAGGCGTTGGCCTCCTCCACCCGCGAGGCCGCGATCACCACCGCCACACCCACGGAGTCGAACGCCAGGCCCAGGTCATCGGCGTCGAGTCGCTTCGTGTAGGTGAACAGGCCGTGGGCGGCCGCCTCGGCCGCCTCGATGGGATCGCGGGTGGCCACGATCACCGGCACGTCGACGCCCGAGAGGACCTCGCCGAGGCGCAGAGCCCAGGGCGGGCCACCGATGAACGCGACACCCCGGCGGTCGGGCCGGGCGACGCGCAGCCGGACCGCCGCGGGCCGTGCCGCCAGGCCGTAGAAGACCACGGTGCCCACGATCACGACGAACGTGACCGGGACCAGCGCCTCGACGGGCTGACCGGCGCGCTCGAGCTGCAGGGCGAACAGGGCCGACACCGCAGCGGCGACGATCCCCCGGGGCGCCATGAAGCAGAGGTAGGCGCGCTCCCGCCACGACAGGCCGCCGCCCAGCGTCGACACCAGCACGGTCGCGGGGCGGGCCACGAGGATGAGCACCGCGAGCAGACCCAGCGCCGCCGGCGCCCACTCGCCCACCAGGTCCAGCTGCACCCGCGCCCCGAGCACGACGAACAGGACGGCGATGAGCAGCGTGCCGAGGTCCTCCTCGAAGTCCCGGATGTGCGACGTGGGGACGAACCGTTGGTTCGCCATGGCGACGCCCATCGCGGTGGCGGCGAAGAGCCCCGCCTCGGGGCGCACCAGGTTGGCGCCCGCGAAGGCGGCGGCGACCATCGCCAGCGTGAACGGATTGTGCAGCTCGTCGGACACCCAGTGGCGGTGGAACAGCAGGGTGAGCAGCCCGGCGGCGGCGGCGCCGACGGCGACGCCCGCACCGGCCGTGGTGGCGACCCGCTCCGCCGCCGCCGGCCACGTGCTCTCCGGGGCGATGATCGCCTCGACGACCACCAGCGCGAGGGTGGCGCCGATCGGGTCGATGATGATGCCCTCCCATCGCAGCACCCCGTTGACGGGCTCGCGCACCCGGGCGAACCGCAGCAACGGCGTCACCACCGTTGGTCCCGAGACGATGAGGACGGCGCCGAGCAGGACGGCGGCGTTGCGGTCCAGGTCCACCACGTAGGCCGCGGCGAGGGCGCCGATGCCCCAGGTCACGGCGGCTCCCAGCGTGACCAGCCGCACGATCGGCACGGCCCCGTGGCGCTCCAGCTCGCGCACGCGCAACCCCAGGCCCCCCTCGAACAGCAGGATGCCGACGGCGAGCGAGACCGCGGGGAAGAGCAGGTCCCCGAGCAGCTCGTCGGTGTCGACGATGCCCGCCACGTCGGGCCCGGCGAGGATGCCTGCGAGGAGGAGCAGCAGGATCGAGGGGAGGCCGAGGCGGCTGGCCGTCCAGTGCGCGGCGATCCCCAGGATCACCACGGCCGCGAGCGACAGCCCCAGGTCGGTGCCGACCGCACCCACGAGGTGTCCAGCGGCCCCCGGCAGCCCGATCGGCCCGAGCGGGTCGGCGACGGCGAGGGGAGACGCCGTGCACATGGGTACGAGACCCTACCGGCCGGGGGGAGCCCACCGGGCACCATCCGCACCGGACGGGCCGAAGGTCACACCGCGGCGCGGCGGCCGAACGTGGACACTCCGTGGCCTGTTCAG
>JBKHJZ010000171.1:0-6878 GCA_046537875.1 Acidimicrobiia bacterium | reverse complement strand
CCTCGGGATCGTGAGCTGAGCCCGGGCGACCCGGGGCCCGCTCAGGTGCCGGGCCCGCCCTCCGGCGCCGAGCGCGCCGGGCCCTCCGCGGCCGGCCGACCGGCGGCGGCCTGGCGGGCGGACGCCGTGGCCTTGGCGGGTGCCTCGTCGAGGCGGTCAGGCCAGTAGGGGGGCGGGTAGAGCACGCGCTCGTCGCCGACCGGCTCGGCGTAGAACTGGGCGTACCAGGTGCGGAACTTCATGAACGGCCCGTCGGTGTCGGCGAGGGCGGGCCTGACCAGGTGCGCCTTGTGCTCCCAGATCGGCTTGTCCTCGCGCACCTGCTTGTCGACCTCGGCCACGAAGGCGTGGCCGACGTTGCGGGTGGTGCGCTCGTCGCCCATGGTCTTGAAGCGGAAGTTGAAGCGCAGCACGCAGCGCTCGGCGTCGATCGGGGTGGTGCAGGCGTAGTTGACCGTGTCGACGATGCCGCCGAAGGTCACGAGCGAGACCCCGGGTCCCCACGCATGGGAGTCGATGCGGCCCTCCATCACGCCCCGGGGTGTGGGGAACTTCTGCGACGACCGCATGACCGCCTCGGGGAAGCCGGTGGCGTACTCCTCGAGCTCGGGGACGGTGGCGGTGTTGTGCACGTAGCGGAAGTGCGCGGCGTCGACGGCGTTCTCCGCCATCTCCTGGATGGCGGCGTCGATCGTGTGCTCGGTGCGCAGCAGGGTGGACCAGCCCTCGGCGCCGGACATCTCGGGCACCTCGGGGATCTCCCAGAGGGGCCCGACGGCGGCATCGGGGTGGTACCAGGCGAGCACCACGCCGTTGCGCTCAACCGTCGGGAAGGTGCGGAGCCGGGCCTTGCGGTTGACCCGGTCGCTGTAGGGGATGTCGGTGTTGGTCCCCTCGGCGTCGTAGCGCCAGCCGTGGAAGGGGCAGACGATCTCGCAGCCCTCCACGGTGCCGCCGTGGCCGAGGTGGGCGCCCAGGTGGGGGCAGAAGGCGTCCTGCACGTGCACGGCGTCGGCCTCGTCGCGCCACGCCACGAGGTGGCGGTCCCAGTAGTAGAGGGGCCTGGGCTCGCCGCGCGGGAACTCCTCGGGATAGCCGACGCAGTACCAGCCGAAGGGCACGGGGAACGGGTAGCGGTTCGTCATCGACGGCTCCTCGTACTGGCCGGGCGGCCGGTGGACACCGCCGCCCTCGGCCACCGCTCGCCAGACTAGAACACGTTCCAATTCCCGTCGAGGCGGCGCCCGCTGTCACCGTGGGTGACGAGAAGACCACCGCTGGCCGCGGCCGTCACGGAAAGGATGTCGGCCGCAGCGAAAAGGTGCCGCTACGACTCGCGCGCCCGATTCCGACGTGCAATAGTTGGCCTCCATGGGGACCACATCTTCGCCGACCGATACGGGTGGAACGCCTGATTTCACCATCGTCCTGCGAGGCTATGAACGCACGCAGGTCGACATGTACATCGAGCGTCTCCATGCCCGCATCGACGAGCTGACACACACCGCGTCCAAGGCGAAGACGGGCACCACCGACGCGCGCGACCGCATCTCCGAGCTCGAGCGCAAGGTGGCCGAGCAGGCGAAGCAGCTCGAGGAGCGTGCCCAGCCCACGCTGTCGGGTCTCGGCACCCGGGTCGAGCAGCTCCTGCGGCTCGCCGAGGAGCAGGCCAACGAGCACGGGAACGAGGCCAAGCGCGAGGCCGAGAAGCTCATCGCCGCAGCCCACCTCGAGTCCAAGGAGGTGGTCGAGAAGGCCCGGGCGGTCGCCACCGCCGTGAAGACGGCGGCCGAGCGCGAGGCCAAGGCCACCCGCGACTCCGCCGAGCGCGAGGCGAACGAGCTGCGCAGCTCGACCAAGCGCGAGGTCGAGGCCATGCGGGCCGAGGCCGAGCGCGAGACCGGCCAGCTCCGCGCGGTCACCGAGCACGAGGTCGCCGAGCTGCGCGCCACCGCCGACCGCGAGATCGCCACCAACCGCGCCACCGCCGAGCGCGAGATCATCGAGTTGCGCAACGTGGCGGCCCGGGAGGCCGAGGAGAAGCGGGCCGCGGCGTCCAAGCTGCTCACCAAGGCCAAGGAGAAGCGCGAGGCCGAGCTCCAGGCGCTCGAGCTCGAACTGGCCGAGCGCCGGGAGCGTGTCGAGCGCGAGGAGGGCGAGCGCCACGAGGCGGCGGTCGCCGCCACCCAGCGGCTGGTCAGCGAGGCCGAGCAGCGGGCGAAGGACGCCGACAAGCGGGCCAAGGACATCGACAAGGCCGCCGACCAGCGCCGCAAGGAGAGTGAGAAGGAATCGGCCGACATCATCGCCAAGGCCAAGGCGTTCGCCGAGCGGGCGGTCAGCGAGGCCAAGGCCGAGGCCGAGCAGCTCGTCTCCGAGGCGAAGACCCACGCCCGGGTCACCAAGGAGACGGCCGAGCGCGAGGTCGCCGAGCTCACCCGGCAGCGCGACGCGGTCACCAACCAGCTCACCCAGCTCCGCGAGATGCTGTCGGGCCTCTCCGGTCTCGGGAACCTGCCGGGGCAGGAGCAGGTGAGCGGTCGTGAGTCGTCCAGGAAGAGCCGGGGGGGCGACGATGACGACGATGTGGAGGGCGCTCTAGCGTCGGATGACGACGACGGGGGCGACGACGGCGATTCGAAGCTGAGGGTGGTCGGCTGATCATCCGCCGATCGCCGGACCGGGAGCGGGTGTGAAGCTCGGCCTCGTCGTCGGCTACTGGCCATCCAGCGGCCCGCCGCCCGACGCCGCAGAGCAGATCGCGGCGGCCGAGGACCTCGGCTTCGACTCCATCTGGACCTCCGAGGCCTACGGGTCCGACTGCTTCACCCCGCTCGCGTGGTGGGGTGCCGCCACGCAGCGGGTGAAGCTCGGCACCGCCATCACGCAGATCTCGGCTCGCACGCCGGCCTCCACGGCCATGACGGCCCTGACGCTCGACCACCTGTCGGGTGGCCGCGTCATCCTGGGCCTCGGCGTGTCGGGCCCCCAGGTCGTGGAGGGCTGGTACGGGCAGGAGTACGCGAAGCCGCTCGCCCGGACGCGCGAGTACGTGGAGATCGTCCGCCGGGTGATCGCCCGGGACGAGCCGGTCGAGTTCCACGGCGAGCACTACGCGATGCCGCTGCCCGGCGGCACCGGTCTGGGCAAGCCGCTGAAGTCGATCGTGCGGCCGCTGCGCACCGACATCCCCATCTACCTGGGGGCCGAGGGCCCGAAGAACGTGGCGCTCGCCGCCGAGATCGCAGACGGCTGGCTGCCCATGTTCTTCTCGCCGAAGGCGGACGCCTTCTACCGCGAGGCCCTCGCCACGGGCTTCGCCCGCCCCGGCGCCCGCCGGACGCTCGACGACTTCGAGGTGGCGTGCGTGGTCCCCGTCGTGCCCGGCGACGACGTCGAGGCGTGCGCCGACCTGCTGCGCCCGACCCTCGCCCTGTACGTCGGCGGCATGGGGGCGCGGGACCGCAACTTCCACAAGGACGTGTTCGTCCGCCTCGGCTACGGGCCGGAGTGCGAGACGATCCAGGAGGCGTACCTCGACGGCCGCAAGCGCGACGCGGCGGCCGCCGTGCCGACGGCGATGGTCGAGGACGTGTACCTGATCGGCCCACCGGAGAAGATTCGCGACGACCTCGAGCGCTGGCGCGAGTCCTGCGTCACCACGCTGCTGGTCTCGGGGCCACCCCCGCTCCTCGAGCAGATCGCCGGCATCGTCGGCTGATCGCCGCCCGGGCGGGGACCGGTGCCGAGGCGGCCCGCCGGGCACCGGCCCGCACCCCGTCGGCGGCAGCGGGGTCACGCCCGGGTCTGCGCCAGGATGTGCTCGAGAGCCGCCTGGTCGGGGCCGACCCAGGGATCGGCGTCCGGCACCTGCGCCATCCAGCGGAGCAGGTCGCCCGTCATCGCGGTCGCCGGTGGCAGGTGGGCGCTCAGGACACGGACGGCGCCGAGCTGATCCACGTCGCGCAGCGACCGGTCGAAGGCCGCCCGGTCCACCCGGGCGAGCCACGGCGAGTCGATCGTCGACCACAGCACCAGGCCCTCCTCAAGGTCGGCCGGCGCCACCTCGTCGGCGGTCACCGCCGGGGAGCCGAGGAGGGCGCCGAACGAGTCGGCCGAGAACAGCGTCCCGGAGGCCGGGTCATGGAGGGCGGTGGTCTCCGGCGCGTCGAACGACGGCGGGCGCACGGCCACGAGCTCCCGGTCGCCGGTGCGCACCCGCTCGCCGGGGTTGCACCACCACAGCCGGTCCATCGGCAGCGGCTGGTGGAGCCCCATCTTCCCGACCGCCAGGTAGGTCGTGACGATGCGCATGTCGGGGGCGGCGTCGAGCAGCCAGGCGAGCCCGCCGATGTGGTCGGGGTCGGTGTGGGTGAGCCACAGCCAGCAGATGTCCGCCGGGTCGACGACCGAGGAGAGGGCGGCCGCGAACCCCTCGGCGGCGCCGCCGGGCCCCGCGTCGACGAGCACCGGCTCGCGCCCGTGGATCAGGTACGAGTTGGCGGGCAGCACCCCCATGCCGGGCACGGGCAGGTACGCCGGGATCACGTCGATGCCCGGCCCCACGGGGTAGGGGCGGAACGCGGTGGGCACGTCCACGGCGACGTCCGGGTCGCCGGCCGCGGGAAGCACGGTGGTCTGGGTGGTCATGGGTCGTCCTCCTTCGAGGGCGGGTTCGGTCGCCGTCCACCTTCCGACCGGGTGCCTGTGGCCTGCGTGCGCGCCGCTTGCGGCGCGGGTGCGGACCTCAGGACGAGGCGGCTCGAGGACCGAGCTGGTCCAGCACGCCCAGCACCTCGCTCACCACGCGCGCGCGGGGGAGCGCGCGGGCGCGGCGGCGGATCTCCTCCAGGTCGGGGCGTGCCACATCGGCGGCGATCCGTTCGCCCAGCCGGGCGTGCCTGCGGGTGTCGTCGCCGGACAGGGCGGGTGCCGAGGGGTCGTGCCCCGCGGCCTCCAGGACGAGGGCGGCCACGTCGGACCGGCCCCGGTCGACGAGCAGTGCGGCCACGAGACGGAGGGTGGTCCAGAGCTGCGGCCACGTCGCGGCCCGGCGCCACAGCTCGATGAGCTCCGGGACGTGCCCGATCGCCTGGTCGGTGGCGCCGTGGCGCACGAGCCCCGAGACCAGCGCGGTCAGCGCGATGCCGCGGACGAAGTCGGCGCCCGCCTCCCGGGCGCCGCCGGCGGCGGCCTCGAGCGATCCGATGGCGGCCGCCTCGTCGCCGCGCGCCAGCGCGATCTCGCCCGCCACGTAGTCGGCGAACGCCCGGTAGGTGGGGGAGTCGAGCGCGTCGGCGAGCACCCGGTGCTCGGCGGCCACCGTGCGGGCGGCATCGAGCCGGCCCGCGTAGCAGCGGGCGAGCGCGATGCCGGCCAGCGCGTCGAGCCGGGGGACGGCGGGCGCGGCGGGGTCGTCCGCCGTCGGGCGCCACCACCGCTCGGCACCGTCGTGGTCGCCGGCGTAGAGGGTGGCGACACCCAGAGCGTGGCGGGCAAGGTGGGATGGGCGGCCGGACACCCCGGCCTCGACCACGGGATGGGCCAGCTCGGGCACCGCAGCGAGGTCGCCCTGCAGGTAGGCCGCGCGCGCGGCCGCGGCATCGACCTCCAACCGGTCGTCGGGCCGGAGCACCGCGCCGTCGGGAGCCGACCGCAGCCAGCGCAGCCACTCCAGGTCGGGCCGGTACAGGCAGACCTCGGCGAGGGCACCCGCGGCGCGGGCCACCTCGCTCGACGGTCCCCGGTCGGCGAGCCACCGCAGCGCGACGCGCAGGTTGGCCCGCTCGCGACCGAGCAGCGGGGCCACCTCCCGCTCGTGGGGGCCGGCGACCCGGCGCGCCGCCCGCTCGAGCAGCTCCACGGCCCAGCCGGCGTGGGCACGGCGGACGGCGGTCTCCCGGCCGCCCGCCGCCAGCTCCTCGAGGCCGCGCTGCCGGACCGCCTCGAGCATCCGGTAGCGGGGCGAGCCGCGGGGATCGTCCACGAGCACCAGCGAAGCGTCGACCAGGCGGCCGAGCACGACCGCCGGGGGCACCCGCACCGCGGCGGCGCCGACCTGCTCGGCCGGCCCGAGGTCGAAGCCGCCCTCGAACACCGACAGGACGTGCAGCAGCGCACTCGCCTGGTCGTCGAGCAGCCGGTACGACCAGTCGACCACGGCGCGCAGCGTCGCGTGGCGCCGCTCGGGTCCCAGGACCGGCGCCTCGAGGAGGTCCAGTGCGTCGTCCAGGCGATCCGCCAGCGCGGCCACCCCGAGCGTCGGCACCCGGCTCGCCGCGAGCTCGAGGGCGAGGGGGATGCCGTCGAGCCGCCGGCAGATCGCCCGCACCAGCGGGTCGCGGGCGTCGATCCCGCCATCACCCATCTGGCGGTCGACCCGGTCGACGAACAGCTCGACCCCGGCGGGCACGGCGTCGCCGTCGCCGACCGGCAACGGCCCGAGGGGCAGCACCCTCTCCCCGGCCAGGCCGAGCCGCAGCCGGCTGGTCGCCAGCACGGTGACCGCAGGGCACCGGGCGAGGACCGCCTCGACCAGCCGGCGCGCCTCGGGTGCCACGTGCTCGCAGTTGTCGAGCACGAGCAGCGTCCGGTCCACCGCGAGGTACTCGGTCACGGCGTCGAGCACGTCCCGGCCGCCCGCCCGGAGATCCAGGGCCGCGGCGACGGCGGCGGCCACATCGCCCGTGTCCGCGGTCGCGAGCTCGACCACCACGCGCCGTCCGGCCGGCGCGGGGTCGTGAGCGAGCGCCTCGGCGACGATCCGGGTCTTGCCCACACCGCCCGGGCCGGTGACCGTGACGAAGCGCTCGTTGGCCAGGTGGCCGAGGAGCCGGTCGAGCTCGTGGCGCCGGCCGACGAAGCGCCCCGGGCGGGGC
>JBKHJZ010000170.1:0-6918 GCA_046537875.1 Acidimicrobiia bacterium | reverse complement strand
GCCTCCGGTGCCCCGGCCCGGACACGCCCTGGTGCGCCGGCCCAACGGTCGAGGCGGGCGGACGGGACCGACCATCGGACCGGCACACCACGGCGTGTCCGCGACGCCGACCGGAAGTTGCGTGCACGGCATCCGCCACGACCCCCCGGGAGCGTCCCCGGCTCACTCCATTGCAGTCAGGTTACACATGTAACGCGCCCGCCGCAAAGTCCCTGCTCAGCGGCTCGCATCGTGCGGAGATCGCCCCCGGCTTCGCACGGTGCGAGCTGCTTCCCGTCGGGCCACCGCCAGGGCCGGAGGACGCAGCCTGTGGCGGCACCCCCGGGCGGCGGCCGGTCCCGGCCCCGCCGGTCGCCATCTGGTCCGCCAGTAGGGTCTCGAGCATGGACTTCGCCCCCAGCCCCCGGGCCGACGAGCTGCGCCGCCGGCTCGAGGCCTTCATGGACGAGTGCATCTATCCCAACGAGGCGCTCCACCACCGGCAGATCGCCGAGTCGGGCAACCCCCACGCCCACACCCCGATCCTCGACGAGCTCAAGGCCGAGGCCCGCCGCCGAGGGCTGTGGAACCTGTTCCTTCCGCACGCCACCGAGTGGACGGAGGGCATGTCGAACCTCGACTACGCGCCGCTGGCGGAGATCACGGGTCGGAGCCCCCTGGCGCCCGAGGCGATCAACGGCGCGGCGCCGGACACCGGCAACATGGAGCTGCTCGCCCTGTTCGGCACCGACGAGCAGAGGGAGCGCTGGCTGCATCCCCTGCTCGAGGGCGACATCCGCTCGTGCTTCGCCATGACCGAACCCGACGTCGCCAGCTCGGACGCCAGGAACATCGAGATGCGGATCGAGCGCGAGGGCGACGACTACGTCCTCAACGGGCGGAAGTGGTGGATCAGCGGTGCGGCGAGGGAGCGCTGCCGGATCGCGATCGTCATGGGCAGGACGTCCCCCGACGCCGATCCCTACCGGCAGCAGTCGATGGTGCTCGTCCCCATGGATGCGCCGGGACTCACGCGGGTCCGGAACCTGCCGGTGTTCGGGTACCAGGACAACGAGGGCCACTGCGAGCTGGTCTTCGACGACGTCCGCGTCCCCGCCACCAACCTGCTCGGCGAGGAGGGCGGCGGGTTCGCCATGGCGCAGGCCCGGTTGGGGCCCGGCCGCATCCACCACTGCATGCGCGCCATCGGCGTCGCCGAGCGGGCGCTCGAGCTGATGTGCCGGCGCGTCCGGTCGCGGGTCGCCTTCGGCAAAGCGCTCGCCGAGCAGGGCGTGATCCAGGAGTGGATCGCCGACAGCCGCATCGAGATCGAGCAGGTGCGGCTGCTGGTGCTGAAGACCGCCTGGCTGATGGACACGGTGGGCAACAAGGGCGCCCGCATCGAGATCTCGGCCATCAAGGTGGCCGCCCCGAACGTGGCTGCCCGGGTGGTCGACCGGGCGATCCAGGCCCACGGGGCGCTCGGCGTGTCCGACGACGTGCCGCTGGCGTCGATGTACGCCCACCTCCGCACGCTTCGCCTCGCCGACGGCCCGGACGAGGTGCACCGGATGGCGGTCGCCCGGCGCGAGCTACGGCGTCACGAGCCGAACTAGCCTGCCCATGCTCTCCCGACGCTGGGGAGAGGAGAAGCGATGGAGGGAGAACAGACACGATGATCCGACGAGTACTCATCGGCCTCATCGCGCTCGTGCTGCTGGGTGGCGCGACCGCGTGCGGGGGCGACGACGGTGACGGGTCTGCTGAGACCGATGAGTCAGCGGCCGACGCCGAGAGCACCGAGGGCGAAGACGACGAGAACGACGGCGGCGACGGCGGCAACGGCGGCGGCAACCTACTGGGCGCGGGTGGTGGCGACTTCTGTAGCCAGATCTCCGCGTTCGGTCAGGACCTGCAGTCCGACATCACCGCCCCCAACTCGTTCCTGACCATGATCGAGCAGTTCGTGGACATCGAGCCGCCGGAGGAGATCGCCGACGAGTGGGATGTGCTCTTCGGCTCGATCGAGGACGGTGGAACGGGCGCGATCCAGGAGATGAGCCAGGAGGAGCAGCAGGAGTTCCAGCAGGCGGCGGAGACCGTCGGGACCTACATCGCTGAGAACTGCTCCTGACCGCAGACCGTGACGGGGCCGGGCGCCGGGGCGTCCGGCCCCTGCGTCACTCGAACACCCTGATGCGGCCGTCGGACGCCTCGAGCACGGCTCGCGCCGCCGCGTGGAGCTGCGCGTGAAGCATCCGGAAGCGCTCGATGTCGGGGTCGGTGGCGTCGGCCTCGACGGGCACGCCCCCGCCGTCGGCGAGGCCACCGTGCTCGAGCGCGGCCAGCTCCGCGTCCCAGTCGGTGTCGGCCGCCTGCAACCGCAGGCGTGACGCCGGTGCCTGCACCAGCGCCCGGTCGAGGTCCTGCACGATGGTCACCACGACGTCGGTGGTGGTGCGCACCCCGGGCGTCGCGAGGAGGTGGAGGGCCTGCAGCTTCCGCATGGCGAGCGCCGCAACCATCACGGGATCGCTCAGGTCGGCCACGGCCGCGTCGATGGCCGTGAGGTCGAGCTCGACCGTGCCGGGGACGTCGAACCAGTCGCGCAGCCGGGCGAACAGCTCCACTGTGCTGTCGTGAAGCGCCAGGAGCGCGTCCGGCTTCGGGAGCACCTGCGGGTCGTCGCTCATGTCGGCTGGGCACGGTAGACGGTCAACCGCACGCTGGTCCCGTTCGTCGACGCGTCGAACGCCACCTCGTCGGCCAGTGCCCGCATCAGCGGGACACCGAGGCCGCTCTCGTGTCGCAGGCGGCGCGGGTCTCCCGCCGGGGGCAGCGTCGCGAGGGTGTCGGGGTCGAAGCCACCGCCCCGGTCGCTGACGTCCACCGTGACCGCACTGTCGTTCAACGTGCACCGGACCACGACCGGGCCCTCGGCCCAGGCCGCCTGGTGGGCCTCGATGGCATTCGCGCAGGCCTCGGTCACCGCCAGCTTCAGGTCGTCGACCCGGGCAGAGGTGATGCCGCTCGCGAGCGAGTCGACCGCCGCGTCCACCACCAGGCGCACCAGCGACAGATAGGCGGGGCGAGCGGGGATCACCAGCTCGACGACCGCCACGTGGCTACCCCCGCCCGACGGCCTCGTCGAGCGAGGCGTGCAGGGGGACCGCCCTGTCGAGCCCCGTGATCTCGAAGAGGCGGCGGATGCGCGACTGGGTGCAGACGAGCCGCAACTCGCCACCGTGGGTGCGTGCACGCTTGAGCGCACCGATGATCGTGCCGAGCCCGGTGGAGTCGAGGAAGTCGAGGCCTTCCAGGTCGAGCACGAGCCGGGTCGATCCCTGGTTCACCTGATCGACCAGCCGCTCGCGCAGCGACGGCGCGCTGGCGACGTCGAGCTCGCCGTACAGCGACACGACGGCCCAGCCGGCCACCTGGGACACCTCGATGCGCAGCTCCATGGGTGCCGTGACCCTATCCGGTCGCGGATCGGGGAACCGCGGCTCGGCCGGGCGGGACGTGGACCAGCAGGCACCGGTGACACCTGTGGAATTCCACACGCGTAACCTGTCCGGTGCATGACGTTGGTCGCTCCCGACACCGACCTCGACACGCTCTGGGCGGCGCTCGCCGCGCGGTCGGACGTTCAGGAGTGGGAGCCAGGGAGCGGAACGCCGCTCGTGCACGTCCACCGGCTGCCCGCCCGCTCCGCGCGCCACGGCGAGTTGTCGCGACCCCTCCCGGACGAGGTGGCCGCCCGCCTCGGCGTCCCGGCCCTGTGGTCGCACCAGGCCCGGGCGATCGACCTGGCCCGGGATGGCCGGTCGATCGTCGTGGCCAGCGGCACCGCCTCGGGCAAGTCGTTGTGCTACCAGGTACCGATCGCCGAGGCGGCGACGGCTCCGGTGCGGCGGGGGACGGCCCTCATGCTCTTCCCCACCAAGGCCCTCGCCCACGATCAGTTGCGGGCCCTGGGCTCGCACGACTTCCCGGGAGTGGTGCCCGGCGCCTACGACGGCGACGCCGGCCCCGAGCAGCGGGCGTGGATGCGGCGCCACGCCACCGTGGTGCTCACCAACCCGGAGATGCTCCACAGCGGGATCCTGCCCCACCACGACCGGTGGGCGTCGTTCCTGGCCCGCCTGCGCTACGTGGTGGTCGACGAGCTGCACGCGTTCCGGGGCATCTTCGGCAGCCACGTCGCCCACCTGATCCGCCGGCTCCGGCGGCTCGCCGACCGCTACGGCGCCGACCCCACGTTCGTCTGCTGCTCGGCGACGATCGGGCAGCCCGACGGGCTCGCGTCGGCGCTGTGCGGGCTGCCGGTCACCCCGGTCCTCGACGACGGGTCGCCCCGTGGCGAGCGCCTCGTCGCCGTGTGGAACCCGCCGCCCCTCGACGAGCTGACGGGGGCCCGGGTCTCCCCGAACACCGAGACCGCCGGCCTGGTCAGCGAGCTGGTCCGCTCGGGCCACCGGACCATCGCGTTCTGCCGCAGCCGGCGGGCGACCGAGACCGTGGCTGCCGACGTGCGGCGGCGGGTCCCCCGGGATCTGGCCGGCCGGGTGAGCTCCTACCGGGCCGGCTACCTGGCGAGCGAGCGGCGAGCAATCGAGGAGGAGCTGGCGGGCGGCGGGCTCGACGGCGTGGTCGCCACGTCGGCGCTCGAGCTCGGCATCGACATCGGTGGCCTCGACGCGGTGGTGGTCAACGGGTTCCCCGGGACGGTCGCCTCGTTCTGGCAGCAGGCGGGACGGGCCGGCCGGACGGGCCGGCCGTCGGCCGCGGTGCTTGTCGCCGGCGCCGACCAGCTCGACCAGTGGATCGCCGATCATCCCCGCGAGCTGGTGACCCGGCCACCGGAGCCGGCGGTGATCAACCCCGCGAACCCGTTCGTCGCCGATGCCCACCTGCGGTGCGCGGCCCACGAGGCCCCCCTCACCCATGCCGACGAGCGCTACTGGCCGGGCCTGCTGGACGATGTGGTGCGGCGCCTGGCGCTCGACGATCAGCTCGTCGTGCGGCCCCGGCGGCGGGGCGGCGGGCCCCAGGCGCTCTACACGGGCGGCGGCTGGCCGTCGCACGGCATCGGCCTGCGGTCCGGTGGCTCCGGCGAGGTGGGGATCCGCACGACCGACGGCCGCCCGGTGGGGACGGTCGACCTGGCCCGGGCGTGCGAGCAGGTGTACCCCGGTGCCTCGTACCTGCACGCCGGGCAGCACTGGCGGGTGGTCGACCTGGACCTCGAGGGGCGCTGCGCCGTGGTGGAGCCCGACGACGGGTCGACGTACACGGTGGCCCGCAGCGACGTCGACATCCGGGTGGGTGCGTGCGAGGCGTCGCGGAGCGTGGGCCGGCTGACGGTGGGTCTGGGGCCGGTCGAGGTGCACCAGCAGGTGGTCGGGTACCAGCGCAAGGACGCGCTCACCGGGGTGTCGCTGGGTGTCGAGCCACTGGACCTGCCGGCCTCGACGCTGCAGACGCGCGCGTTCTGGTACCTGGTGCCCGGCGACCTGCTGACCTCGGCGGGGGTGGGGCGGGCCGCGGCGCCGGGAGCCCTGCACGCCGCCGAGCACGCGGGCATCGGTGTGCTGCCCCTGTTCACGATCTGTGACCGGTGGGACGTGGGGGGCGTGTCGACGACCCACCAGGCAGACCTGGGGAGCGCCGCCATCGTGATCTACGACGGCTACCCGGGCGGGGCCGGGGTGGCCGAGATGGGCTACGAGGTGGCAGCCCGTCACGTGGCCGCCACCCGGGACGTGGTTGCCGCGTGCGCCTGCGCCGCGGGCTGCCCGTCGTGCGTGCAGTCGCCGAAGTGTGGCAACGGCAACGAGCCGCTGGACAAGGTGGGGGCGCTGGCGCTGCTGCGCGCCGCGACGGCCTGAACCACCCACACCCGTCACCGCTCCACCCGCATCGTGGCGGAACCGACCAGGTGGAGGCGGGGCAGGACCAGGCCGGCGAGCGGGACGTGGGTGGCGGCGCGGTAGCGCACCTCGACGTGCACCCGGCTGCCCACCGCTCCCCGGCCCGACACGGTGACGTCGAGGTGCTCGGGGCGCAGTGGCCCGGCCCGCTCGGCGGCCCGGCGGGCGGCGTCGGGCTCGGGGCTGACCGCCGCCGCACGCGCGGCCTCGCGGGCGGCGTGGATCACGAGGATCTGGTCGCGCGCCACGAGCCCCGCCTGCACGAGGGCGAGGAGCAGCAGCGCCACCAGCGGCAGGACGAGCGCCAGCTCGACCGTGGCCTGCCCGCCGTCGGCCCCGGCCCGCCGGCCGCCGGGTGGCCGCACGGGGCGCCGCGACCGGGCGAGGGTCACGGCGGACCATCGCCCGATCGGGCGCCGGTGGGCCGGCCGGCGCCAGCGGGGTCGGGGCGGAGGGGTCACAGGCCCTCGGTGAGGTTCCCGACCACCGACTCGAACAGGCCGGTGAACGTGCCCGTCTTGCCGGCCCAGGCGATCACGCCGAGGGCGATGCCTCCGGCAGCGAGGATGACCAGCCCGTACTCGGCGGTGGACTGGCCGCGGTCGTCGCCGGTGAGCCGGTCGAGGTGCCGGCGGGCGGCGAGCTGCACGCGGGTGGCTGTGCGCAGGAACATGGTGGACCTCCCGGGTCCTGGGGACGGTGCGCGAGGTGCGCCGTCCCGGTGGGTGCGTCGGACGTCGTGGGCGTCTCAGAGGCTCATCGAGCCGAGGGATCCCGCCAGCAGGGGCACCACGGTCAGCAGTGCGAACGCCGGCAGGGTGGTGAGCACCAGGGGGAAGAGCAGGGTGACCGGGAGCCGCCGGGCGGCCTCGTCGGCGGCGCGCCGGCGGCGCAGCCGGGCCTCGATGCCCACCCGCTCGAGCGCCGGTCGCAGCGCGCCGCCGTAGCGGTCGTGCTGGGCGAGCGCGTCGACCAGCGGCCGGAGGGCTGGGCCGCCCGCCCGGGC
>JBKHJZ010000169.1:0-6920 GCA_046537875.1 Acidimicrobiia bacterium | reverse complement strand
ATCAGAGCCCGCACCGCATGACCCCCGTCGCCGAGATGTCGATGGTGCCGAACGAGCCGGAGCCGCCCCCACCGGGGAGGATCGAGAGGACGTTCCCGAGCGCGGGAAGGAACGTGAACTCCCGGACCACGGTCACTTCCGCATCGTCCTCCCCCTCGTCGGGACACGGCACCTGGCTGATGGTGAGGCCGTCGTACGGGGTGGCACCCGTCACCGCCGCCTCGACCTCGCTGGCGTCCTCACCCAGGGCAAGCTCCCGTGCTCCTTCCAGCGCGGCGGCCTGGAGCGAGGTCTTGAGGCTGTAGGCCCGCCCGAACTCGACGATGCCGAGAACCAGCACGAGCAAGAGCGGCAGGACGATGGCGAACTCCACCATCGCGGCTCCCCGATCTGTTGGTGCACTGTTAGCCATGACCAGCCGCCTGGGTTCTCGGACGACACGCGTGAGCGGCGGCGAGAGCGGGCCACAGCAACTGGCCCGCTCTCCCGCTGCTGCAACTACTCACGCCTAGAGCTGCGCCGTGACGTCATCGAATAGCTGATCGATCCCTTCGCCGAGAAGCTCCGCACCGACGGCCACGATCACGGCGATGAGGGCCACCATGAGGCCGTACTCAACCATCGTGGCGCCGCGATCGTCGGTCCTCCGGGTCGTCACCCAGGCTTGGATGACCGAGATGAGGTTCGTCATGGGGTTCCCGCTCCTTGATTGCTCCGCCCCGCCGGGCGCGGGGGTACCGGCGGCAAGGATGCGACGGGGTCGCCGGGCGGCTCATCATCAACTCTGATGAAATCCGCCGGCCCCGCCGGTCGCCCCGTCGAACCCGTCGCCTGCCGGCCCCTCCGGCGGCGGCGTCCAGCCCGAGCGGTTGGCCAGTGCCACCGCCGCGAGCTGCGAGCGCACGCCCAGCTTCTGCAGCACCCCCCGGATCTGCGACCGCACGGTGGTGAGCGCCACGAAGTCCTTCTCGGCGATCTCCTCGGCCGACAGCCCGCCGACCAGCGCGCCCAGCACCGCCCGCTCCCGGGGCGTCAGCCGCTCGAACGGCGACAGCGCCCGGGTCATGCTCTCCCGCCGCAGGCGCAGGTCGTCGAGCAGCGCCTCCCGCTGCGCCCGGCCGAGCAGCGGGCTCCCCGCCAGCACCCGCTCCACCGACGACACGATCTCGTCGAGGAACGCGTCCTTGCCGATCCAGCCCTCGGCGCCGGCCTCGACGCACGAGGCCAGCAGGAACGGGTCGGTCTCGGCGGTGAGCATCACCACCTTGGCGCCGGCGTCCCGCAGCGGGGCCACCAGGCCGATGCCGTTGCCGAGCTCGTCGCCCAGGTGCAGGTCGAGCAGCACGCAGTCGGGCCGGAGCCGGGTCGTCGCATCGATCACGTCGCCGGGCCGGGGACCGCTGGTGGTGGCGACCCGCCAGTCCCGCGCCTGCAGCGCGAGCTGGAGGCCGGTGGCCACCAGCGGGTGGTCCTCGACCACGAGGACGCTGATGCTCACGGAGCGGCGGTCATCCCACCGGGAAACCGGCCGGCGGGCGCCGCACCACCCGGGTCTGCCGCCCGGTCGACCGCTGCCACCCTGCCCTCCGGCGCCACCCCGGGCACCGGTCCCGGGGCGTCCGGGGCCGCCCGCGGCAGGGACACGGCGAACGTGGCTCCCCCGCCCACCCGCGGCAGGTGCCGGATCGTGCCGCCCTGCTCCGACAGCAGCTTCCGGGCGGTGTGGAGCCCCAGGCCCGCGCCGCCGCCGGCCACCGAGCGGGCGCCCCGCTCGAACAGCCTCGCCCGCAGCGCCGCGGGCACCCCGGGGCCGCGGTCGTCGACCCGCAGCTCGACGATCTCACCCCGGACGCTCGCCCGCACCTCCACCGGCGAGCCCGGCGCGTGCCGGCGGGTGTTCGACAGCAGGCTCAGCAGCACCCGCGCCACCACCTCGCGGTCGCAGGCCACGAAGGTGCGCGCCGGCACGTCGAGCCGCACTCGCTGGCCGAGCGACCGGGCGCAGACCACCACCGGCATGACCGCGTCGCGCAGGTCGACGGCGGGGACCGTCGCCGGCTGCCGGTCGGTGGCACCCGGTGCACGCGAGCGGCCCGCAAGCAGCGCCCGCAGGCGCCGGACCTCGGCGACCAGGCCGTCGGCCAGATCGTCCACCTGCCCCGCGCTCAGGAGGTGCCGGTGGCGGGTCAGGCTCTGCGCCGCGGCCTCGATGCCGAGCAGCGCGGCCAGCGCATCGTGGCGGATCTCCGCCCAGGCGTCGCGGTCCCCCTCCCCGGCGACCTCGCACGCGGGCTCGCCCGCTGTGCCCCCCGCGCGTCGTCGCGGCGTGATGGCCCGCCGGCCCCGCTCCCGGTCGATGTCTGCGCCCGCACGCATGTGGCCCGCCTCGATTGTCGACAACCTGTCCGTCCTCGCGTGGCGCGAGTCGCCCTGCCTCCGTCGACGAAGCTCCCCAGCCGAGTCCACCGGCTCCCCAGGACCGTCCCGTCGACGCCCTACGTACTACCACGCCACGCCGGGCGCGATCACCCGCCAGTCCGCGGCGATCACCCGCTGAGACGGCGCCGGTCGGCACCGTCGGTCACTCGGTCCGCTCGACCCAGCGCTTCGGCGCCCCGGGGCCCGGCTCGTAGCAGCAGGTGCGGCCCGTGCGCACCGACCGGCCCAGGGCGGCGCCGAGCACGGGGTCGGCGGCCTCGATCTGGTCGAGCGCCCGCCGGACCGCCTTGCGCACGGCGGTGCGGGCCCGCTCGGTCGACGACGAGAACGGCCGGGAGCCGCCGTACACGTTGGTGCTGCGGCCCAGCTCGTCGATGATCGAGTCGAGCTCGACGCGGGCCCGGGCGGCCCGCTCGGTGTCGGCGAACCGGTCGGCCTCGGCGATCTCGTCCTCCAGATCGCCGACCCGCTGCCGGTACTGGGCGAGCGCCCGGTCGTCGAGCACCGGCTGCTCGGCCCGCCACAGCTCGGCGCCGGCCCCCGCCACCAGGTCGGCCGCCCCGATCTCGCGGCCGGGGTGGGTGAGCAGCCGTGCCAGGTGGGCCATGCCCAGCAGGTCGGGCGTGACCACCTGGTGGTTGCCGGCCGAGAGGATCCACCCGGCGCCCTGGCGGCGGATGACGCCGACGGTGGCGTCGAGGTCGACCGTGCGCACGGGGGTCTCGGCCTCGTCCAGCGCGCGCCGGCGCCGCCGCCAGTCCTCCACCCGCCCGGTGAGGCCCAGCGCCGTGCCCTCGCGGATGGCGTGGTCGAGGTGCTCCACCGCCGCCGCCCGGTCGCCCCGCCCGCGCCGCTCGAGCAGCGCCCGGGCCAGGTCGGCCCTGGTGAGCGCGCCCATCGGGCGGTTGCCCAGCCGCTCGTTGGCCACAACGGCCGCCTGGAGCCGATCGACCGCCGCATCGGTGTCGCCCACCGTCAGCGCCGCGAGACCGAGGGGCCGCTGGGCCGAACCGATGCAGATCACCCCGAGCGACGCCATCACCGGCAGGCCGGCGTAGGGCTCGAGTAGTTGGCCCGCGAGGGCGGCGGTGGCGCGGTCGCCGAGGACGTGGGCCGCCTCGATCGCGGTGGAGAGCGTGGCCAGCGTGGCGCTGCTGCTGGGGACCCGGAACGGCACGTCGACCCCGTCGCCCACGGGGACGGCCCCCCGCAACCGGGTCAGCGCCGCCCGCGCCTGGTCGAGCTCGCCGCACTCGGCCGCCAGCGCGGCGTACACGGCCACGAACGCGTGGTTGGCGGCGGCGAGGGTGGGCGACCCGGCCGTCTCGGCGACGAGGTCGAGCACCTCCGCCGACCGGCCCTGCAGCCAGCGGACGATCACGAGCTGGGCCCCGTAGTAGGCCAGCGCGTCGGCGTCGCCCACCTCGATGCCCGTCTCGTAGGTCCGTGCCGCGCGCGCCTCGGCCTCGTCGAGGCGGCCCTCCCGGATCAGCAGCATGACGTCGAGCGCCTCGGCGATGTAGCCGATGCTGCGGCAGTCGAGGGCCTCCGCCCGCTCGCGCAGTGCCCCGAGCGAGCGCGCCGCGTGCGGCTGGCCGCCGAGGAACAGGTCGACGGTGAGCCAGCACAGCCCCATGAGCGACAGCAGCGCATCGCCGGCGCCGGCGGCGACCGAGAGCAGCTCCCGTGCCACCGGCAGCCGGGCCGCCGCATGTTCGGGGCCGAGCATGGTGTGGTGGTAGAGCGAGAGCGTCTCGGCCAGCGCCACCGGATCGCCCAGCTCGCGGGCCGCCGCCAGCGCCGGCTCCATCAGCTCGGGCCGGCCGGCGGCGTAGGCCTCCTCGGCGGCGAGGCGGGCGGTGAGCCGGTGGCGCAGCACCACCTGGTCGTCGGGGAGGTCGGCCAGCGCCCGGCGCTGCAGGCCGAGCACCCGCTCCCGGTCCAGGGGTGAGCGCATCTCGCTCAGCCACACCCCGCCGTAGCCGGCCGCCGCGATCGCCCGGCTGACGCGGTCGCCCTCGGCGTCGGCCGCGCGCGCCGCCCGCTCGAACAGCTCGCGCGCCGCCCCCAGGCGACCCGTGCGGAGCACGGCCGTGCCGTGTGCCGCCTGAAGCGCCGCCGGCGGTGCCCCGAACCCCGCGTGCTCGTGGACCTCGCACGCCGCGGCCAGCAGCGATGCCGCGCTGCGGTGGTCGTTCTCGGCGGCCAGCCGTGTGGCCGCCCCCTGCGCCAGGTCGATCGCCCGCCGGGCGTCGTCGGCCGAGCGGCCGGCCGCCGCCAGCGCGTGCCGGGCGCGGCGGACGACCCTCTCGGTGGGTCCCGGCCCCGGCAGCGACAGCACGTCCACCGCCCGGGCGTGGACCTCGAGCAGCTCGGCGGGCGACAGCTCCGCCGCGAGCGCGGCGCGCACGCTCTCGCTGGCGAAGGCCACGCGGTCGGGGCCGTCGCGGCGCGCCAGGTGCTGCTCCTCCAGGTCGAGCACCGCCCGCGACGCGTCCCGGTCGGAGACGCCACCGAGCGCCGCCACCTCCGCCAGCCGGGGGGTGGCGTCCAGCACCGCCGCCCGGGGCGCGAGCTCTCGCACCTCGTCGCTGAGGCCGGACACGCGCGCGGCGACGACCGCCCGCACCGGCTCGGTGCCCCCCATCGCCACCCGCTGCACGTCCGCAGGGTGGCCGCGGGTGGCGTCGACGATGAAGTCGAGGTCGGCGTCGTCCAGCGGCCCCACCCCGTGCCCGGCGAGCACCGCGGCCACCTCCGGCCGGCCCAGGCCGCGCAACGCCAACAGCGTGCCGTCCTGGTCGAGGCCGGTGGCCAGCGACTCGTTCGGCCGGTGGGCCACGATCACCACCAGCCGCAGGGGGCGCACGTGCCGGGCCAGGAAGCGGGCGAGATGCACGGTGGGTTCGTCCGCCGCGTGGGCGTCGTCGAGGATCAGCAGCCCCGGCCGCTCGGCCGTCGCCTCCCGCAGCTGGTCGACGACCGCCACGGCGCGCTCGAACATGCCGTCGCCGTTGGCCGGGGCGGGCTCGGACAGTGCGGCGATCGGCGCACCGCAGAGCTCGGCGACGGCCTGCCGCCACGGCCACAGCGGCGGTGCGTCGCGCAGCGGCCAGCACGAGCCCCAGCCGACCGCGAAGCCCTCCTCCTCGGCCGCGGCCGCGCCCTGCTCGAGCAGCCAGGTCTTGCCGACACCCGCCTCGCCCGACACCACCAGGAAGCTGCCGCGACCGCCGTGCGCGGCGTCGCGGGCGAACGCGACGGTGGCGAGCTCGCGCGCCCGCCCGATTCCCGGTTGTCCCGCCCCCCGGCGAACCTCCACCCGCCTCAGGGTAGCTGTGACGCCGCACGGCACACCGCGGCACGTGGCGTCACGCGTCCCTGGTGTGAGCGCAGACGACCATGTCGTGGGGATCGACCTCGGAACCACCTTCACGGCCGCCGCGGTGCACCGCAACGGCCGGACGGAGATCGCGTCGCTCGGCAACCGGGCCGCCACCATCCCGTCGCTGGTCTTCCTCCGCGAGGACCAGACCATCCTCGTGGGCGAAGCGGCCGAGCGCCGGGGCCTGAGCGAACCCCGGAGGCTGGCCCGGGAGTTCAAGCGCCGGGTGGGCGACAGCGCGCCGATCATGCTCGGCGAGGCGCCGTACTCGGCCGAGCGGCTGATGGCCGTGCTGCTCAAGCAGGTGGTGGCCGCCGTGGCCGAGCGGGAGGGGGGCGCGCCCTCCCGGCTGGCGGTGAGCTACCCGGCCAACTGGGGACCCTTCAAGACCGACCTGCTCCGCCACGCCGTGGACCTGGCGGGCCTGCGCAACGTCGGCCTGCTCACCGAGCCGGTCGCCGCCGCCACCCACTACGCGTCCACCGAACGGGTGGACCCGGGCGGGGTCGTGGCCGTGTACGACCTGGGCGGCGGCACCTTCGACGCCGCCGTGCTGCAGAAGACCGCCACCGGCTTCGCCACGCTCGGCGACCCCGAGGGCATCGAACGGCTCGGCGGGATCGACTTCGACGAGGCCGTGTTCACCCACGTGCGCCGGGCCCTCGGCGGCAAGGTGGACGAGCTGGACAGCGCCGACCCCACCGCGCGGTCGGCCCTCGTGCGGCTGCGCCACGAGTGCGTCGCCGCCAAGGAGGCCCTCTCGTTCGACGGCGACACCACCGTCTCGGTGCTGCTGCCGAACATCCAGACCGATCTGCGGATCACCCGCGCCGAGTTCGAGCCGATGATCCGCCCGGCCATCACCGAGACCATCGAGGCCCTCCAGCGGGCGCTCGAGCGGGCCCGGGTGACGCCCGACCAGCTCACCGCGGTGCTGCTCGTGGGCGGGTCGTCGCGCATCCCGCTGGTCGGGGAGATGGTGTCCGACGCCATGGGCCGCCCCGTGGCGGTCGACGCCCACCCCAAGCACGCCATCGCCCTCGGCGCCGCGCTGGCCGCGGCCACCGCCGACGCCCAGGGCCGGCCGGCGGCGGCC
>JBKHJZ010000168.1:0-6955 GCA_046537875.1 Acidimicrobiia bacterium | reverse complement strand
CGGTGGCCCCGGGGCCGGCCGCGGTCGAGCCGCTGTGGGCGTACGCGGAGCGGCCGCCCGAGGCCCCGTGCGGGCTCGTGGGGCGGAGCGACGAGCTGTCGGTGCTGGTGGACTCCGCGGTGGCCGCGGCCCGGGGGAGCGGCCGCGCGGTGGTCATCAGCGGCGAGCCCGGCATCGGCAAGACCCGGTTGGTCGAGGAGCTGGTGGCGATGTGCGGCGCCGAGGGCCCGTTCACCGGCCCGCCGCCCTGCGAGGAGATGGCCGGCGAGCGCGGGCACATGGCGGTGGCGTGGGCCCGGTGCACCGAGGCGGCCGCGGGCGCCCCCTTCTGGGCCTACACGCAGATCGCCGAGCAGCTCAGGGACCTCGGGGTGCTCGACGAGCAGGCCGTCGTCCGGGTCAACAGCGCCGGTGGCCACGCGCACGGCGTAGACCCCGGCGCCGACCGCCTGGCGCTGCACTCGTCGATCGCGGCGGCGCTGCGCACCGCCACCCGCCCGCTGCTGGTGGTGGTCGACGACCTCCAGTGGGCCGACGCCTCGTCGCTGCGGGCCATCGAGCACCTCGCCGGCGAGCTGCGGACGATGCCCGTGCTGCTGGTGCTGACCGTCCGGCCCCTCGACCCGGAACCACCGGCCGGCCTCGTCGACTGCCTGGGCGAGCTGGCCCGCCAGGCGGGATCGCAGCGCGTCGAGCTCGGCGGGCTGCGCACCGCGGACGTCGCCACCTGGCTGGAGGCCCGCCACGGCGATCCCGTGCCCGACACCGTGGCCCGGCTGGTCCACGAGCGCACCGGCGGCAACCCGTTCTTCGTCGGCGAGGTGATCGAGCTGCTGGCCCGCCAGCAGCGGCTGGGCGACCCGGACGGGCCGGGTGATCTCGGCGTCCCCGCGGCGGTGCACGACGTGGTGCGCCGGCGCATCAGCCTGCTGCCGGTCGACACGCAGCGGCTGCTGACCGTGGCGTCGGTTCTCGGGGGGACCATCGAGGTCGACGTGCTGGCTCGGGTGGCCGAGCGCCCCGTGCACGAGACGCTCGAGCTTCTCGATCCCGCGGTGGCCGCCGGCCTGCTGCTGGAGGACCGGTCCGGGCCGGCCCGCCTGCGCTTCGCGCACACCCTGGTCGCCGATGCGCTCGTCGCCGAGCTGAGCCTGGCCCGGCGGGCGCGCCTGCACGCCGCGGTCACCGAGGCGCTGGAGGCGCTGCGGGGCGCCACCCTCGACGAGCACCTGCCCGAGCTCGTCCACCACGCACGGGAGGGGGCCCTGGCCGGCACCGCGGAGCGGGCGGTCGAGTACGCGGCGCGGGCCGCCCGCCGGGCCGAGGCCGAGGTCGGCTACGAGGACGCGGCCGCCTACTGGGACGAGGCGCTCCGGGTGCTCGACCTGGCCCGCCCCGGCGACCAGCGGGCCCGTTACGACGTGCTGGTCGAGCTGGGCGCGGCCCGGCTGCGGGCCGACGACGTGGAGGGTTCCCAGCGGGCGCTGCTCGAGGCCATCGGCATCGCGGAGGCGCTGGGAGACGACGACGCCGCGCTGCGGGCGGCGGCCAGCCTGCCGCCCAGCACGCTCTGGCAGGCGAGCGGCTACGGCGTGGTGAACACCGAGGTCGTCGCCGCGCTCGAGCGGGTGCTCGCCCGCCTCGGCGACGAGCCCACATCCGAGCGCGCCGACATCCTCGGGGCGCTGTCCGAGGCCCTCTACTTCGGGAGCGACCCGGGCCGGTCCGACCGGCTGGCGGAGCAGGCGGTCGCAGTGGCCCGCCGCACCGGCGATCCCGAGACGCTGGCGCGTGCCCTGAACAAGCGGTACCAGGCGCTGTGGCGGCGGTCGACGCCGCACGAGCGGCGCGCGGTCGCGGAGGAGCTGGTCGGGCTGTCCCGGCAGCGGTCGTTGTCGCCCCACCTCGACTGCCTCGCGCACCTCAGCCAGGCGGCCATCGCCTACGAGCTGGGCGAGCGCGCCACGTTCGGGAGCGACCTCGCCCGCTGCCGGGCGCTCGCCGACCGCTCGCGGTCGCCGGGACACCTGTCGCAGATCGGCTGGCTGGAGGCGTCGTGGCTGATGGCCCAGGGTCGCTACGACGAGGCGGAGTCCCTGGCCCGCGAGGCACACCGGCTGCACCGGCGCACGCGCGGCTGGGGCGCCGACGAGATCCTCGCCACCTACCTGGCGGCGATCGCCCACGACCGGGGCCGCGGGGACGGCACGCTCGACCAGCTCGCCGGGCTGATGGACACGAACCTGGCTCCGGCCGTGCGCGAGCTCGCCGCCTGGATGCTCACCGAGTCCGGCCGCCTCGACGACGCGCGGGCGCTGGTCGGTCCACCCGGTGCGGTGACCCCGGCGCCCGACGACTGGCTGTGGCTGGCCACCAGGACAATCGCGGCGCACGTCCGGGCGGCCCTCGGCGACGCCGAGGCCGCCGGCACCCTGTACGACGAGCTGGCGCCGAGCGCCGGCCAGCTGGTGCTGGCCGGCTCGGGCGGCCCGCCGCTCGGCGCCGTCGACCTCGCGCTCGCCCGCCTGGCGGCCACCCTGGGCGACGACCGGTCCGCACGGCGCCACGCCGTCGCGGCGGTCGACCTGCTCGAGCATTTCGGCGCCCGCCCGTGGCTGGCGCGTGCCCTGCTCACGCAGGGGGAGCTGATCGCCCGCTCGCCCGAGGACGGCGGCGCGAACCGGGCGGTCGAGGTCCTCGAGCGCTCCCGCGCGGTGGCCGCCGAGGTGGGCCTGGTCCCGGTGCTGCGGGCGCTCGACGCGGCCGGCCTGGCGACGTCGTCGGTCGCCCAAGCGGGTTCCAAGGCGCTCGGCGCCTGAGGCCAGCCCGGCTCCAACCGGCCGGCGCGACGGTGGTCGCATGACCACGACACTTCGATCCGCGGGAGCGCCCCCCGATCTCACGCGGTTGACCGTCGTCCACCGGGCCATGCGGAGCGGCGGCGCCCGGCTCGCGGCCGCCGTGGCGAGGACGGACGAGGGCGGCGCCGAGCGCGTGTCCGCGCTCGCCCGCTGGTACCGGGGCTTCCGCGCCGAGGTGCACGGGCATCTCCGGCTCGAGGACGAGCGGCTGTTCCCGGCGCTCGCGGAGGAGGTGCCGTCGTTCGACGATCACGCCGAGCGCATCGAGCACGAGCACCGCCAGCTCGACCGGGCGCTCGCCCGGGTCGGCGCCGCCCTCGACGAGCTGCGCCCCACCGGGGCGGACCCTGCCGCCCGCGCCGCCGCGGTCGACGCCACCCGCGAGCTGGCCGACCTGCTGGGCCGCCATGTCGGTTTCGAGGACGCCGACATCCTGCCGCTCTACCTGCGGCACTTCGCCGCCGACGAGTACGCCGCCATCGAGGGGCGTGCACGCGCGCGCCGGTCCCCGACCGCGGTGTCGTTCGGGGTCCCGTGGCTGCTGGAGGCCGCGGGCGATGGTGAGCGGGCCCGGTTGCTCGCGCAGCTCCCTCTGAACCAGCGGCTGGGCTGGTACGCGAGCCGCGGGCGCTACGCCCGCCTCGCCCGGCGCACGCTCGGCGAGGACGACCCCGGCGGGCACGGCGCACCGGCGTCCCCGCCATCCCCGACGCAGGTGTCGGGCGGCCGGTATCCCCGTCCTAGGGTTCCCGCCGTGACCTCCCCCGCATCCCCCACCATCGACGCACCGGACCGCGCCCACGCCGACGTCGGCGTGGCGGCCCGGGCGATCGGTGTCACCAAGGTCTACGGCCGTGGCCCCACCGCCGTGGTCGCGCTCGACGACGTGACGGTCGACATCCCGGCCGGCCGGTTCACGGCGATCATGGGTCCGTCGGGGTCCGGCAAGTCGACGCTCATGCACACCATGGCCGGGCTCGACAGCGTCACCAGCGGCCGGGTGCTCGTCGGCGACGCCGACCTGTCGACGCTGACCGAGAAGCAGCTCACCCGGCTGCGGCGCGACCGCATCGGGTTCGTCTTCCAGTCGTTCAACCTGGTGCCGACCCTGACCGCGCGGGAGAACATCACGCTGCCCGGGTCGCTCGCCGGCCGGCGGACCGATCCCGCGTGGCTCGACACCGTGGTCTCGATCACCGGCCTGGGTGACCGGCTGGGACACCGGCCGAGCGAGCTCTCGGGTGGCCAGCAGCAGCGCGTCGCCGTCGCCCGGGCGCTGGCGGGGCGGCCGGACATCGTCTTCGCCGACGAGCCGACGGGCAACGTCGACTCCCGGGCCGGCGCCGAGATCCTCGAGTTCATGTGCACGGCCGTGCGCGACATGGGCCAGACCATCGTCATGGTCACGCACGACCCGGTGGCGGCGGCGTACGCCGACACCGCCCTGTTCCTGGCGGACGGCCGCATCGTCGACGCGATCGAGGGCCCGACCGCCGACCGCGTCCTCGACCGCCTCAAGACGCTGGGGAGCTGATCGCAGTGCGGAAGGTCGCCCTCCGGGGCCTCCTGGCCCACAAGCTGCGGATGCTCGCCACGCTGGTCGCGGTGGCGCTCGGCGTGGCGTTCGTCGGCGGTGTGCTCACGATGACCGACACGATGAACCGGTCGCTCGACGACCTGTTCGCCAGCGCGTACGGGGGCACCGACGCGATCGTCCGCTCCGAGCGGACCATCGACTCGGAGTTCGAGGGGGCGACGGGGCTGCGCGCCAAGGTCGACGACGACCTGGCCGAGCGGGTGCGGTCGGTCGACGAGGTCGCCGACGCCGACGTCACCGTCGAGGGGTACGCCCGGATCGTGGGGCCCGACGGCGAGCCCGTCGGCAACCCGGCGTTCGGGCCGCCGACGCTGGGCGCCAACTGGGTCGAGAACGACGAGCTGAACCCGTTCAACCTGCGGGAGGGCCGTGCGCCCGAGGCACCCGGCGAGATCGTGATGGACGCGGCCAGCGCCGAGTCGACCGGCTACCAGGTCGGCGACTCCGTGCCCGTCCAGAGCGAGAACGTGGCCGAGGAGTTCACGGTCGTCGGCATCGCCGGGTTCGGCACCGCCGACAGCCCCGCCGGCTCCAGCTACGTCCTGTTCACGCGGGACGAGGCCCAGCGGGTGGTCGGCGAGGCCGGCAGGGCGAACGACGTGGTCGCCGTCGGCGAGCCGGGCACGACGCAGGCACAGGTGCGGGACGCGGTCGCCGCCGTGGCGCCCGAGGGCACCGAGGTGCTCACCGGGGCCGAGATCACCGAGGAGAGCCAGAGCGACCTCCGCGAGGCGCTGTCCTTCCTCACGCTGATCTTCGTGCCGTTCGCGGTGGTCGCCGTGGTGGTGGGCGCCTTCGTCATCTACAACACGTTCTCGATCACCGTCGCCCAGCGGACCCGCGAGATGGCCCTGCTGCGCGCCGTCGGCGCCAGCCGGCGGCAGGTCCGGCGGGCGGTCCTCATCGAGGCGATCGCGGTGGGCATCGTCGGCTCGGCGGCCGGCTTCGTGCTCGGCCTCGGGCTGGCCTCGATCTTCGTCCGGCTGCTCGGCCTGATCGACACCTCGCTGATCCTCACGCCGGGCGCGGTGATCACCGCGCTGGTCGTCGGCGTGGTCGTGACCGTCGCGTCGGCGCTGGTGCCCGCCCGTCGGGCGTCGAAGGTGCCGCCGCTGGCGGCCATGCGCGAGGTGGCGGTCGACACGTCGGGCCGGTCGCTGCTGCGCCTCGTGGCCGGCGCCGCGGTCACCGGCCTGGGCGGCGCCATCGTCGTCGTGGGGGTCGCGACCGAGGAGCTCGCCTCGATGGGTGCCGGCCTGGGCGCCGTGTTCCTCGGGCTGCTCCTGCTCGGCCCCTCCCTCGCCCGGCCGGTCGGCCGTCTCGTCGGCGCACCGCTGGCCCGCCTGCGCGGCACGCCCGGGGTCCTCGCTCGCAACAACGCCGTGCGGAACCCGCGGCGGTCGGCGTCCACCGCCCAGGCGCTGATGATCGGGGTGGGGATCGTGGCGTTCTTCCTGGTGATCAACGCCTCGCTGCGCGCGTCGATCGACGAGACGCTCGATGAGTCCTTCCGTGGCGACTTCGTGGTGGACTCCGGCACGTTCGGCCTGGTGGGCCTCCCGCCCGAGGTGGCCGACCGGGTGGCAGAGCAGCCCGACGTCGACGTCGTCGCCCCGTTCCGGTTCGTGCCGGTGGAGGTGGGGGGCGAGGGGACCGCCGTGGTGGGCACCGACCCCGGTGCGTTCGGCCTCCTCGACACGCGGATCGTGCGGGGCGACGGCGACCTGGCCTCCGGCGAGGTGGTCGTCGAGTCCGATACCGCCGAGGACGAGGGCCTGGCGGTCGGCGACCGGGTCACGGTCGACTTCCTCGAGACGGGCGAGCGGTCGTTGACGGTCGCCGGCATCTACGAGCCGGTGTCGAGCACCGGCCCCACCATGGGCGACTACGTCGTCGGGCTCGAGGAGATCTCGGCGGCCGCGCCGACCGCGACCGACACCCAGGTGTTCGTGGGCCTGACCGAGGGCGCCGACCCCGCCGCGGTCGAGCCGGAGCTCGAGAGGATCGTCGAGCCGTTCGCCACGGCAGAGGTGCAGAGCGTCGACGAGTTCAGGGACATGATCGCCGGGCAGCTCGACTTCCTGCTGCTGTTCGTGCTGGGCCTGCTCGGCGTGGCGATCATCATCGCCCTCCTCGGCATCGCCAACACGATCGCCCTCTCGGTGCTCGAGCGCACCCGGGAGATCGGGGTGCTGCGTGCGGTCGGGATGGGGCGCGGCCAGCTCCGCTCCGCGATCCGGTGGGAGGCCGTGATCATCTCGGTGTTCGGCACCGTGCTCGGCCTGGCCTTCGGGCTGCTCGGCGGCTGGGCGCTGTTCCAGGCCATGCCGGCCGACGAGGGCTTCTCGGCCTTCGACGTCCCGGTCGGGCTGCTGGTGGTGGTCGCCGTGGTGGCCGGTGCGCTCGGCATGCTCGCCGCCCTGTGGCCGGCCTGGCGGGCCAGCCGCCTCAATCCGCTGGAGGCCATCCACACCGAGTGACCCAGGGGTGGCGATCC
>JBKHJZ010000029.1:0-26282 GCA_046537875.1 Acidimicrobiia bacterium | reverse complement strand
GCGGCGACCCGGATGCCGACCTGCACGTCTGGCACGCCGCCGACCTCGTCGGTCCCTGGAGCCCGCATCGCCGCAACCCGGTGAAGATGGACGTCCGCTCGGCCCGACCCGCCGGAACCCCGTTCGTCGTCGACGGCGTGCTCCACCGGCCGGCGATGGACAACTCGCGGACGTACGGCGGCCGGGTTGTCATCAATCGCGTGGTCGAGCTCACACCCGACACGTTCGAGGAGCGGCCCGCGGCCGTCGTGCCGCCCTTCCCCGGCCCGTTCGGACGCGGCATCCACACCCTGGCGGCGGCGGGACCCGTCACGATCGTCGACGGCAAGCGGGTCCGCACGGTGCCCACCCTCCTCCCGGCCAAGGTGGTCCACCGCCTGTCCGACAGGGGGCGCCCACCGGTGTGACGGCCAGGCCGACTCGCGATGATGGTCGCGTGAGGCGCGTGTCGGTGGTGGGGAACGCGGGCTCGGGCAAGTCCCGCCTGGCCCGGCGCATCGCGGACGTCCTGGGTGTCCCGTACGTCGAGCTGGATGCCATCCACCACCTCGCCGGATGGGAGCCGATCGATCCCGACGAGTTCCTCGCACGTGTCGCTGCCGTGGCGGCGACCGACGCGTGGGTGATCGACGGGAACTACCGCACCGTCGTCGTGAACGGCCCGGTGTGGCAGCGCGCGGACACGGTCGTGTGGCTCGACCTGCCGCGCCGCACGGTCATGCGCCAGGTGACGGCGCGGACGCTTCGCCGGATCGTCCGCCGTGAGGAGCTCTGGAACGGCAATCGGGAGCCCGTGCAGAACCTCTGGGCCTGGGACCCGCACAGGTCGATCATCCGCTGGGCGTGGACCCAGCACGCCAAGTACCGGGAGCGCTTCGGCTCGGCGATGGCGTCGCCGACGCTCGACCACCTCCACTTCGTCCGGCTGAGGAGCCACGCCGAGGCCGAGCGGTGGCTCGGCACCCTCGACACGGACCGCGACCCGTGAGCTCGCGGCGCGTTCCGGTCCCGAGGAGGCCGGCGCACGGAGGCGGCACGGGCGACGCTCTCGACTCAGGAGAGCCGCGAGGCCACCTGGTCGGCCGTGCTCTCGCCGGAGCGCACCGCCCCCTCCATGTAGCCGTTCCACACCGGGGAGCACTCGGCGCCCGCCCAGTGGATCCGCCCGACCGGCTCGCGCAGGGCAGGCCCGTACGAGGTCCAGACGCCGGGCGTGAAGTGGGCCCCGTAGCAGCCCCGGCTGAACTCCTCGGCCATCCAGTCGCGCTCCAGGTACTCCACGGGATGCCGTGCCCGTGATCCGAAGTAGCGGGCGAAGCAGTCGACGGCGGCCTGCCGCCGCTCGGCGAGCGGCCGCCGGGCCCACGTGCGCGCGTCGCCGGCCTCCATGAAGCCCAGCAGCACACCCGGCCGCCCGGAGGGCGGCGTGTTGTCGAACGTGACCTTCACGGGCCCCGTGTCGGAGGCAGCCTGGCCGTTGAGACCGTCATCCCGCCAGAACGGCTCGTCGTAGATCGCGAACAGCTTGATCACCGAGCCGGCCGGGAGCCGCTGGGTGAGCTGGTCGCGCCACGAGGGCAGTGCCGGGCCGTACTCCAGCCGGCCCGCGAGCGTGGGTGGCAGGGTGACGATCACCTCGTCGCCTTCCACCACCTCGCCGGCGCGGGTGGTGACCCGGACGCCGCCGTCACCCTGGTCGATGCGGCGGACGGGGACGCCCAGGCGCACCCGGTCCCCGAGGCCGGCGGCGAGCGCCTCGGCGATGCGCACCGAGCCGCCCACGATGCGATCCTGCTGCGCCCCCCGGTCCACCGACAGCAACGTGCCGAGATCGGTGCCCGAGTGGACGTAGAACAGCGCGTGCAGCGCCGAGAGGTCGCGGCTCTCGGCCGCGAACACCGCCTCACACGCCACCCGGAGGTACGCGCGCCCGGTCGGCGTGCGCAGGTTCCGGCGGATCCAGGTCTCGAACGTCTGCCCGTCGAGCCGCCCGGCCCGGGGTGCACGCCACGGCTCGGTGAGCGGTATCCGGGCGGCCTGGCGGTCGACGCGGCCGAGCCCCCGGGCCAGGTCGGCGAGCACGAACGGGCTGAGCCGGGGGGTCGCGCCCCGGTGCGGGGCGACGCGCACGCGCCGGCGTCCCAGCTGCACCAGGGTCTCTCCCTCGTTCCAGGTGCGGAACGTCTCGAGCCCCAGCTCGGACACCAGCTCGTACATCCGGTTCTGGGTGGGGCCGATCCACTGCCCGCCGAGCTCCACCGGTGTCCCGTCGGCGGTGGCCCCGCCCTCGGTGCGCCCACCGACGCGATCGCGGGCCTCGAGCACGACCACGTCGACGCCCCGCGAGACGAGCCGGCGGGCGGCCGCCAGCCCGGCGAGGCCGGCACCGACCACGATCACCATCACGCCCTCCCCTTCCGATCACCCGCTGCCAACACCGGGTCCACCGACCCGATCGGCGCCGGCTCCGGAGGCCACGGCCGCCATCTCCTCGCGGTCGGGCATCCCCGCGGCGGCGTCCCACGCAGCCCACTTCCGCCGGAGCCACCGGGGGCGACCGTCGGGGGCTGCGGCGGTGAGCACGTCACGGAGCCACCGCTCCTCCAGCTCCGCCGCGGCGCCGACCGCATCGCCCGTGGCCGGCGGATCCGCCAGCCAGGCGGCCTCGGTCCGGTCGCGCTCCCCGGCGTACCGGGCGAGCAGCGCGGCGTGGTCCGCCATCGTGGCCCGGTGGAGCAGCTCGTGACGCCACCAGAGGGTCGCCGGGTCGTAGCGATCGGTGGGTCCGGGGCCGACGTCGGCCCGCCCGGTGACGCGCACCGGCTTGAACAGCGAGGTGCACGGCGCCGCCGTGGCGGTCACCCAGTGGAGCGGCTCGCCCCGGAGGTCGGCCACCCACGACGCCGTGGTCTGCGTGGCGGTCACCAGGCCACCGGCGTGGGCGCACGGTGCCGACAGGGCGCCGTTGACGGGTGACCACCGGGGCGCCGCCCGGTCGCCGTGGTCGCGAAGGGCGGCGAACAGGTCGGCGGGACCGGTGGCCCGGCGGGCTGCCGGCTCGGTGCGGCGCCGGCGGCGCGTGCACGCCGCGACTCGCCCACGGAGCCGGTCGGCGTGCGCCTCGGCGAAGCCGGAGATCGTCAGGCCGTTCGAGATGCTCCGACCCGGTCCCCGCACCTCCTCGGTGGCCCAGCGCCGGCCGGCGGTCTCCAGCACGACCGCACCGTCACGATCGGCGACCAGGAAGCTGTTGTGGTAGGTGAAGCCCGGTCGCTCGTGGCTGCACGAGCCGCCCTGTCCGTGCGCCTCCAGCAGGTCGACCATGGTGGCCACCGCCTCGCCGGCCGTGCTGGCACGCTCGAGGGCGAGCCGCAGGAGGTCCATGCCGAGCAGGCCGGTGCGCTCGTACGGCTCCCGGGTGAACACGGCCTCGTTGCCGATCGCGACACCGTGCTCGTTGGCGCCCATCTCGGCGCCCCACATCCACCACGGCCGGGAGATCGCGACCGCGTGCGTGTGCGCGACCTGCGGGATCTCGATCCAGGTCGCCCGCACGCTGGTGCCCGGCGGATGATCCGCAGCCGGGTGCCACTCGACCACCTGGGACTCGTTGGGATCCCGGTCGCTGTTCTTGGCCAGGAGCACCCCGTCGCCAGTGAGGCTGACCAGCGTGTCGCACATCCGCCCGGAGGTTAGTTCCAGGAGAGGCTGTGGAACGCCAGGGGTTCGCCGGTGGTGGCCGTACAGGGCGGCGGGTCGATGCTCACAGGGGCTACAGCTCGGTGCGTACGTCGAGCCCGGGGCAGTCGACAAAGATCCGATCGTGGGCGACCAGCGGGAGGCCGAGGTGGGATGCCGTCGTGGCGATCCATAGATCGCCGGTGTGGTCCTCCTGGTACAGCGGGTGACCGAGCCGGCGCAACCGCGCACGGAGCTTTCCGAACTCTCGACACATCCGCTCATCGGGTGGCACAAGGAAGGCCGAGTCCACCAGCCGCGCGAGGCGTTCCCGTCGGTGTGGTCCCCAGCCGGCGACCTCGGCGCCGTAGTGCAGCTCGGCCACGGTTTGGGTGGCAATCACGAGTTGCCGGCCGATGAGGTGACGCTGGTACTGCTGCTGGAGGGACTTCCCGACGACGCGGCGAGCGAGCAGGGGCGCGCTGAACACGCCGGTGTCGACGACGACGGCACTCACCCGGCGACGGCATGCCAGAAGGCTTCGGCTTCGTCCTCCGTGAGATCCTCGATCGCAAGGGAGTCCCAGCGCTCGGTGGTCATGGGCATGACCGCCAGTCGCCACTCACGAAGCTCAATGCGGCGCGCAGCCGCGTCAGCGGCCACGAGCCGATGCTCGACGTCCTCGCGGAGAACCGGGTCTGTCACAGCGAACCTCCTCACTGTCAGGCTAACCGCTCCGACGGCCAGACAGAGCGCTCATCCTGATGATGCTACTTCGATCGTCACCAGTATATCTCCATCTGTCTGACGCCTATTGGTCCAGCCGGCCGGCGACGAACGGAGCCCAGCCCCATCGCCGCTCCTGCGCGTGGCCCGCAGCGGACGGCTGCCTACGCGAGGCCGTGCTCGTAGGCGTAGGCGGTCGCTGCGGCGCGCGACGACACCCCCAGCTTCATGAAGATGTTGCTCACGTGGCGGGCGACGGTCTTCTCGCTGATGAACAGGTCGGCGGCGATGGCCCGGTTCGTCTTCCCGGTGGCGAGCTGCCCGAGCACCTCGATCTCGCGTGCCGTGAGCCCGTGGTCACCGGCCGCCCCCTCCCCGCCACGGTCGCCGCCGAGCGCGTCGAGCCGTGCCAGGTCCGGTGCGGCCGCAAGGTCCCAGAACACCCGGCGAGCGGCATCGAGCTCCAGGTCGGCGCTGTCCCGGTCGCCGAGCATGCCGTAGGCCCGGCCGATCAGCACGCGGGCCCGCGCCGCTTCGTAGGGGGCGTCGAGCGCCTGCCACCCGGACCAGGCGCTCCGCAGCGCGGCGAGTGCCGCCCGGGGGTCGCCCTCGGCCACGAGCACCGCGCCCTCGGCGTGTCCCGCCATGGCCGCCAGGTAGGGGACGTCGTGCTTGGCGGCGAGCGCGTGCAGCTCGTCGGCTCCGGCCCGCGCCGCCGGCAGGTCGCCGGCCGCCAACATGATCTCGACGTATGCGGCCAGCACCCGGGAGCGCCCGAGCCCCTCGCCGGCCTCCTCCATCACCCGGCGGATGGCGGGCTCGGCATCGTGGACCCGCCCCTGGGCGAGGCGGAGCAGCGCCAGGCCGGGCTGCACTCCGTGCCCCCACTGGCTCGCGGCGCGGTACGCCTCCTCGGCCTGGGTGAGCTCGCCCCGGAGACGGTGGAGCTCGGCCTGCTGGTACCACGCCGATCCCACCGACGGCTGCGGTGGTGGCCGCGAGAGCCAGTGCACCGCCCGTTCGGCCTCGGCGATGGCGTCGTGCCAGTCGCCGTGAAGCTGGAGCACCTGGGACCTGTGCACCAGGCACTGGCCGCGGTAGGGAACCAGGTCGGGCTGGGCGTCGCACCAGCGGGTCAGCGCCCCGGTCCACTCCTGGGCGCGGCGCACGTCGAGCATGTCGTGGCAGGCCTCGATGACGGCGCAGTAGACGAGGCCGACGAGCGGCGGCGACACCTCGTCGGTCGTCACCGTCACCATCACCTCGTCGAGCAAGGACACCGCGTCCCGGCCGTCGCCGAGCAGGATGCGCGCCTGACCGCAGCCGAGCCGCGAGAAGGTCTGCAGGTCGGCGTCGGAGAAGCGGGCCGCGATCGTCGCCACCTCGGAGAACGTGTCGTGCGCCGCCGCCGCGTCGCCTTCGAACAGCGCCCGCAGCGCGACCGGCACGAGCACGTACCCGCGCTCGGCGCAGTCGAGGCCGCACTCCTCCAGCAGGTTCTGCGCCCGGGCCAGCCACCCGCCGGCCTGCGCCATCTCCCCGGACTGCATGTGCCCGAACGCCAGCCAGAACGCGCAGCGGACAGCCCGAGGCACGTCGCCGTTGCGCAGACACTCGTGGTGGGCGGCCTCCCATGCGTCTGCGCGCTCGGAGTCGTGCCCCAGCATGTGGGCCGCCGTCGCCAGCCGCACGAGGTCGTCGACGGGCAGTGGACCGTCTGCGCGCAGGGACGTGAGCAGCTCGTAGGCATCGCGCCAGCGGTGCCGGTCGTAATGCTCCCGTGCCTGCTCCAGGCTGCCCGTCATCGCGCCGCGCACTCTCCCGCGCTCGTCGCGACGACGTTAGAGGATCGGCGGGCGGGGGCCCGACTTCGAGCAGCATCAGCGAAGCCCGTCAGCACCCCCCGGCGCTGACGGCCGGACCGTGGCAGCTCGCGGACCCCGGGTGCCTCAGGGACCGAGCGGTGGTGCCAGGAGAGGCTTCACGTCGACGATCGGGGTCCCGTCGAGCGCCTCCAGGGGGCGCACGTCGAGCCGCGTGCCGTCGATCGCCACGATCTCGACCCGGTGCAGGCCGATCGGGTTCGGCCGGTCGGCGGACCGGGTGGCGAACACCCCGCGCTCGGGTGCCGCCGGGTCGTCGCGCGGATGCACCACCAGCACGTCCCGGTCGGCCCGGTCGAACCACGTGAGGACGAGGATCTCGTCACCCACCCGCAGGTCGCGCAGTCCGTCCGTGACGGCGTCCTCGAAGACGAGCACCGCCTCGGGCGCGCCCTCGTGACCCTGCTTGGGTGCGGCGCTCCGATCGACGAGGGGGGACTCCACGCGGCCGATCGGCCGGACCACGTGCTCGGTTCGCTCGCGCATCATCCGCCGGGCGGCAGGACGCCGACGAGGTGGAGGGCGCCGGCCAGGGACAGGACGGCGACAGCGGCGAGGATGACGAGGATCCTGTGTCCGGTCGGCCCCGCCCGGTCGTCGGGCCCGGCGTCAGCCGTCGTGTGGTCTCGTCGCATGGGTACCTCCATGAGTCGGTCGGGTGGACATCGTCGGGTGGACCTCAACGTCGGGGTGCGATGGCGGCCGCCACCCCGGCGAGCCGATCTGCGAGCTCGCGCCGGGTGGGACGGGGCCACACGTCCCCGGACACGACGAGGTTGTGGACCGCACCGGCGAGGAGGAACCCGAACGCCTCCTCGTCGACATCGGCGGCGACGCGACCCGCCCGCTTCTCGGCTGCGAGATAGGTCGCGAACGTCGTCTCGAAGCCACCAGCGCCGATGCCCTCGGTGTGCGCCCGGGCAGTGAGCACCTCGCCCAGCCGGTCGTCGGCGACCACCTCCGGCACGAGCGCCACCGCCGGGGAGTCCAGGAGCAGGGCGGCGAACCAGGTGAGGTTGGCGGCCACGGTTGCGGTGCCGGCTCGCCCGATCAGCGTGTCGCGCGCAGCCTCCAACCGTTCGAGCTCGGCGAGGCAAATCTCGGCCACGAGATCACGGCGGTCGGTGAACACCTTGTAGGTCAGCCCGACGGCGCACCCGGCCTCGGCCGCCAACCTCCGCATGGTGAGCGCCGCTGCGCCGTCGCGGGCGACGATGCGCCGGGCGTGGTCGACCAGCGACGACCGGAGCGCCTCGGTGGCCTCGGGCGTCCGTCTAAGCGGTGACATCGTCTCGCTCCACGGCGCGGAGACCCGCCACCAGGAGCGCCGCAGTGACGCCCAGCAGCACGGCGGCGGCCGGCCCCACGTCGAGCAGCCCGTCGGTGGGCTGGCGCCGCAGGCTGATCGACGCCATCCCGGGCAGCCACCGGAAGAGGGAGGGGGACGCAGCGAACAGGGCGGGCTCGACCAGCGCCAACCAGCCCACGGTGACGACGATCGCCCCCAGCTGGTTGCGGGCGATGCCGCCGATGGCCACGCCGAGCGGGCCGAAGAGGACGGCGACTGCGATGCAGCCCAGCAGCGTGAGCCACACGGCCGAGCGGTCCAGGGGCAGGCTGACGTCGTTCGCCCGGTACCAGCCCCACGCGGTCGCCGTGGCGGCCGCTGCGGCCGCGAGCCCGTAGGCGACGCCCACCCCCAGGTAGGCGATGCTCCTGCCCACCACGACCCGCCTCCGCCGGGGTGTGGTGAGGAAGGTCTGGGTGGCCCGCCCGAAACGCCAGTCGCCGGCCATGCCCACGATCCCGGCGACGATCACGAGGATGCCACCCGCGGCGGCCCCGTGCATGGCCTGCTGCAGGGTGTGGTCGGTCAGCAGGTACCGGGCGCCATCGTCGGCGGCGACGAGCGGGGCGAGCGTGCCGATCGCCCCGATGGCCACGGTGCCGAGAAGCAGCCACCAGATCGTCGGCGTGGCGAGCATCGTGCGGAGCTCCGCTCGGAGGATGGCGCTCATCTCCCGTTCTCTCCCGCTGTGTTGCCCACGGGCCGATCCGCGGTGCCGGCGGGGCGGACGATCGTGCCCGCCAGGTCGGCGTACACCTCCTCGAAGGTCCCCGCCCGCTCCGCGAGCTGGTAGACGGGGCCGGCCCCGGCGGCGGACGCGGTCTCGCCGGCCTCGCGCGCCGTCATCCCCTCGATGACGAGGAGATCGCCGTCCAGAGTCACCGCTGCGCCCCGCGCCCGCATCGCGTCGGCGAGGACGCGGGGGCGCGCGCACCGCACCTCGACCGCACGCGAGCGCGCCGCGAGCAGTTCGGTCAGCGACGCGGCGGCAACGAGGCGTCCCCGGTCGATGATGACGACCCGGTCGGCCACCTCGGCGAGCTGGGCCAGCAGATGGCTGGAGATCAGGATCGCGCGGCCCTCGGCCACCAGCCGGCGCACCAGGTCGCGCATCCAGATCATCCCGGGCGGATCGAGCCCGTTCATCGGTTCGTCCAGGACCAGGATCGGCGGATCGCCCAGCAGCGCAGCCGCGAGGGCGAGCCGTTGGCGCATCCCCAGGGAGAGCGAGCCGATCCGGCGGGTGCCGTGCCCGGGGAGCTCCACCAGATCCAGCACCTCGTCGACCCGCGCCCGCCGCAGGCCGGCGGCGGTGGCGATGATGGCCAGGTGAGCCTGCGCGGTGTGCGAGGGATGGGCGCCGGCACCGTCGAGCACCGCGCCCACCGCCTCCCGGGGACGCTCGAGCCGTCCGTACGGCCGCCCGTTCACCAGCGCCTCGCCGGCCGACGGCGCCACGAGGCCGAGGATCATGCGCAGAGTCGTCGTCTTGCCGGCGCCGTTGGCCCCGACGAAGCCCGTGACCGTTCCGGCCTCCACCTCGAACGTGAGGTCGTCGACCACTGGCGAACCGCCGAAGCGCTTGGTCAACGACCGGCAGGCGATGCGAACAGCTCGTGAACTCATGTTCACAACATCGCGTGAACATCGGTTCACGACAAGAGGACATGTGTCACACCCGGCGGGTCACGCCGTGGTGCTCCGCCGGAAGGAGCGCACCGCCGACCGGAGCGTGACCGCTGCGAACAGGGCGAGGACCGCGGTGCTGAGACCCGCCATGGCGGTTTCCGACCCGAGGTGCCAGATCTCGGTGAGACCCGACTCGCTGTCTTCCATGACCCCGTGACGCACCACGGCCACCGCGTGCGTCCACGGGCTCACGAGCGCCAGGTGCTCGATGCCGGCCGGGAGCACGCCGATGGGGAACAGGGCGCCCGACACGAACCACGGCGTGACCCCCACGGCGGGGATCAGAGGCCCGTACGCCTCCTGGCGGCCGACCCCGAGCGCCAGGATCTCCGCAAGGCCGTAGATCCCCAGGGTCAGGAGCGCGACGGCGGCGACGAACCACCCGAGCCCGGCGGCGGAGGTGTGGAGCTCGGCGCCGCGGGCGACGGCGAGCCCGAGGATCAGCGCGACCTGGGCGAGCGCCACGGTGAGGACCCCGAGTGCGTTGGCGATGGTGATCGTCCTGCGGGCGATCGGAGCGACGACCAGCGCGCGCGTGATGCCCGCGTCCCGGTCGAAGATCACGTCCAGACCGTTGAACATCGCCGTGAACGGCACCAGGAACACGACCTGGCCCACGGCCACGAAGGTGAAGTAGTCGACGGCGGGATCGAAGCCCCCGAGCGCGGCGTCGAGCGCCGGGGCGACGATGAGCACCCACAGGATCGGGGTGGCGATCTGCCCGACGATCCCGCCGAGCGTCCTCGTCGTGACCGCCAGCCGCCGGCGGTACAGGGAGCCGACACCGACCAGCGTGGCCGCAGGCGCGGTCACGCTGGCCCGTCCCCGTCGTCAGGGTGTGCGCCGTCGCGCCCGGTGGCCGTCAGGTGGGCGAAGACGTCGGCGAGGGTCGATCGGCGCACCGTGCTGCCGACCACCGCCAGCCCGTCGCGCGGCAGCTCGGCCACCCGTGCCGCGAGGCCGTCGACGCCGGTCGGCACCGGCAGGCTGACGAGATCGCCACGGACGAGGGGTGGGCCCGTGCCCAGACCCATCCCGCCGAGCGCCGTCGCCGCCCTCTCGACGTCACCGTCGACCCGGAGCTCGACGAGCTCCGCACCGAGCCGCTCGACCAGTGCCCGGGGTGGTCCCTCGGTGACCAGGCGCCCGCGGTCCACGATCGCCACCCGGTCACACGCGCGTTCGGCCTCCTCCAGGTAGTGCGTCGACAGGACGATCGTCACGCCCTCGTCCCGGCGGAGCCGCTCGACCAGCTGCCAGATCGCGTCGCGGATGGCCGGGTCGAGTCCGGTGGTCGGCTCGTCCAGGACCACGACCCGCGGACCGGGCAGGAGCGCCCGGGCGATCTCGAGCCGCCGCCGCATCCCGCCGCTGTAGGTGCGCACGTTGTCGTCGGCCCGCTGCTCCAGCCCCATCACAGTCAGCAGCTCGTCGATGCGCCGCCGTGCCGCCGGCCGCGGCATCCGCCACAGCCGGGCCTGGAGCTCGAGGTTCTCGCGCCCGCTGAACAGGGTGTCCAGCACGGTGTCCTGGAAGACCACACCGATCGAGCGCCGCACGCCGAGCGCATCCCGGCGCACGTCGTGCCCGGCCACCACGGCGCGGCCACGGGTCGCCCGGACCATGGTGGTGAGCACGCCGAGGGTGGTGGACTTCCCGGCACCGTTCGGGCCCAGCAACCCGTAGACCTCGCCCTCCCGGACCTGGAACCACAGCCCCCGGACGGCCGCGACCCCGCCCGGGTAGATCTTGTGCAGATCCTCGACGAGGACCGCTGCATCACGCCCGGCGACATCGTGTCCGGGCGACCGGGACCCGGTCGCTCCCGGACCCGCCACATGGCTGTCTGTGAACCCCATAAGATATCGTCAAACTACTATCTTCTAGATAGCAATCAAGGTCCTGGAGGCAGGTCGTCCTGGAGGCAGATGGAACGCAGGACCCGGACGTACGACCACTTCTGCATGCTCGCCCGTGCCCTGGAGCAGGTGGGCGACCGGTGGACGTTGCTCATCGTGCGTGACCTGCTGGGCGGCCCGCGCCGCTTCACCGATCTCATGGCGCTCCTCGGCGGCATCACCCCGGCCACGCTGAGCCGACGCCTCCGGGAGCTGGAGGCTGCCGGCATCGTGGCGGTCGACCGCGCGCCGGGACGCCGCGAGGTCTGGTACCGGCTCACCCCCGCTGGCGGGGACCTCGCCCCTGCCGTGCGGGCGCTGTTCCAGTGGGGCTTCCGCCACGCGCGACGACCGCCGGCGCCCGGAGAGACGGTGCACCCCGAGCACCTCCTCAGGGCGGTGCGCACCGCCATCGCTGCGGGCCCGGCACCCGGGGGGCCGCTGGTCTGGCACATCCGGTGCACCGACGACGGCAACTACACGCTCGCCTTCGACGGCAGCGCCTGGACCCTCACCACCCGTCTCGAGGATGCGGATCCCGACGTCGAGGTCACCAGCACATCCGACACTCTCACCCGGTTCCTCATGGCCCCACCCGACGAGCGCGCCCACATCCCACCGGGGATCGAGCTGGCCGGCAGGCCGGACGACACCGACCAGCTGCTCCGGCTGCTCGCCCGGTTCCCGGCGAACCTGGGCTGAGCCGACCCACCGGGAGTGGTCGCTCACCAGCCGGGGCGACACTGACCTCCCCGGCTCACGACGAGCCGAAGAGCAGCTCGTCGACGGGCTCCCCCCGGTGGAGGCGCCCGATCGCGTCGGCCAGGAGGCCTGCCACCGACTCCACCTCGACCGGCAGGTCGGGTCCCTCCGGCAGCGCCACCGTGTCGGTGACCACCACCCGGCGCAGCGCCAGGGCCCCGAGGCGGTCCGCCGCCGGGCCCACGAACAGGCCGTGGCTCGCCGCCACCACCACGTCGGGTGCCGCCCCGTGGGCGACGACCACCTTCGCGGCCGCCTCCACGGTCCCGCCGGTGCTGATCATGTCGTCGACGATCACCGGAGATCGCCCGGCGACGTCGCCGACGAGGTTCTCCGCGTGGACGGTCGCCCCGCTGACCCGTGCCTTGCGGACCACCGCCACCGGAAGGCGAAGGAGGGCGCTGTAGCGCTCGGCCAGCTTCACCGCCCCGAGATCGGGGGCCACCAGCACCGCGTCGTCGTCGACCAGCGACCCGATCGCGCCGGCCAGCACCGGCACCGCGGTCAGCATCTCCACCGGGATCCCGAACATGGCCTCCAACGCGACCGTGTGCGGATCGACGACCACGAGCCTCTCGGCCCCCGCAGCGGTGACGACATCGGCGACCAGCCGGGCACCGACGGCCTCCCCCGCGCGCGAGCGCCGGTCCTGCCGGGCGTAGCCGAAGTAGGGCACCACCGCGGTCACCCGCCCGGAACCCGCACGGCGACACGCATCGAGCAGCAGGAGCAGCTCGACCAGCCTGTCGCTCACCGGTGGCGCGGTCGAGCACACGACGTAGACGTCGTCGCCGCGGACCCGACCGACGGCCGGCCGCATCTCGCCGTCCGGGAACCGCTCGATCCCCCCGGCCACGGGCCCCGTGTGCAATGCCCCGGCGACGGCGGCGGCGAGCCGGCGATCGGCGGTGGCGCTGACGATCCGGAGGCCCATCGCCGGATGCCTTCCGCCGGGCCGGGCCGCCCCATACGCGCCGTCGGCCCACCCCACGACGACCTCCCGGAGCGTGCCGCCTCCTTGACGCCCGGTCGTCACCGGCGCACGATCGCTTCGCACCGCACGCGACGAGAGGCGGATCCATGGCTCGTGTGGTGGGTTCCGACGGCGACCCGGGCGGCGACACCGGCGACGACATCACGATGGAGCGCGCGTCGTCGGAGGTGGTGGACGACCCCCGGCGAGCGGCCGAGGCGGTCATCGTCCCCCCGATGGAGAAGCCGCCCGGCATCGGCGAGAGCGGGTTCTTCGATCCCCACGATCCCGGGCGGCCCCCGACCATCGTGCTCACCCAGCTGGTCGAGAACGGCCGGGAGACGTTCCGGCTCGAGCGGCCGATCGGGTACTGGGACGCCGACCTGGGTGGCGTGATCGTCCCCGCGAACCTCGCCAGGTTCCGCACCGACCTCACCTCCGTGCCCCGCTTCTTCACGTGGCTGGTCCCGCGCACGGGCCGGCACCTGCCGGCTGCCCTGTTGCACGACGGCCTCGTCCACCGGCCGCACGAGCCCCAGACCTACATCGCCGACACCCCGATCGACCGCGTGGCCGCCGACCGGATGTTCCGCCATGCCATGCGCGACCTCGGCACGTCATGGCTGCGGAGGTGGCTCGTGTGGACGGCGGCGGCCACCGGGACGATGGCCGGCGGTCCCCTCCGCCGCAACCTCTGGGGCAAGGTCGCCGTCTCGCTGATGGTGGCGGTCGTCATCACCCTGGGCACGGCGGCCACGATCGACCTGTTCGACTGCCGGGAGGCGCTCCCGTGGATGGGAGACCGGCCGGCCTGGCTCGAGGTGGCCTTCGGCGCGGTCGGCGCCCTGGCCGTCCCCGCCGCGCTGGCGGTGCTGTGGGGACGACGATGGGCCGCGGGTGTCATCGCCGGGGCCGCCCTCGCCCTGCTGCTGCACGTCACGGTCGCGATCACGATCGTCTACGCCCTGTTCACCGCCGCCGAGTCCGCCATCGAGCGGCAACCGGGCCGGGCGCTGCGCTGGGCGGCGCTCGCCGTGGGCGCGAGCGCCGCCATCGTCCTGCTCGGCATGTGGGCCTGCTGAGCCCCCACGAGCGTGGGGCCGGCCGCCGCGGGTGGCGCCGGCGGGCGACGGGTACGCCCTGCACGTCGGGCCCGGTCGGACGAGATCGGCCCCGGCCGGGCGAGAGTTGACCCGGGCCGGACGAGAGGAGGTGCGCGCAGGCGATGGATCTGAGACCCCTGCTGCAGCCGTCCTCGGCGCGGATCGTGCTGCTGGTCATCGACGGGCTCGGCGGCTTCGCCGATGCATCCTGTGGCACCGAGCTGGAGGAGGCCACCACCCCCAACCTCGATCGCCTCGCCACCGAGGGCATCGTCGGCCTGCTGGACCCCGTCGGCCCAGGGATCACGCCGGGATCCGGCCCGGGTCACCTGGCGCTGTTCGGCTACGACCCTCTCGAGCACCGGCTGGGGCGGGGAGTGCTGACCGCCGCCGGCATCGGTGTCGAGCTCCGACCCGGCGACGTGGCGGCGCGGGGGAACCTCTGCACCCTCGCCGACGACGGGACGGTCGCGGACCGCCGGGCGGGCCGCATCGGCGACGAGGAGGCCCGGCGCCTCGTCGAGCGGCTGGCCGCGGGCATCCGGGTCGAGGGCGCCGGCGTCGAGGTGCACCACGTGCGGGAGCACCGCGTGCTGCTGGTCCTGCGCGGCGACCTCGACCCCCGGGTCGCGGACACCGACCCTCACCGGACCGGCGTGGCACCGCTCCCACCGGCGCCGGCGACACCCGGGGCCGAGCCGACCGCCCGGGCCGTCGCCTCGGTGGTCGAGCAGGCCCGCGAGCACCTCGACGGCGAGCGGGCCAACGGCCTGCTGCTGCGGGGCTTCGAGGGCCACCGCGCCCTGCCGTCCGTGAGCGACCGCTACGGGCTCTCCGCCGCCGCCGTCGCCGCCTACCCGATGTACCGGGGTGTCGCGTCGCTCGTGGGCATGGACGTCCTGCGGACCCCGTCGTCCCTGGAGGACGCCTGCGCGGCCGTCGAGGAGTCGTGGGACGACCACGACTTCTTCTTCGTCCACGACAAGGGCGCCGACATGGCCGGCGAGGACGGCGACCGGGCCGCGAAGCGACGGGCCATCGTCGCGGTCGACGCCGTCGTGCCCCGCCTGCTCTCGTGCGGCCCCGACGTGCTCGCCGTGTCGGGCGACCACTCCACGCCGTCGCAGCTCGCCGGCCACTCGTGGCACCCGGTCCCCACGCTGGTGTGGAACGGGCGCGAGCGCGACGAGCAGACCCGCTTCGGCGAGCGCTGGTGCCGCGTGGGCGCGTTGGGCCGCCGGCCCAGCAGCAACCTGATGCCCCTGATGCTCGCGATGGCCGGCAGGCTGGCGAAGTTCGGCGCCTGACATGACACCATCGACCCGAGGGCGAGCTGCGCCGGCCCCCGTGACAGAGGGCCGGCCCGCCGCTCCGCCCGGGGAGCGGGCGTGACAGCCCGGAGGGAGGCCGCCATGCAAGGCAACGACATCGTCCGGTGGTTCGAGGACCTCACGTCGCACGACACCCCCCTCGTCGGCGGCAAGAACGCCTCGCTCGGCGAGATGATCCAGCGGCTCGCGTCCCGCGGCGTCCGGGTGCCCGGCGGGTTCGCCACCACCGCGGCCGCGTACCGCGAGTTCCTCGACGCCAACGACATGGGGCAGCGCGTCCGGGAGCAGATCGACGAGCTGCACGCCGGGGCGGAGCTCGCCGCCGTGGGCAAGGCCATCCGCCAGATGTTCGTCGAGGCCGAGCTGCCGCCGGGCACCGCCACGGCGATAACCGACGCCTACCGCGACCTCGGTACCCGCCTCGGGCGCAGCGACCTCGACGTCGCCGTGCGCTCCAGCGCCACGGCCGAGGACCTGCCCGAGGCCAGCTTCGCCGGGCAGCAGGAGACGTTCCTCAACATCACGGGGCCCGAGGCGCTGCTGGACGCCTGCAAGCGCTGCTACGCGTCCCTGTTCACCGACCGGGCGATCAGCTACCGCGAGCACCACGGCTTCGACCACCTCGAGGTGGCGCTGTCGGTCGGCGTGCAGCAGATGGTGCGCTCCGACCTCGCCGGCGCCGGCGTCATGTTCTCGATCGACACCGACAGCGGCTTCCCCCGAACGGTCCTGGTCAACGCGTCGTGGGGCCTCGGCGAGTCGGTCGTCGCAGGACTCGTCGACCCCGACGAGTACCTGGTGTTCAAGCCCTTCCTCGACCGGGACGAGCTGAACCCGGTGATCTCGAAGAAGGTCGGCGGCAAGCGGACGAAGATCGTCTACGGCGACCGGGGCGACAGCCCCACGACCACGGTCGACACCTCGGAGGACGAGCAGGCCGCCAGCGTGCTGTCCGACGAGGAGATCCTGGTGCTCGCCCGGTGGGCGGCGCTGATCGAGGACCACTACGGCCGGCCGATGGACATGGAGTGGGCCAAGGACGGCGAGCGCGACGAGCTCTACATCGTGCAGGCGCGGCCCGAGACCGTCCAGGCCCGGAAGGAGGCCTCCACGCTGCGGTCGTACCGGCTGACCGAGCGCGGCGAGCGCCTGGTGAGCGGGCTCGCCATCGGCGACGCGATCGCCGCGGGCGCGGTGTGCAACCTCCGCAGCGCGGCGGAGATCGACCGGTTCGTGGACGGCGCCGTGCTGGTCACGGGCGCCACCGACCCGGATTGGGAGCCGATCATGAAGCGGGCGGCGGCCATCGTCACCGACCACGGCGGGCGCACCTCGCACGCCGCCATCGTGAGCCGCGAGCTCGGCGTCGCCGCCATCGTCGGCACGGGCGAGGCCACGAGCACGCTGTCGGACGGCCAGGAGATCACCGTGTCGTGCGCCGAGGGCGACGAGGGCCACGTGTACGGGGGGATCCTCGCCTACGACGAGCGCGACATCGACCTGGCCGAGATCCCCGCCACCTCCACCAGGGTCATGCTCAACCTCGCCAACCCGGCGGCCGCGTTCCGCTGGTGGCGGCTGCCGGCCGACGGCGTGGGCCTGGCCCGCATGGAGTTCATCATCAACAACCACATCAAGATCCACCCGATGGCGCTGGTCCGCTACGACGAGCTGGAGGACGAGGGCGCCAGGAAGCAGATCGCCGAGCTGACCCGCGGCTACGACGACAAGGCCGAGCTCTTCGTCGAGCGGCTCGCGCACGGCATCGCCCGCATCGCCGCCGCGTGGTGGCCCGACCCGGTGATCGTCCGGACCAGCGACTTCAAGACCAACGAGTACGCGCGGCTGATCGGCGGGGCTGCGTTCGAGCCGACCGAGGAGAACCCGATGCTCGGCTGGCGGGGTGCGAGCCGCTACTACGTCGAGGGCTACCGCGACGGCTTCGGCCTGGAGTGCCGGGCCCTCCGCCGGGTGCGGGACGAGATGGGGCTGACCAACACGGTGATCATGATCCCGTTCTGCCGGACGGTGGAGGAGGCCGACCGGGTGCTCGAGGTGATGGCCGAGCACGGGCTGCTCCGGGGCCGCAACGGGCTCGAGGTGTACGTGATGGCCGAGATCCCGGCCAACATCCTGCTCGCCGAGGACTTCGCCGAGCGGTTCGACGGCTTCTCGATCGGGAGCAACGACCTCACGCAGCTGACGCTCGGCGTCGACCGGGACTCTGCACGGCTGGCGCCGCTGTTCGACGAGCGGAACCCGGCGGTGACCCGCAGCATCGAGGCGCTGATCGCGGCGGCACACGGCGAGCGGCGCAAGGTCGGGCTGTGCGGCCAGCGGCCCAGCGACGATCCCGACTTTGCCCGCCTGCTGGTCCGGGCGGGCATCGATTCGATCTCGGTCACCCCCGACAGCTTCCTGCTGGTGAAGGACAACGTCGCCACCGCCGAGCGGGAGGAGCGCGGCAACCGGTCCGATGGCGAGGCGTGAGCCCGGGGTCGGCGGTCGTCAGTCGCCGGCGTCGGCACCCGCCTTCCGAACCAGCGCCGCGAACTCGTCCTCGGTGAGCGTGGTCACGCCGAGCTCGCGTGCGGCGTCGGCCTTCCGGCCCGGCCCCTCCCCCACCACCACGTAGTCGGTCTCCGAGCTCACCGACGACGTCGCCCGGGCGCCCAGCGACTCCACGAGGCCCTCCGCCTCGTCGCGCGTGAACCGCCGGAGGCTGCCGGTGAACACGAACCTCACACCGCCGAGGGGCTTCTCCTCCGGCGGCGCCTCCCCGACCGCGCGCACGCCTGCGTCGAGAAGCGCGTCGATGGTGCGCTGGTTCCGCCGGTCCTCGAAGAAGGCGCGGATGGCCTCGGCCGTCTTCGGGCCGACGCCCCGCACCTGGGCGAGCCGGTCCCGGTCGGCGGAGCGGACCGCCTCCAGCGTGCGGAGCTGCTCGGCCAGGTCGCGGGCCAGGGTCTGGCCCACCTGCGGGATCCCGAGCCCGTGGAGCAGGCGGTGGAGGGGGACCCGCCGGCTGCGCCGGATGTTTTCGACGAGCTGCCGAGCCGAGCGTGCCGCGAAACCCTCCAGGCCCGCGACGTCACCGGCCTCGAGCCGGAAGATGTCGGGGAGCTGCCGCACCAGTCCCCTGTTCACCAGTTGGGCGGCCGTCCGCTCGCCCAGGCCGTCGATGTCGAAGGCGTCGGCCGAGGCCAGGTGGTGGATGCGCCCCTTGAGCTGCGCGGGGCAGCCGAACCGGTTCGGGCACCTGGTGATCGGCCCTTCCACCACCACGGGGGTGCCGCACGACGGGCACTCGGCGGGCATCTCGAACGCCGGCTGCCGTCGCCGGCCCGGCTCGTCGAGCCGCTCGACCACCTCCGGGATCACGTCGCCCGCCCGCTGGATCCGGACCCGGTCGCCCACCCGCACGTCCTTGCGCCGCACCTCCTCCCGGTTGTGGAGCGTGGCTCGGGACACCGTGACGCCGCCCACGTCGACGGGCCGCATCAGGGCGACCGGGGTGAGGACCCCGCTCCGCCCCACGCTCACCACGATGTCCTCGACCCGGGTGACCTCCTTGCGGGCCTCGAACTTGTAGCCGATGGCCCACCGGGGGTGCCTCGCGGTGGCGCCGAGGCGCCGGCGCAGCGCGACGTCGTCGACCTTGACGACCACCCCGTCGATCTCGTAGTCGAGCGCGTCGCGGCGGTCGGCCCAGTCCCGGTGGTAGGCCTCGACGTCGTCCATGTCCCGCCCGGAGCCGATGCCGTCGGGCAGCCGGAAGCCCCAGTGGCGCAGCGCCTCGAGCGCGTCGGTGTCGGTCGCGAGGTCCACGCCCTCGGCGGCGAGAACCTCGTAGGCGACGAAGGCGAGGTGCCGCTCGGCGGTGATCCCGGGATCGAGCTGGCGCAGCGAGCCGGCCGCCGCATTGCGGGGGTTGGCGAACGGCTCGCTGCCCCGCTCCGCCAGGCGCCGGTTCAGGTCCTGGAACGCGGTGAGGAACATCATCACCTCGCCCCGCACGGCGAGGAGCGACGGAGCCTCACGGCCGTCCTCCCGCAGGTGCAGCGGGACGGAGGGGATCGTGCGCACGTTCGGCGTGACGCCCTCGCCCGTCTCCCCGTTGCCCCGGGTCGCCGCCCGGTCGAGCAGGCCCCCGGTGTAGACCAGCTCCACCGAGAGCCCGTCGAGCTTCGGCTCGAACAGGTAGCGCACCCGCTCGCCGGCCGCGGCGGCCACGGTGTCGAGGAAGCGCCGCACGGTCGACCGCTCGCGGGTCGACCGGAGGCTCAGCATCCGCGCGGTGTGCTCGACTTCGGGGAGCTCGTCGCGCGGTGGCGCACCCACCCGCTGGGTGGGCGAGTCCGGCGTCACGAGATCGGGGAACCGCTCCTCCACGGCCTCCAGCGCGGCGAAGAGGCGGTCGTACTCCTCGTCGGAGATCTCCGGACGACCCTCCACGTAGTAGAGGTGGTCGTGCCGGCGGACCTCGGCCCGCAGCTCGGCCGCGAGGTCGCGTGCCCGCTCCTCGGAGAGACGGCGGATCTCCGCCTCGGTGGGAACCTCGACGACGGTCATCGGCCGTCGCTCGGCGTGGTGGGCGCGGGGTTCCGACGCCCGTCAGGCGCGACCGGAGGCCACCGGCTCCCCAACCATCGCAAGTGCGTGCCGGACCATCTGCTGCGCATAGCCCCACTCGTTGTCGTACCACGCCATGACCTTCACGAGGTCGCCCGCGGTCACGCCGGTCATCGTGAGATCGACCACCGAGGCACGGGGGTCGGCGATGACGTCCGACGACACGATCGGCTCCTCGGTCACGCCCAGGACGTCCCGGTAGCGATCGCCGGCCGCCTCCTCACGGAAGATGTCGTTGATCTCGTCGACGGTCGTCTCCCGGCCGGTGAGGCACACGATGTCGGCGATCGAGCCGACCGCCACCGGCACGCGCAGCGCCACGCCGTCGAACCGCCCCGCCACCGCAGGGACGGTGCGGGCGGTGGCACCGGCCGCCCCGGTGGTCGTCGGCACGATGTTGGCGGCCGCCGCCCGGCCGCGGCGCCACTTGCCGGCGGGCCCGTCCACGAGCTCCTGGCTCGACGTGTAGGCGTGGACGGTCGTCATGGTCGCCTTCTGCACCCCGAGGCGGCGATCCATCACCTCCATCACCGTGGCGATGCAGTTGGTGGTGCAACTGGCGCAGGACACGACCTCGGCGCCCGTGCCCTCGTCGTGGTTGACGCCGTAGACCACGGTGGTCAGGTCGTCCTTCGGCGGCGCCGACAGGATCACCCGGCGCGCTCCCGCATCCAGGTGCCTGCGCACGTCCTGCTCCCTGCGGAAGGCGCCGGTGCACTCGAACACCAAGTCCACCTCGAGGTCGCGCCAGGGCAGCCGGCCAGGGTCCTCCTCGTTCACGACCGTGATCGTGCGGGTACCCAGGGAGAGCGTGGAGTCCCGTGCGACCACGCGCTCGCCGAACCGACCGTAGGCGGTGTCGTAGTGAAGCAGGTAGGCCAGGTTGTCGGCAGGCGCCACATCGTTGACCGCCACCACCTCGAGCGCCGGCTCCTCGAGCACCGACTTCAGCGTGGCCCGGCCGATCCGTCCGAGACCGTTGATCGCGACTCGTGCAACCATGGCATCCTCCCTTCCGTCCCGCGCGTCACCTACCCGACCTGCGACACGGGAACCCACCCGGTCCGGCAGCACGCTCCGGCCGCGAGGTCACCGGTCGAGGCCCCGCCGGCGAGCCCGGATCACGCCGGCCCCCGATCGCCGGGGGTGCGATGACCCCCGAGCGACTTCATGACGGCCACGGCGGCGACCGCACGGTCCCCTACCGGCTGACCGCCGACGAGGTGCTCGACCGGGTCGCGGGCGACCGGTCGGGGCTCGACGCGGCCGAGGTGCGGCGCCGACAGCACGAGCACGGTCCCAACCGCCTGCGTGAGCAGGAGCCGGTCAGCGCATGGCGGGTGCTGCTCGACCAGTTCACGAGCCCGTTGATCTACGTGCTGCTCGGCGCGCTGGTCGTGACCCTCGCCATCGGGAACTACGCCGACGCGATCGTCGTTGCGGTCGTCCTCGTGGTGAACGGCAGCATCGGCTTCGCCCAGGAGTACCGGGCCCAGACCGCGGTGCAGTCGCTGATGGAGATGGTGTCGCCGACCGCGCAGGTGCGGCGCGCCGGCCGCGACCAGGAGATCGACGCCGAGGAGGTCGTGCCGGGCGACATCGTGGTGCTGAACCAGGGCGCGGTGGTGCCCGCCGACGTCCGGCTGCTGGGGAGCCGGGGACTGCGGATCGACGAGTCGGCCCTCACCGGCGAGTCGGTCCCCGCCGGCAAGGAGCTCGCCGCCATCGATGAGCCGAATCTCCCCCCGGCCGATCAGCGGAACATGGCGTTCATGGGCACGGCCGTCACGAGCGGCGAGGGCGAGGGCGTCGTCGTCGCGACCGGCCTCGGGTCGGAGATGGGGCGGATCTCCGAGCAGGTCGAGGAGGCGCGCACCACCGAGACGCCCCTGGAGATGCGCATCGACCGGCTGGCCAGGTGGGTCACGGCCGCGATCCTCGGTGTCGCAGCCGTGGCGTTCGGCGTCGGCCTCCTGCTCGGCCGTGCCGTGACCGAGATGCTGCTGCTGGCGGTGGCGCTGGCGGTGTCCGCGATCCCGGAGGGGCTCCCCGTTGTGGTCACCGTCGCCTTGGCGATCGGAGTGAACCGCATGGCCCGCCGGAATGTGCTGATCCGCAAGCTGGCGGCGGTCGACACGCTGGGCAGCTGCTCGACGATCATCTCCGACAAGACCGGCACCCTCACGGAGAACCGCATGACCGTGCGCTCGGTCCTCGGGGGTTTCGAGCGGTTCGACCTCGATCGGGGTCGGAACGGCGGTGATGACAACCGTCGCCTGCGGCGGGACGGGCTGGAGGTGGACGTCGACGACGTGCTCCCGCTGCGCGACACACTGCTGGTCGGTCTGCTGTGCAACGGCGCGACGCCCGCCGGCGACGGTGGCGGCGACGGGCAGCACCCATCGGAGCCGTCCGGTGATCCGATGGAGGTGGCGTTGGTCGACGCGGCTCGACGTGCGGGCATGGACCGCGCCGAGCTGACGCGCCGCTACCCCGAGCGAGACAGGGTGCCGTTTCGCACCGAGCAGCGGTTCATGGCCACCGTCCACGAGGTGCCCCGCGAGGAAGGCGACGGCCCGCTGGTCCTGGTCAAGGGGGCACCCGAGCGGGTGGTCGAGATGTGCGACCGCAGGCGCACGTCCGACGGCGGTGACGCGCCCCTCGACGGTGACGAAGCCGTCGAGGCCAGCGAGGCGCTGGCGGCCGAGGGGTTGCGGGTGCTGGCGATGGCAGTCGGGCGGGGGGACCGGGCCGCTCGCAGCGTGCGGGGCGAGGACCCGACAGGGCTCGTCCTCGTCGGCATGCAGGGCCTCGTCGACCCACCTCGTCCCACGGCGGTCGGGGCCGTCGACCGCTGCCACGAGGCCGGGATCCGGGTGATCATGGTCACCGGCGACCACGCGACCACCGCCGCCGCCATCGGACGCCAGGTGCACGTCGACCGTTCCGCGGGCCGGACACCGCTCGACGGCGCAGGCACGGCCGTCGCCGAGCCCCACGGCGACGGCCGCGAGACACCCACGGTGTGCACGGGCCAGGAGATCGCCGACATGCCCGACGAGCGGCTCGACGAGGTGCTCGGACAGGTGAACGTCTTCGCCCGGGTGGCTCCCGGCCAGAAGCTGCGCATCGTCGAGCGCCTCCGGGCCTCGGACGAGATCGTGGCGGTCACCGGCGACGGCGTGAACGACGCACCTGCGCTGCAGTCCGCGCACCTTGGTGCCGCCATGGGCAGCGGGACGGATGTCGCCAAGGAAGCCAGCGAGATGGTCATCACCGACGACGACTTCGCAAGCGTCTACGCCGCCATGGAGGAGGGGCGCACGGCCTTCCGCAACATCCGCATGGCCACCTTCTTCCTGCTCAGCACCGGTGTGGCCGAGGTGCTTCTGATCGTCACGGCGCTCGGCCTCGACTGGCCCCTCCCCCTGCTGCCCGCGCAGATCCTGTGGCTCAACGTGGTGACCAACGGCATCGCCGACGTCGCGCTCGCCTTCGAGCCCGGCGAGCGTGCGCTCTTCCGCCGGCCACCGCGCCCGAAGAGCGAGGGCGTGCTCGACCGGCGACTGCTCGAGCGCCTCGTCGTGGTCGGACTGTGGCTGGCCACCGGGACCTTCGCCGTCTTCTACTGGCAGTGGGACGTGCGAGAGGACGGTCTCGCCCTCGCCCGCACCGCCGCGCTCACGACGCTCGTGCTGTTCCAGGCGGTCCACGTGTTCAACTCGCGCAGCCAGGACGTCTCGGTCTTCCGCAAGAGCCCGCTCGGCAACAAGGTGCTGCTGCTCGGTGTCCTCGGGTCGCTCGGCATCCACATTGCGGCGATGTACCTGCCGTGGACCCAAGATCTCCTCAGGCTCGAGCCCCTTCCCGGGGGGTCGTGGGCGCTCGCGATCGCCGTCGGGCTCACCGCCATCGTTGTGAACGAGGCGCACAAGCGCCTCCGCCCCCGGCAGGTGACGACCGGCGGGAGCTCGCCGGCCGGTACCAAGTGAGATCAGAGGTAGCGGCCCGGCATGGGCGACTCGCTCGTCTCCTGCGCCGGCTGTCCCTGGGCCTGCTGCCGCACGCTCTGGCTGAACATCGCCGCCTGGATCCCGCGGAACACGCCGTCGAGCCATCCGGCCAACTGGGCCTGCGCGATCCGCAGTTCGGGGCCGCTCGGCGTGTCCGCTCCCAGGGGCAGCGTCAGCTCGTCGAGCTCGTCGGCCAGGTCGGGCGAGACCACCTCCTTGATGGCCCCGATGGCCCGGTCGTGGATCGAGCGCAGCCGCTCGCGCCCCGGCTCGTCGAGGCTCACCTCGCGCACCTCGTCGATCAGCGCGCGCAGCATCGAGCCGATCCGTATCAGCTCACCCGCGTCGGTCACGGCGCTCTGGGACCCCTGGGCCGGGGTCTGCACGTCGTCCGGGCGCGGTTGTGGCGTCGGGCTGGCGTCGGTCACGGTTGCCGCCTCCTGTGGGGGTCGCGGGCGCGCCCGGCCGATGCTAGGGCCGATCCTGCCGACCCGGAAGAGCACCCGCCGGGCCGCCGGGCGACGCACGGTCCCGTCGGCGACCCGATCGGCACCGCGCTGCGCCCGGTCGCACCGGGCGCGACGGACGTGCTCAGGCCAGCTCCACCCGCACCCGCTCCATCTCGGCCGGGCGCCGACCCGGCCGCGCCCGGTACGCGGGCACGCCCACCGTGGTGACCAGCATCGGCGATGCCCCGGTCCGGAGGAACTTCGAGACCTCGTCGTCGTAGAACGTGATCCCGCTGGCCCCGTGTCCGAGGGCGTACGCCGCCAGCTGGAGGCGTCCCATCGCGATGCCCGCCTCGAGCAGGGCGGAGCGGTAGCCGCGGGCGCCGGACCGTTCCAGCAGGTGTCCGAGGCCCGCGCAGTGGAAGGCGGCGAAGGCGCAGTCGCCCCCGAGCGGCTGGTCGAGGCAGAGGTGCTCCACCTCCCGGCGGACGTCCCCCCGCTCGATCAGGTCGAGGTCGCCGCCCGCCCAGCGGTAGGTCCCGGGCGCGACGCCCGTGACGGCGTGGACCGCGACGAGGTGGTCGAGCAGCGTGCGGTCCCACCCGGCGAGGTCACCGGGCACGGGACGGGACGCCACGGCGAGCCCCCAGCGAAGCGCCTGCTCCCCGACCGGCTCCCGTGCGTACCGCCGGGTGGAGCCGCGCCGCACGATGACGTCCTCGACGGTCCCGCGGCCCGGCGGCCGTGCCCCCACGCCGGCGGTCGCGGGTGTGCCGAGGGCGGCGACCGCCTCGCGCCAGTGCTCGACGTCGCCGGGGTGATCGAGCACACCCGCCCGGTGCACCTCGGCGATCGCCTCGTGGCGCTGCGGCGCCCTCGACAGCGGGTGGACGCGGTGGTCCACGGCCGGCGGCTGCGGGACCACACCCGGCGGGGCGCCACCGCCCGGACCGCCGGCCAGCGGGACGACGGCGAGCGGGTACTCCTCGGGGCCGGTGGCCGTGCCGCGGTCCGCGCCGACGGCCAGCAGGTGTGACACGTCGTCGTCGACGAAAGCGCTCAGCACCCGCGTGGGGATCCCGGCGGCGTCGGCGACCGCCAGCAGGTTGGCGATCACGGCGCCCGCGTCCCAGAACAGGTGCCGGTACCCGCGCTCGCCGTACTTCCAGGTGGTCCGCCACGGGATCCCCGTGAGGACGAGCGTCGCGGGTGCCCCGCCGATGACCCGGTCGGCGGCGGCGCGCGCGAGCCAGGGCCGGTGGTCGCCGTCGCGCAGCCGCCGCAGCGCGAACTCGACGGGATCAAGGTGGTAGGTACCGGGCGGCAGATCCCGCACATCTCCGGCGACGACGTAGACCTCGACCGGGTAGAGCGCGCCGGCCGACGCCGCCGCCCGGAAGAAGATCGGCCGGGCACCGGCCATGCGCGCCCGGCGGGTCACCCCGGCGGCGAAGAACAGGATGCGGGCGAGCTCGCCGAGGTCCAGGCGGGGCGCCCCACCGTCCACCCGGCCGGCGAGCGCCTCCACGGCCGGCACCTGCCGCTCCGGCAGCTCCACCGGGAGCGGGACCGGCTCGAGGTCCGGGTAGTGCTTCAACGGCAGCGGCATGTTGGCCAGGTCCAGGAAGCGGCCGCCGGCCCGCACGCTCTCGACCGTGTGCTTCGTGGCCTCGTGGAACCGCCGAGCGACCTCGCGACCGTCGGCGACCGTCACCCGGACCGCGCCCCCTCCTCGGCCGGCACCAGCACGACGGCGGTGCCCGTGGTGTGGACGAGCTGCAGCGGCACGCGCCCGAG
>JBKHJZ010000167.1:0-7048 GCA_046537875.1 Acidimicrobiia bacterium | reverse complement strand
CGCCCGGTCGGGGACGCGATCCGCCGGTGGTCGCGACGTCAGATGCGCTCGATGACCGTGCCGGTGCCGAGCCCGCCGCCGCAGCACATGGTGACCAGGGCGGTCGTGCCGTCGGCGCGTTCGAGCTCGTGCAGGGCCTTGGTCACGAGGAAGGCGCCGGTGGCGCCGAGCGGGTGCCCCAGCGCGATGGCCCCGCCGTTGGGGTTGGTGCGCTCGGGATCGGCGCCCACCTCGCGCTGCCAGGCGAGGACCACCGAGGCGAAGGCCTCGTTCACCTCGAACAGGTCGATGTCGCCGATGGCCATCCCTGTGCGGTGGAGCAGCCGCTGGGTGGCGTCGATCGGCCCGGTCAGCATCAGGACGGGGTCGACACCGACCAGGCACGTGTCGACGATCCGCGCGCGGGGGCGCAGGCCGAGCGCGTCCGCCTTCTCGCGGCTCATGAGCAGCACCGCGGCGGCGCCGTCGCTGATCTGCGACGAGTTGCCGGCGGTGTGCACGCCGTCGGGGCGGGCGACAGGCTTCAGGTTGCCGAGCGCCTCGAGCGAGGTCTCCCGCAGGCCCTCGTCGCGCTCGACCCGGTGGGTGGTGCCGGTGGGTGTGCCCTCCTCGTCGACATCGGGGGCCTCGACCGGCATGACCTGGGTGTCGAACCGACCCTCGGCCCATGCGGCGGCCGCTCGCCGCTGGGAGGCGAGGCCGAACTCGTCGGCGTCGGCCCGGGTGATGCCCCACTTGTCGGCGATGCGCTCAGCGCCCTCGAACTGCGAGGTGAACTCGTAGCGGCCGAAGTAGGTCTTCGGGATCGGCACGCCGAGCCCCAGCTTCTTCGACGAGTTCGAGCCGATCGGCACCCGCGACATCAGCTCGACACCGCAGGCGAGGGCGACGTCGACGACGCCCGAGCCGACCAGGCTGGTCGCCAGGTTGGTGGCCTGCTGCGACGATCCGCACTGCGAATCGACCGTGGTGGCCGCCGTGGTGAGCGGCAGCCCGGCGGTCAGCCACGCGGTGCGACCGATGTTGAACGACTGCTCGCCCACCTGGCTGACGCAGCCGGTCACCACCTGGCCGACCTCTGCGGGATCGATGCCCGCGCGGTCGACCAGCTCGCGCAGGGTGGTGGCGAGGAGGTCCGCCGGGTGGACGGTTGCCAGACCACCGTTGCGGCGGCCGATGGGGGTGCGAACGGCGTCGACGATCACGACCTCGGTCATGGCGGCAGGTTAGTTGGGCGAGCGCTACGAGCCGCCCCGCGAGGGCTCCTACCGCCAGGGGCCACGTCGCGAACCTCGGCCCAGTGCCTCGAGCACCAGGAGGAGGACCACGGCGCCGAGGAACGCCACGACGACCGATTCGAGATCGAAGCGGTCGAAGGTCTCGACCTCGTCGCCCATCGCGAACCGGTAGAGCGCGCCGCCGATGAACGCCCCGACGACTCCGATGACGATGGTGCCGATGCAGCCACAGCCCCCGTAGGTGCTCCCCGTGACCCAGCGGGCGAGCCCCCCGGCGATGAGGCCCACGACGATCCACCCCAGGATGCCCATGACGAGGGCAGGCTACCGGCTGCGCGACCCGGGTGCCGCGACGGCTCTGGGGACCCGATGTCGCCCGAGCGACGCGCGATCATCGATCTGGCCGCCCGTGGTTCGCGTGCCCGGCGCTCATGCGGCCGGTCGCCGGCTGCCCCGGTGGCCGTGGTCGCCCCGGTCGGCGGCAGGGACCTCGGCGACGCTGCCATCACGCGTGGCCCGACCCTCGCGCAGCGCAGCGCGGGCCCTGGCCACGCCCTCGCGGCCGACCGCCCGGGTGTGCTCGTCGAGGTGCCAGTCCTCGGGGGCCTCGATGAGGGTGAGCTGCATCGTCATGCTGCGAGTATGCGGACGGGGTGTGACAGCTTCGGCGTCGTCGGAGGGCGTCGGCGTCCATCCACTGCGTCGGGGGTGCGACCGTCGCCGGGCCGGGCGGTGTCGCTCGGTGACCGCTGATGGGTCGGCGGGCATGCGGGGGACCGCAGCCCCCGCGGGGCTACGCCGGTGAGCTCGGCGCCACCAGCGGCCAGGGACGCTCGCGCTCGACCAGGCGGGCCAGATCGAGGAGCAGGGCGTCCTCGTGGTGGCGCCCGATGATCTGCATGCCCACGGGCAGGCCGTCGACCGGTGCGACGGGCACCGAGATCGCCGGGTTCCCCACGATGTTCGCCGGGATCGTGAGCGCCCCGTTGTTCTCCGGCCCCACCGGCACGCCGCCGACCCGGGTGCTGATCGCCAGCTCGGCCGGGAACGCCACGTCGGGGTTGGTGGCCGCGATGACGACGTCGACCTGATCGAAGAGGTCGGCCATGCGCTCGTTCGCCTCGGTGCGCTGGGTCTCGACGGCCGCCATGAGATCCAGGTTCACCACCTTCTCGGCCAGGTCGACGCCGAACGCCATCTCGAGGGTCAGGTCGTCGCGGCAGTCCGGCCACCGGTCGCCGAGGTCACGGCGCACCTGGGACAGGTTGGCCATGGCCCACTCGAAGCCCAGGCCGGGCAGCTCCACCGGCACGTCGACCAGTCGCAGGCCGGCATCGCGGGCCAGCGCCTCGCCCGCCTCGCGCACCGACTCCTCCACCTCGGGACGCACCACCGCGGAGCCGAGGGTCGGCGCGATCACCGCGGTCAGCCCCCGGAGGTCGTGCGTGCCGAGGTCGCGCTCCCAGCCGTCGACGCGCGGGAGGCTGTAGGGATCGCGGGCGTCGTGGCCCGAGCACACGTCGTACCAGCGGGCGACGTCGCGCACCGACCGGGCCAGACAGCCGATCACCACCGTGAGCGGGGCGATCTGCGTGCGGGGGCCACGGGGGATGCGGCCCGCCGTGCCCTTCATGCCCACCAGCCCGCAGAACCCGGCGGGGATGCGGATCGAGCCCCCGCCGTCGCCGCCGGTGGCGATGGGTACCAGCCCGCCGGCCACCGCGGCGGCGGAGCCGCCCGACGAGCCGCCGGCGGTGCGCCCCTGCTGCCACGGGTTGTGGGTGACGCCGTGGAGCTTCGTCACGCTCACGTTCAGGCCGCCGAACTCGCTGGCCGTGGTCTGCGCCACGGTCACGACGCCCGCCTCGCGGAGGCGCCGGACCATGGTGCTGCTGTGGTCGGCGACGCGGTCGGCCAGCGCCAGGCTGGCCTCGGTGGCCGGCCATCCCTCCACGGCCTCGAGCTCCTTCACGCCGATCGGGACGCCGCCGAAGGGCAGCGTGGGGTCGGCCCGCGCCACCGTGGTGCGGGCGCCCTCGGCATCCACGTGCGACAGGGCGTTCAGCGACGAGCGCTCGATGGCGGCGAGCACCGACTCGAGCTCGTCGGTCGGCTTGCGCTCGCCCGAGCGGAAGGCGTCGACCAGGGAGCAGGCGTCGTCCATCCAGGGGGTGCCGGTCATGCCCGGCAGTCTGCCCCACGCGAGTCGGTCGGCGCGCCGGGTGCCGCCTGTGCGAGCATCCGGCCATGCAGCGCTACGGCATGACCATCCCCTTCGACGGCGTCCCGCTCCACGAGCAGCGCGACTGGGTGGTCGAGCTGGCCGACCTCGGTTACACCGACGTCTGGTCGGCCGAGGCCAACGGCGCAGATGCCTTCACGCCGCTCGCGCTGGCGTCGGCGTGGGCACCGTCGCTCCGCCTCGGCACGGCCATCGTCCCCGCCTTCACGCGCGGGCCCGGGTGCCTCGCCCAGAGCGTGGGCTCGCTCGCCCAGGCTGCGCCCGGCAGGTTCGCCCTGGGGATCGGCACGTCGTCGGACGTGATCGTCGAGGGGTGGAACGACATCCCCTTCGAGCGGCCCTACCAGCGGACCCGCGACGTGCTGCGGTTCCTGCGCCGGGCACTGGCGGGCGACAAGGTCACCGAGGAGTACGAGACCTTCGCGGTCCGGCGGTTCACGTTGGGCGTGCTGCCGGAGGAGCCGGTTCCGATCCTGGTGGCCGCCCTGCGCGAGGGGATGCTGCGGCTCGCCGGGCGCGAGGGCGACGGGGCGATCATCAACTGGCTGTCGGCCGACGACGTCGCCCGGGTGGCGCCCATCGTCCACGAGGCCGGGGGAGGGGCGCCCCGCGAGATCGTCGCCCGGATCTTCGTGGCCCCGACCGACGACGCCGACACCGTGCGGGCCATGGGGCGCTACGCGATCGCGGCCTACCTCAACGTCCCCGTGTACACAGCGTTCCACCAGTGGCTGGGCCGCGGGGAGGCGCTGGCCGACATGTGGCGGCTCTGGCGGGACGGCGACCGCAAGGGAGCGCTCGCCGCCATCCCCGAGTCCGTGGTCGACGAGCTGATCGTCTGGGGCACCCCGGAGGCCTGCCGCGAGCACATCGGGCGCTACGTGGAGAACGGGGTCACGACCCCGGCGCTCGCCCTGCTGCCGTTCGGCATCGACGCCCGCCAGGCGATCCGCGACCTCGCACCGCGTTAGAGACTGCGCGGATAGACATCCCGATCGAGGTTCCGTCCGGCAGCCGCACGCCATACGGTTGTCACATGCACTCGACCCGCTCCCCCGGGCCGACGACCAGCCCCGGCGAGGTCCCAGCGAGGCCCCGACCGTGACCGTCGGCCTCGACGGCCTCGCCGAGCTCGCCGCGCTCGCCTACCTGCTCGTCCTCGTCTTGGCGGCGCTCGACGTGGTGTTCCCCGTGCTGCCGAGCGAGTCGGTGGTCGTGCTGGGCGCCGTGCTCGCCTCGCAGGGACGCCTGAGCGTGCTGCCCCTCCTTGCTGCGGCGGCGGCCGGCGCCATCGCGGGCGATCACCTGTCGTACGCGCTCGGCCGGTCGACGCGGGGCCTCGGCCGGCGCGACCCGACCGGGAGGGCGCAGCGGTTGCGACGGTGGGCCCGTCACCAGCTCGACACCAGGGGGCCGATCATCCTGGTCGTGGGTAGGTTCGTCCCCGGTGGCCGCACGGCCAGCACCCTCATGGCCGGCCAGGTCGCACTGCCGTTGCGCACGTACTCCCCGTTGACGGTGATCGCCGGGGCCCTGTGGGCCGGCTTCGGTGTGCTGCTGGGCACGGTCGGTGGCGCCACCTTCCACGACCAGACGCTGCTGGCGACCGTGTTCGGCATCGCGCTGGGGGTCGGCACCGCTGCCATCGTGCAGGCGGTGGTGGGTCGGCGAGTCCGGCCCCTCGACGCCGTGCCGGGCGGGGACGACGACATCACCACGGACCGGGCGGCCTGACCCTCACGAGGCGGTCGACCCGACCCGGCGGCCGGCGCTCGGGCAGCACCCCCACGACGGCGGACCACCGTTGCCCGGCAGCCTTCCCGCGGGCCCTACGCTGCCGGGCATGCCCGGCAGCGCCCTCGAGCTCACCGATCGCCTGTGGCGGGGCGACGTGTCGGTCGACGAGGTCCACCCCGTCCTCTCGGGCGGCGAGCTCGACGAGGTCGCGCCCGGCATCGGCTTCGTGCCGGCGTTCGGCAACGTCACGGCCGTGAAGGCCGGCGATGCGCTCGCGCTGGTCGACACGGGCAACGCCTTCTCGGCCCGCGACACCTTCGACAAGGTCCGCGCCTGGACCACCGCCCCGCTCGACACGGCCATCTACACCCACGGCCACATCGACCACGTCTTCGGCCTGGGTCCCTACGAGGAGGAGGCGGAGGCCGGTGGGCGGCCGCGGCCCCGGGTGGTGGCGCACGAGCTCGTGCCCGCGCGCTTCGACCGCTACAAGCTCACCGCCGGCTACAACGGCATCATCAACGCGCGGCAGTTCAGGCTGCCCGGCTTCCGCTGGCCGACCGAGTACCGGTACCCCGACGAGACCTACACCACCCGGCACACGCTGGACGTCCGGGGCGAGCGGTTCGAGCTGCACCACGGCAAGGGTGAGACCGACGACCACACGTGGATCTGGCTCCCGGACCGGCGGGCCGTGTGCACGGGCGACCTGTTCATCTGGGCCAGCCCCAACTGCGGGAACCCCCAGAAGGTCCAGCGCTACCCGCGTGAGTGGGCGCTGGCACTGCGGGAGATGGCCGCGCTCGAGCCCGAGCTGCTGCTCCCCGGTCACGGCTGGCCGATCGCGGGTGCCGACCGGGTGCACCGGGCCCTCACCGACACGGCCGACCTCCTCGACAGCCTCGTCGACCAGACGCTGGCGATGATGAACGAGGGCGCACGCCTGGACGAGATCGTCCACGCGGTGCGGGCTCCGGCCGACCTGCTGGAGCGTCCCTACCTGCGGCCCGTCTACGACGAGCCGGAGTTCGTGGTCCACACCGTGTGGCGGCTCTACGGCGGGTGGTACGACGGCGACCCGGCGCACCTCAAGCCGGCGCCGGCGGCGGTGCTCGCCCGTGAGCTGGCCGATCTCGCCGGTGGGGCGCACCGGCTCGCCGACCGGGCCGCGCAGCTCGCCGCCGCGGGCGAGAGCCGGCTCGCCGGGCACCTCGCCGAGCTCGCGGCCCAGGCCGCGCCCGACGACCCGGGGGTCCACGCCGCGCGGGCCGAGGTGTTCTCGCAGCGCGCCGCCGAGGAGCGCTCGACCATGGCGCGGGGCGTGTTCTCGTGGGCGGCCGACGAGTCACAGGCCCGCCTGGCCGAGATGGGCGACTGACCGGCCGGCGCCTGTCGGTTTGAGCTACCCGCGCGAGATGGGCACCCGGCGAGCCTCGCGGCCGGGAGCTTCCTGGGGCATCGGCGCACGAACCTCGAGGATCCCGTTCTCGTACTGCGCCGAGATCGCGTCCTCGTCGACACCCTCGGGAAGCGGGATGCGCCGGGCGAACGAGCCGTACCGCAGCTCACGGCGGCGGAAGTGGCGCTTCTCCTCCTTCTCCTCCTGGGAGCGCTCCGCCGAGATCGTGAGCACGCCCTCGTCGATGGTGATCTCGACGTCACGCTCCGGGTCGATCCCCGGCATCTCGGCGCGGACCACCAGCTCGTCGTCCTCGGTGAACTCCTCGACGCGGATCATCTGCCGGCCCTCGGCATCGCGGAGCAGCTCGTCGAGCCGCATCCAGGAGGGGAAGTTGGCCATCGGCCACTCGTCGAACAGCGACAGCCCGCG
>JBKHJZ010000166.1:0-7097 GCA_046537875.1 Acidimicrobiia bacterium | reverse complement strand
CGGCACGTTCCCCGCCAGCCCATGGGCGTCACCTGCACCGAGAGCCACCCGCCACACGCCGGGCAGTAGCGCCACGGGTCGTCCGGGGCCCCGCAGCCATCGCACTCGCCTGCCGGCCGCCCGCATCCCGGGCAGTGACCCGACGGGCCGTCGCCGCCCACCCTCGATCCTCAAATGACCTTGGACAGGGCACCGATCGGCATGCGGAGGTCCTCGAGCATCGCCAGGTCCTCCTGGGGGGACCGGCCGAGCGTGGTGAGGTAGTTGCCCACGATCAGCGCGTTGATGCCCGCGGTCATGCCCATCGCCTGGAGGTCGCCGAGCGTGACCTCGCGTCCCCCGGCGATCCGCAGGATCACCGCGGGGAGGCCGAGCCGGAGCAGGGCGATCCAGCGGATGGCCTCCATCGCGCCCACCAGCGGGCGGTCGGCGAGCGGCGTGCCGGGCCGGGGGCTGAGGAAGTTCACCGGCACCTCGGCGGGGTCGGCGTCGCGCAGCTGGCCGATCAGCTCGATCCGCTGGTCGGCCGACTCCCCCATGCCGAGGAGCACGCCGCAGCACAGCTCCATGCCGTGCTCACGGACCCGCCGGCAGGTGTCGAACCGCTCCTCCCAGCTGTGGGTGGTCACGATGTTCCCGAAGTGCGACCGGGCCGTCTCGAGGTTGTGGTTGTACCGGTGGGTGCCGGCGGCGGCCAGGCGGGCGGCCTGGTCGTCGTCGAGGATGCCGGCGCTGACCGCCACCTGGAGCCCCGTCCCCTCCGCCACCAGCGGCACGATCCGCTCGAGGTGGCGCATCAGGCGCTCGTCGGGACCGCGCACCGCGTAGACCAGGCAGAACTCGGTGGCGCCGACCTGAGCGGTCTCGCGGGCCGCGGAGAGCACCTCGTCGTCGCCGAGGAGCGGCAGGGCCTTCACCGGCGACGTGAAGCGCGACGACTGCGAGCAGAAGCTGCAGTCCTCGGGGCACCCGCCGGTCTTGGCCGACAGGATGCCCTCGAGCTCCACGAGGTCGCCGCACCACGCGAGCCGCACCTCGTGGGCCAGCGCGGCCAGGTCGGGGGTGTGCTCGTCGGGCAGGGACGCCAGCGACGTCAGCTCGTCGAGCGTGAGCTGGCGCCGCTCGTCGAGCAGCGCCCGGCGGGCGTCGTCCAGCAGGTCACTCGCAGCCACCTCGCCGACGCTAGCTGGGGCCCCCTCACCGCACCCACCGGCGCCCCGAACCCCTCCGGCGGGGGTCGTCCTCTCCGCTCCGCCGGTCAGTGACTGCTGGCCTCGAAGACGACCTGCAGCGCGGCCGGCTCCTCGATGCACCGGCCAGCGCCCAGCACCACGCACTCGAGCGCGCTCTCGACCAACCGCACGGGGATGTCGGTGTCGTGCGAGATGCGCTGGTCGAGCCCGGCGAGCATCCCCCCGCCGCCCACCAGGTACATCCCCTGGCTGATGAGGTCGTGGGCGAGCTCGGGCGGGGCCGATCCCAGGCAGGCGATGATCGACTCGATGATCTCGCGCACCACGTCGTCGATGGCCTGGCGGATCTCCTCGGGCGTGAGGATGACGGTCTTCGGCAGGCCGGTGGCGAGGTCGCGACCCCGCACCTCGGCCTTCAGCTCGTCGCGCACCGGCCATGCGGAGCCGATCGCCACCTTGATCTCCTCGGCGGTGCGCTCGCCGACGGCGATGCCGTACTCGCGACGGACGTGCGCCTGGATGGCCGCGTCGAAGTCGAAGCTGCCCACCCGCACCGCCTCGAGGCCGACGATGCCGCCCAGCGAGATCAGGGCGGTCTCGGTGGTGCCGCCCCCCACGTCGATGACCAGGTTGGCGAGGGGCTCGTGGATGGGGAGCCCGCAGCCGATGGCCGCGGCCATCGGCTGCTCGATGAGGAAGGCGTCGGCCGCCCCGGCCCGGCGCGCCGCCTCGGCCACCGCCCGGCGCTCCACCTCGGTGATGGCCGACGGCACGCAGATCACCACCCGGGGCCGGTTGAACCGCCCGACCCGCACCCGGTGGAGGAGCAGCCGGATCATCCGCTGCGTCACGTCGAAGTCGGTGATCGCCCCTTGGCGGAGCGGTCGTTCGGCGACGATGTCGCTCGGCGTGCGCCCGATCATCTGCCAGGCGTCGTGGCCCATGGCCAGGACCTCGCGGGTGCGCGTGTTGAGCGCGATGACCGTCGGCTCGTTGAGCACGATGCCCCGCCCCCGCTCGTACACGAGCGTGTTGGCGGTGCCCAGGTCGATGGCGAGGTCGCGGGCCACGGCTCAGCGCCTCCACCAGCGGCGTGGCTGCGGCGTGCCGTCGCGGGGCGCGAGGGCCTGCATCTCGCGGCGGAAGGCGTCGATGCCCTCCTCGAGCGAGCTCGGCGGGCGGTTGCGGAGGTACAGCACCGCGGTGCCGACCAGCGCGATCACGGCGGCGATCAGCAGGAAGAGGAGTGCACCCACGCGATCATCCTCCTCCCGCCTCGACGATGTGCTGGGCTTCGAGGCCCCAGCTCTCACCGCCGTCCCAGGTCTCGCGCTTCCAGATCGGCACCGACCGCTTCAGGTCGTCGATGCAGAACCGGGCCGCGGCGAAGGCGCTGTCGCGGTGGGGTGCCGACACGACCACGACGACCGCGCTCTCCCCGATCTCCACGGTGCCCACCCGGTGCAGCAGCGCGACGCGCCCGATGTCGGGCCAGCGGGCCCGGGCCTCGTCGGCGACCCGTGACAGCCGGGGGACTGCCTGTGCCTCGTAGGCCTCGTACTCGAGCCGCTCGACGCCCGGGCGGCCGGGCGCGTGGTCGCGGGCCGTGCCCGAGAACAGCACGAGCCCCCCGCAGTGGGGCCGGACCGCCCATGCCGCGGCTTCGGCCACCGGCAGCGGCCACCCCGAGAGGCCGACCCACGTGTCGCCGGGTGGCGGTGCCAGCACCTCATCGTGGCGCCCACGAGGCGGGACCTCCGGTTCCATCGCCCGTCATCGTACGCACTGCCAGCCGCTACGCACCGCGGTCCTCCGGATGAATCGCGGACAGACCGGCCTGACGGCATCGGCGCCGCCTGCGCGGCGGGACGCGGGCGGGCCCCGGCGGGCGGCGGGCACCGCCTGGCCGCCGGGGCACAGCCGGGCGCGGCCGGGCTGGGGCGGGCGCGGGCACTGCCGAGCGGACCACCGTTATCCTCGACGCGCGTGCCCTTCGACGAGGACGCCGAAGAGGACGTGCGGGAGTTCCGCCCGCCGCCCGATCCGGACGATCGGCTGTGGCGCCATCCCTCGGAGATCGGTGCTCGTCCCCTCGTCGACTCCGCCGCGCCGGCGGCGCTCCCGACCACCCGAGCGCCCGGTCCGGCCGGTCCGGGCGGCCCGGTGGCGACGGCGACGGCGCGGGGGCGTCCGTGGGGTGTCGTGCTGGTGGCCGGGGCCACCGGCGCCGCGCTGGCAGGCGCCGGCGTGCTGACGTTCGGCGTGAACGAGCGCGTCGTCGACCGGCCGGTCGTCTCGCAGGTGGCACTGAGCCCTGCCGGGTCCCTGCCCGGATCCGGCGCGGCGGCGCTGGCCGGCGGCCTGCGGGAGCGCGTGGCTCCCGCGCTCGTCTCGCTGACCAGCGACGGTCGCGACGCAACCCCGGGGTCGGGTGTGGTGGTCCGCGACGACGGGATCGTGCTGACCGGGGCGGGTGTGCTGGGCGACAGCGACCCGGGCACGCGCGTCGACGCCCGCCTCGGCGGTGCGTCGCCGGTGGCCGCCAGCGTGGTCGGCACCGATCCCGCCACCGGCATCGGCGTGGTCGACCTCGCGGGCGACGGCTACCAGACGGCGATCCTGGCGCCCAGCGGCGGCCTCGACGCTGGCGACGTGAGGTTCGCGACCGGCGCGACCGGCGCGACCGGCGCGACCGGCGCGACCGGCGCGAGCGGTGCCGCCGGTGCGACACGTGCCGCGGGCGCGGACGGCCCCGGCGGCGGTGCCACGCTCGTGGGCGTCACGATCGGAACGGCCCGGCGCGATGCCACCACCCCCACCGGGGTCCTCGACGGCGCGATCACAGCCGCCGTCGCGACCGATCCCGATGACGTGCCGGTGGACCTGCTCGGCGGGCCGCTGCTCGACGGTCGCGGGGCGGTCGTCGGCGTGACCGCGTCGCACGAGCGCAGCACGATCCTCGCCACACCCGTCGACGTGGCCCGGCGGGTCGTCGACGACCTGCTCACCACCGGTCGTGCCGACCACTGCTGGCTCGGCATCCAGGGCCGGGACGCCGTGCCCCTTCCGGGCGGGAACGCTGAGGCCGGCGCACACGGGGAGACCGCCAGAACAGGCGATGCCGGCGCGATGCCGGTGGTCGCCGCGACCACGGAGGGCGTGGAGTCCGACGGCCCCAGCGGGGACGCGGGCACCGAGGACGCCGTGGGCACCGAGGGCGCCGCAGGCACCGACGACCCGGCCGGTGCGCTGGTCGTGTCCGTCGTCCCGTCGGGCCCGGCCGACCACGCCGGGCTGCGGGCCCACGACGTGATCACCGCCGTCGACGGCCGGCGCATCGGGGGCATGGCCGATCTGATCCTGGCGCTGCGGGCCCACCGCCCCGGCGACGATGCGCAGCTCTCCCTGGTCCGCGGGGGCGACGCGTCCCAGGCGACCGTGCGCCTGGAGCGGTCCCCGCAGCCGGCCGGCTGACGCCACGGCGACGACACCGGAGCCAGCGCCAGGCAGTGGACGACCGCTCTCCCGGTGCTCGGCGAGCGCTCGGCGCCCGCTCGGCGCCTGCTCAGCGCCCGCTCAGCGCCTGCGCACCGCCCGGCGAACCACGACACCGGCGGCAGCGAGGGCCCCGGCCAACCCCACGCCGGCGACCGCGAGCGCCAGCTCCTGGCGGCGGCGGGGGCTGAGCGACGCCCAGGGGCTCACCTCGTGGGCGTCGACGCACGCCTCCTCGTTGGACACCGAGGCCGACCAGCCCCGCGCCCGCAACCGGTCGCTGGCGACGACCCACGGTTGGAGCACGTAGGGCACGAGCTCGGGCGGCGTGGCGCCCAGCCCCGACCGCCAGCCCCAGCGCACCGCGCGCCCCGCGACCCGGCCGGGCAGCGGCACCTTCGGCGGGGCGCCGATGAGCGCACGCACCGCCTCGCCGGGGATCGAGCCGGGGGGTGCCACGTTGAACGCGCCGTCCAGCCGCGCCGTCCGAGCGAGGTCGACGGCCGCGGCCAGGTCGTCGAGGTGCAGGTACTGCGCGGGTGGGTCCTCGGCCTCGGCGGGGGCGGCGGGAGCGGGGCGCAGCGCCGGCACCAGCCAGTCGCGGTCGTCGGGTGCCACGGTGCGCACGGGCCGCAGCACGGCCACCGTGGTCCCCGGATGGGTGTCGCGCCACTCGGCGGCCAGGCGCTCGATCTCGGCGCGCTCGGCCGCGAACGGCACCCCCGGGTTCGGTCGGAGGGGCGCGTCCTCGGTCAACGGGACCGGGTTGTTCGCCCAGGCCCCGTACACCGTGGCGCTGGAGAGGACCACCAGGTGGCGGACGCCGGCGGCGCCCGCGGCATCGAACGTGCGCCGGGCGGCCTCCACGTCGTCGGTTGCCGCCGTGGGCGTGGCGGGTCGCGTGACGGCCAGGTGGACGAGCACGTCGGCGCCTTCGAGGTGGGGCTTGACGTCGTCGCGCGCCAGGTCGACCGGCCGGTCGCCGGCGCCGAGCGCCACTGCGACGGCTGCGGGGTCGCGCTCCACCAGCGCGGCGACGCGGCGGCCCAGCGCGCTGTCGGCGCCGGTGATGACGACGGTGCCCATGACCCCCTACCTTGCCAGAGCCGGCCCCGGCCAAACACCGGCGGGCCCGGGATGCGCCCGCGGCCCGGTGCGACCGGACCCGGGTGGTCGGCAGCGGTGGGGGCGCTAGCGTGCCCGTGTGAGCGATCCCGGCTCCCCGGATCCCTTCGAGGGGTTCCCGCTCTTCGGCGACCTCGCCAAGATGTTCTCGCGGGTGAGCGCGGGCGGAACCGTGCCGTGGGACGCGGCGCGCAACCTCGCCCTCGCCGTGGCGACGGACGGCGCGAGCGAGCCGAACGTCGACCCGTCCGAGCGCATCCGCCTCGAGCAGCTGGCCCGGGTGGCCGAGCTCCACGTCGCACGTGTCACCGGGCTGCCCACGTCGGTGACCGGTCGGGGGCTCACGGTGCTGCCGGTGACCCGGGGGCAGTGGGCGATCCGGACCCTCGACGAGTACCGCCCGCTCCTCGAGAAGCTGGCGTCGTCGCTCGGTTCACCGGAGGCGGCCGGCGAGGCGGCGGGGGACGAGCCCGGCCCGGGTGGCCCGGACGACCAGCTCGACGCCCTCCTCCGGCCGATGCTCCGGGCGATGCAGCCGATGATGGTGGCGATGACGTCCGGCTCGATGGTCGGTCACCTGGCCCAGCGCTCGCTCGGTCAGTACGAGCTGCCGATCCCCCGCCCTCCCGGGGACGAGCTGCTCATCGTGGCGCCGAACGTCGAGGCGTTCGGCAGCGAGTGGAGCCTGCCACCCGACGACCTGCGGCTCTGGATCTGCGTGCACGAGGTGGCCCACCACGCCGTGCTGGGCGTGCCGCACGTGCGGGCGCGGCTCGACGCGCTGCTCCGGCGCTACACCACCAGCTTCCGCAACGATCCGCGCGCCCTCGAGGAGCAGCTGGGCGGGCTCGACCTGACCGGCGGCCCGGAGTCGCTGTCGCAGCTGCAGGAGAAGCTGGGCGATCCCGGCAACCTGCTCGGCGCCATCCAGTCGGACGAGCAGCGCGCACTGCTCCCCCGGGTCGAGGCGATCGTGGCCGTCGTGGTCGGCGTGGTCGACCACGTGATGGACGCCGTGGGCTCGTCGCTGATCGGCAGCTACGGCATGCTCACCGAGGCCCTGCGCCGCCGGCGGGTCGAGGCCTCCCAGGCCGACCGGTTCGTCGAGCGGCTCCTCGGGTTGGAGCTCGGCCAGGCCACCTACGAGCGGGGCTCGACCTTCGTGGAGGGCGTGATCGAGCGGGCCGGCGAGGAGGGCCTCGCCCGCCTGTGGGAGGGCGAGCGGATGCTGCCGAGCCCACCGGAGGTCGACGCCCCCGGCTTGTGGCTCGCCCGCATCGAGCT
>JBKHJZ010000165.1:0-7099 GCA_046537875.1 Acidimicrobiia bacterium | reverse complement strand
GTTCGCTCGGCTCCCCCGGCCCGCCTCACGCAACCCGCCGCCGGCGGAACACGTGGGCGGGGCGGCCGACCACGCCTTCCTCGATCTCCGGGAGCCGCTCCAGGTGGGGGAGCATCGCCCTGCGGAAGGAGTCCTTCTGGAGGGCGGTGCCGGCGATGGCCTCGTGGAGCCGCCGGAGCTGGAGGATCGTGAAGCGGTCGCCCAGGAGCCCCGCAGGGTCGGGGTGGTCGGCGTAGCGGATCCGGAGCTCTGCGACGGCGAGGCGCGCGATGTCCTCGTGGTCGAAGGGCAGCCACGCCTGCCCGTCGGGGAGCTCGAGCATCGAACGGCGGCGGCCACCGGCGCGCTCGGATCGGACCGGCGCGAGCCGGACCTCTCCCTCGGGACCCCGATCGGCTATGGCGGAGCCGGGGACGACGTCGAGGTGGGCGACCGACAGCACCCACCCGCGGTCGTCGCGGGCCGGGTCGTCCATGACCCTCAGTTGGGTCGGGGCGAGACCCCGGATCCGGCACTTGTCCCGCAGGGTGCGGGCCACGGCATCGTCCAGCCGCTCGCGCTCGCGCAAGAACGAGCCGGGAAGCGCCCACTCGCCGGTCGCGGTCCGCCCGGTCCGGCGCCACACCACCACCGACAGCCGGTCGTCGGCCACCGTGAGCACCGCCACGTCGACGGCAACCGATGGTCGGGGGAAGCTCGTCAGGTCTGTCACGGACCGCTCGCTCGCGTCGCTGTCACACCCCTCGGGTACACATTAGATCGGATACGATCTAACCTGCCAAGGGAGGGGCCCACATGACCCACCGACCGCACGACACGCGACCACCGACCGAGCTGCCGACGCTCGCCACCCTCGTGCCGCAGCCCGCCGAGTCGCCGGCACTCCCCGACGACCGGCACCGCCCGGTCGGCTCGGTGGCCCGGTCGACACGCCACACCCCCGCCGGGGGGCGCCCGTGAGCGCCCGCGACCGCGCCGCCGGCGCCCTGGTCGGCCTCGCCGTCGGCGACGCCGTCGGGACGACGCTGGAGTTCGAGCGACCGGGAACGTTCGAGCCGATCGACGACATGGTCGGCGGCGGGCCCTTCGCCCTCCGGCCGGGCCAGTGGACCGACGACACGTCGATGGCCATGTGTCTCGGCGAATCCATCCTCGACACGGGCGGCCTCGATCCCGCAGACCAGCTCCGCCGCTACCTCGCCTGGCGGCGCGACGGCTACTGGTCGGCCACCGGCCGATGCTTCGACATCGGCGGCACCACGTCGCGCGCCCTCGACCGGTTCGAGCGCGACGGCACGGTCACCGACCGGATCGTCGACGGGGAGTCTGCGGCCAACGGGTCGCTGATGCGCCTCGCGCCGGTGCCGATCCGCTGGCACGCCGACATCGAGGACGCCGCCGCGCGGGCCGGGGAGTCGAGCCGCACCACCCATCCGGCGAGCCGCCCGGTCGACGCCTGCCGGGCCTTCGGCGCCATGATCGCCGCGCTGATCCAGGGCGTCGCCGTGGATGCGGTGCTCGACCCCGGCTTCTGGCAGTTCGGCCCGCTCGACCCCCGCGTCGAGGCCGTCGTCCGAGGGTCATGGCGCCACAAGGAACCGCCCGAGATCCGGGGCACCGGCTACGTCGTCGATGCCCTCGAAGCCGCCCTGTGGGCCGTGGCCGGGGCGAGCGACGCCCGCGACGCCGTCCTGCGGGCCGCCAACCTCGGCCACGACGCCGACACCACCGCGGCCATCGCCGGTCAGCTCGCCGGCGCCCGCTGGGGTTGCTCGGGCATCCCCGCCGACTGGCGAAGGAGGATCACCCACGCCGACCGGATCGAGGCCATCGCCGGGCGGCTCCACGACCTCGGCGCGGGCATCGCGCCGACCCACCGATGGCACCACGACGAGCTCGTCCACGGCTACTGGGTCGAGCCGGGACGGATCCTCGCCGGCGAGTACCCGGGGCATCCGGATGCCGGGACGGCGGCCCGCAAGGTCGACCTGCTCGTCGACCACGGCGTACGGACCTTCGTCGATCTCACCGACGAGCCGCACCTGGAGCCCTACGACGACATCGTCAGGCGGGCGGCGTCGGCGAGGAACCTCGAGCTGGTCCACGCGCCTCACCCGGTCCCCGACATGGGGGTGATCGACCCTGCCGGCTACGACGCCATCCTCGCCACGATCCGCGGCGGCGCGGAGCGCGGGGCCGTGTACCTCCACTGCTGGGGCGGCATCGGACGCACGGCCACCGTGGCCGGCTGCCTGCTCATCGACGGCGGGCTGGGCGCCGACGCAGCCCTGGCCCGCATCGACGAGCTCCGATCGGTCACCCGCAAGGCCGACATGGCTGCCCCGCAGACCTTCGAGCAGATCGACGTCATCCGCCGACGAGCGAAGATGATGGGCCGATGACCACCTACGACGTGATCGGCGACGTCCACGGCCACGCCGACGCCCTCGAGCAGCTGCTGGCCGCGATGGGCTACCGGCAGACCGGCGGCGCCTACCGGCACCCGGAACGGCGGGCCGTGTTCATCGGCGATCTCATCGACCGCGGCCCCGACCAGCTCCGCACGCTCGACATCGCCCGGCGGATGGTGGACGCGGGCTCTGCCCTGGCGGTCCTCGGCAACCACGAGCTCAACGCCGTCGCCTGGGCCACGCGCGACGACGCCGGCGACTGGTGCCGCCCCCACACGGAGAAGAACCGGGGCCAGCACGCCGCGTTCCTTGCCGCCGTGGGCGAGGGCTCCCCCCGGCACCGGGAGTGGATCGGCTGGTTCGAGACCCTCCCGATGTGGCTCGACCTCGGTGGGCTCCGGATCGTCCACGCCTGCTGGCACCCCGCCAGCATGGACGTGCTCGGCGACGGGACCCTCACGCGGGAGATCGTCTCAGCGGAGAAGGGTGATCCGCTCGACGAGGCCGTCGAGGTGGTCCTCAAGGGTCCGGAGATCCACATGGGCGGCCACGCGTACATCGACAAGGACGGCCACCGCCGCGACAAGGCCCGCCTCCGCTGGTGGTGCCCGGACGCCGACACCCTGGCCACCGCCGCCGAGATCCCCGACGGGGCGACCGCATGCGACGGCAGCCCGCTCGGCCCACTCCCCGACACGCCGCTCGACCGCGATGCGCTGCCCGACGTTCCGCTCGACGTCCCGGTCCTCTACGGCCACTACTGGCGGACCGGACACCCGGCCGTCGACCACGAACGGGCCGCGTGCCTCGACTGGAGCATCGCCAATGGCGGCCAGCTCGTCGCCTACCGCTGGTGGGGCGAGCCGGAGCTCACCGACGACAACCTGGTCGCGGCCCGCTGACCGGGGCTAACGCAGGTGCCGGTCACGGGAGTCCAGGACGAGTGCTGGTCCGGCGCCACGTCGCACGCAGTGACCCACAGGGGGCACACCGGAGGCCACACCGCAGAACCGTCCGCCCCGGGACGTGTCGCAGGGCCCGTGGGAGCGCGCCGGTAGGGTCGCAGCCCGTGCTCCCCCTGGTCTGCCTCGACGTCGACGGCACGCTGGTCGGCTCGTCCGGTGCGCCGAGCCCCCGGCTGTGGGCGGCGGCCGATCGGGCGCGTGGTCGGGGCCAGCACCTCACCCTGTGCACCGCCCGGGTCGCTGCGGGGCCCACCCGCCGGTGGGCCGAGCGGCTGGATCCGGGCGGCTGGCACGTCTTCCACACGGGTGCCGCGCTCTGGTGCCCGGCCGACGGTCAGCTCCGCCTCGAGCCGCTGGCCCCCGACCTCGTGGACGCCTGCGTGGCGGTGGCGGCCGAGCGCGACTGGGTGCTCGAGCTGTACTCGTGGGACGACTACGTGGTCGACGACGACCGGCCCCTCGCCGTGGACCACGCCGGCCTGCTCGGGCTGCCGTTCGAGCGCCGGCCGCTCGACGACCTCCACGATGCGGTGGTCCGGGTGCAGTTCGTGGTCCCCCGCGACGCCGCCGAGGCGGCCATCGCCTCGGCCCCGCCGGGGACGACCGCATCCGGCGCCACGTCACCCGTCATGCCGGACGCGGCGTTCGTCTCGCTGATCTCCGAGCACGCCTCCAAGGCCCATGCGGTGGCGACCGTCGCGGGTGAGCTCGGGGTGCCGCTCGAGCAGGTGATGATGGTGGGCGACGGCCACAACGACCTGCCGGTGATGGCCCTGGTCGGCCATGCCGTGGCGATGGGTGACGCCGATCCCGAGGTCCGGGCAGCGGCGACCCTGGTGGTGGCCGGGGTCGACGACGACGGCGCCGCCGAGGCGATCGACCGCTCGGCCAGCCTCGGCTGAGCCTCGACCTGCGCGCCTGCGGGCCGGACAGCCAGGACGTTCGGGGGCGGCTGCCCCCGCCCGCCAGCATTCCTGCCTACGGTGTACGTCGTGCGAACCGTGTGGCGCTTCGTGTCGACCGTCGCAGCGATCCAGGCTGCGATGGTCGTGATGCTCCTCGCCGGACTGGGACTGTGGGCACTGTTCTCCCCCGGCGGGGTGGCCGTGGCCGGCGGGGCATCTGCGCTCCTGGGTCCCGGGGCCTGGGTCGTGGCACTGCTGGCCGTCGCGTGGTGGGCTCGGCGGCGGAGCGATCGCACCCCGGCCACCCCGTTCGACGAGCGGGCAGCCGCGCTGTGGCGCCGAGCGGTCGGGCGTCCCCACGAGCTCGCGCTCCGACGCTGGCTGATCGTGACCGTCGCCATGACGGCGCTCTGGTGGGCCATCTCCGGTTGGCGGGCGGCGATGATCGTGGCCGCAGCGTTCTCGATCTGCACGTGGGCGGATGTCGCGTGGCACCGTCACCGGCACGGCGCTGGCGGCACGGCCGTCTGAGGAGCGTGAACACCCGAGGTCACGAGCCCCGTCCGATCCAACCCGGGGCGCGCGTCCCATCGTCCACTTCCACCCGAGGCCATGAGTTCCGCCCGACCCAGCCGGAGGCGTCAGGTTCCGGATCCGGAACCTATGACCTCGGGCCCGCGATGCTGGAACCCATTCCCTCGGGATGGGCCTGGACGGGGCCGGCCAGCCTCCCTACGTCCAGTCCGACCGGCCGCCTGCTCCCAGTCCGGCCCGGTCTCGTCCTACTCCGACTCGGTCTCGGTGGCGTAGACGCCCAGCAGGTCGCGGGCCGAGACGATGCCGACGAGGCGGCCCTCCTCCTCGACCAGGACGTGCCGCACGTAGCGGTTCATCATCTCGCCGGCCACCTCGTGAACGGTGGCCGAGGCGTCGCACCAGATGAGCTTGGTGTGGGCGATGTCCCCGGCCGTGGTGGTGGCGGTGTCCCGCCGGTCGGCGATCGCCCGCACGAGGTCGCGCTCGGAGACGATGCCCTCCGGACGCTCGCCCGTCCCCACCACGAGCGCACCGATCTCCCCGGCCACCAGCGCATCCGCGACGGCGTCGAGGCTGGCGTCCGGCTCGATCTTGGCGACGACGTCTCCGGTGAGCGCGGTGATGGGGAGCGAGGCGGCGGCATCGGTCATGGCTCCACTGTGCGTCACGGGGACAGGCCGGGACCAACGGACACCGACGGCGCCGGGTCACGTCGCCGGCCCGTCGATCAGCGCCGGGCCCCGTGGACGCTCACCCGGGCGTGATCGCGATCCAGGTCGCGTGGGCCCGGCCGAGCTCGCGGCCGTCGGCGCCGTAGACGGTCGACGCCGTCCAGGTCTTGCGCCCTTCGCCGCCCAGCAGGCGGCCCATCACGACGCACCTCTCGCCGACGGCCGGGAGGTCTGCGATCCGGGCGGTCATGCGGCCCAGGACCATCGGGCGTCCCTCGATCTCGGCGCTCCACCCGCCCGGGCAGTCGAGCGCCGCCCAGACGAGCTCCGCCGGCACCGTGCCCCGATCGTCGGCGAGCGTCGGGTCCGGCGTCCACGTGCACGCGGTGCGGCCGGAGCCGTCGGCGAGCCGTCCCGGACGCAGCGCCAGGCCGTCGCCACGATCGCGGGCGGAGCCGCACACGAAGCAGCGCGGGAACGGGTGGGTGCGGAGCCCCGGGTAGTCGGCCTCCGCGGCCTCGGCCCGTGCCGCGGGCACCGGCGCCACCGGCTCCACGTCGAGCTCCACCTGCGCCGCCTCGGCCACCAGCGTGTCGCCGTGCCGGAGGGTCGCCCCGGCATTGTCGCGGGTGAGCTCGAGCGGGGTCGCCAGCGGCGGGGGCACGCGGAGGGTCACGGCGACCGCGGGGCCGCCCGGCCCGCCGTCCAACTCACCGGCGACGAGCCCGCAGACGTAGCCGCCGTTGCCCGAGTCGTCGGGCCCGCAGAAGCGCGGATCGATCGTGATGGTCGCCCGCTCGTCGATCACCGCCCGCTCCCTCGGTCCGCCACCGGTGGACTCAGCGCTCGCCCGCGCCGGCGGTCAGGTCGAGGATCCGGTCGGCGTAGGCCTGCTGCTCGGGGGTGGGCGGGGTGGCGTTCGCCATCATGAGCGGCGTCATGTCGCCGGTCACCTTGATCTGGCCCGACATGAACGCCTGCATGGCCGCCTGCTGGTCGCGCTGCACGAACAGCGCCTTCGCCACGTCGTAGGGCGCGGTGATGGTGGTGGGGGCGCCCTCGGCCAGCCCCCGGTGCATCCGTCCGCCCGCGAGGTGGATCTCGATGTCGTCGCCGTCATCGCGGGTGACCACGACGTTGACGGCCACGTCCGTCAGCGCGGCCGGGACGGGGGGTGCATCGAGCGCCTCCACCGCCTCGAACCACTCGTCGGACAGGAACTCGAACGACATGCGGGATCCCCTCGTCAGGACGTCAACGGCAGACCGTACCTGCCGGCGAGCCATGCCCGACACGCGAGGCGGGCCCACCATCCCCGCATGCCCGGCCGGTCGCCGCCGGCGAGCCCTGCCCGACACCCGAGGCGGGGCGTACCATCCCCGCATGCCGGACCGGGGCAGCTTCGCCGGCGGCGACCAGGCGTACCTGCGCGACGTGCAGTACCGCGACCCCACCAAGCTGACCGCCCGGGCCAACCTGCACGTCAAGTACCGCACGGCGGTGAAGCCCTGGTTCCCGTGGATCGTCGGCCAGATCCGCTGGCCGGCCGGCGCCGAGGTGCTGGAGGTGGGGTGCGGGGCCGGCTGGCTGTGGGAGGAGGCGGCCCGCCA
>JBKHJZ010000028.1:0-26811 GCA_046537875.1 Acidimicrobiia bacterium | reverse complement strand
GCTCCGCGGCCTCGGCCGCCGTACCCACGGCGAGCCGCCCCAGCCGGGCCCGGGCCGCCTCCTGGAGGCGGCGGGCGCCGGCCGCGTCCCAGGGCGGGCCGCCGTGCGTCGTCACGATCCGGTCGGCTGCGGCCGCCAGGCAGTCGTCTGCGATCGCGTCCGGCCCGGGGTGGCCGGTCGGCACCGCCGCGAGCTCCGGCACGGATCGGAGCCGCCGCTCGACCTCGCGCCGGGCGCCGGGTGCCGCCAGCAGCAGCAGGCGGCGGGCCCCGCCGGCCATCGCCGCTGCCTGCTCGGCCTCGTCGACGAACACCCGGACGCCGAGGGTCGCACCCTCGTCCACGAGCGCGGGGAAGCCGTGCACCGCGTGGCCGCCGGCCTCGGCACCCACCGCGCGCGGCAGCGTGTCGATCTCCCAGCCCCGCATGCCCGTCCGCTCGACCGAGCCGGCGACCCCGGTGACCGCCCGGCGGGCCCGGTCACGCAGCAGTCGCCGGAGCGCGCCGAGGTCACGGCCACTCGCCACCTCGCTGCCGGCCTCGTCCTCGATGCGGAACCGGACGAGCAGGTGCCGCGGGACCCTGGTGAGATCGAACGACGCCGGGGAGACCGGGACGCCGGCGATCGTCCCGAGCCGCCCGGCGAGCACCTCGAGGAGCGGCCCGTCGTCGGGGGTGATCGCCGCCAGCGCCTCGCGCGCCCGGTCGGGCGCGGGGACGAGACGCCGGCGGACCTGCTTGGGAAGCGCCCGGATCAGCGCCGTCACCAGCTCGAGGCGGTGCCCGGGCACCTGCCAGTCGAATCCGTCGCCGCTGAGCCGGAAGAGGATCGGGAGCGGCACGTGCACGGTCACGCCGTCGTCGGGCTCGCCGGGCCCGAACGTGTAGGACACGTCGAGCACCACGTCCCCCTGGCGCCAGCTCGTGGGGAAGGCCTCCGGATCGACGGGCTCGGCCCCGGCGGCCACCACGTCGTCGAGCGTCAGGCTCAGTCGCTCACGGGTGCGGCGGGACGCTCGCGACCACCAGGCGTCGAAGCTGGGGGCCGACGTGACCTCGTCGCCGATCCGCTCGGCGAAGACGTCGGCCAGCCGCCCGTCGGCGACCAGCAGGTCGCGCCGGCGGGTGCGGTCCTCGAGGCCCGCGACCTCGTCGAGCAGGCGCCGGTTCTCCCGGGCGAAGTCGTGGTGCGTGGTCCAGTCGCCGGCCACCAGCGCGTGGTGGATGAACATCGCCCGCGCCGCCGCCGGGTCGACCCGGTCGAGCGGCACGCGCCGGGAGGGAACGATCGGCAACCCGTAGAGGCTCACCCGCTCGTTCGTCAGCGCGACGCCGCGGCCGGGATCCCACCACGGCTCCCCGTGGCTGCGGCGCACCAGGTGACCGGCCAGCGGCTCGATCCACCCAGGGTCGATGCGCGCCACCATGCGGGCCCGCGGGCGGTCGGTCTCGACGAGCTCGCCGGCCATGACCCAGGACGGGGTCGACCCGTGGAGGGCCGAGCCGGGGGAGATCGAGAACCGGGCCTGGCGGGCGCCGAGGTACTCGGACGTCTCGGCGATGCGCATGCCGACGTGGGAGAGCAGCCCGGCGAGCACCGCACGGTGCACCGCATCGCGGTGGGCGGGCCGGCGGGTGCGGCGGATGCCCAGCTCGCCGGCCACCTCGCGGAGCTGGCGGACCAGGTCCTGCCACTCGCGGACGCGGGCGTGGTGGAGGTGCTCGGCCCGGCACATCCGCCGGAACCGGCTCGCGGAGAGCCTGCGCTGCGCGTCCTGGAGGTGGGCCCACAGGTTGAGGACCGTCACGATGTCGGACGCCGGATCGACGAAGCGGGCGTGCAGCGCGTCGGCCTCCTGCTCCTGCCCCAGCGGCCGCTCCCGGGGATCCTGGATCGAGAGCGCAGCGGCGACCACCAGCACCTCGTGCACGCAGCCGTGGGCGTCGGCCTCGAGGATCATGCGCCCGAAGCGGGGGTCGACCGGCAGGCGGGCGAGCCGGCGCCCGAGGGGGGTGAGCGCCCGGTCGGTGGTCATCGCCCCCAGCTCCACGAGCAGCGCGACGGCGTCGCGGATCGCCCGGGCGTCGGGGCGGTCGACGAACCGGAACGACTCGATGTCGCCCAGCCCGAGGGCCGCCATCTGGAGGACGACCGACGCCAGGTTCGTCCGCAGGATCTCGGGGTCGGTGAACTCGGGGCGCGCCGCGTGGTCCTCCTCGTCCCAGAGGCGGATGCAGATCCCGGGTGCGACGCGCCCGCAGCGCCCGGCGCGCTGGTCGGCCGACGCCCGGCTGATCGGTTCGATCGGCAGGCGCTGCACCTTCGTGCGCCGGTTGTAGCGGGAGATGCGGGCCGTGCCCAGGTCCACGACGGAGCGCACGCCGGGCACCGTGATCGACGTCTCCGCCACGTTGGTGGCGAGCACGATGCGCCGGCCGTCGTGGGAGCGGAACACGCGATGCTGGTCGGCCGCCGACAGCCGCGCGAACAGAGGCAGGACCTCGGTGCCCGGCCGGTCCATCTCGGCGAGAGCCGCCGCCGTGTCCCGGATCTCCCGCTCGCCGGAGAGGAACACCAGGATGTCCCCCGGTCCCGCCCGGCACAGCTCGTCGACCGCGGCGGTGACCGCGTCGATCTCGTCGGGGGCCATGCCGGCACGGCGACGGCCGGTCCTGCCAGCCGTGCGGCCACGCCGGCCGGGCGTGTCCCCGTCGATCGGGCGGTAGCGGATCTCGACCGGGTACGACCGGCCCGAGACCTCCACCACCGGAGCGTCGAAGTGCGACGCGAACCGCTCGGTGTCGATGGTCGCCGACGTGACGACGACCCGGAGGTCGGGGCGGCGGGGGAGCAGCTCGGTGAGGTAGCCGAGGATGAAGTCGATGTTCAGCGAGCGCTCGTGGGCCTCGTCGACGATGATCGTGTCGTACCGGCGGAGCGCCCGGTCGCGCTGCAGCTCGGCGAGGAGGATGCCGTCGGTCATCAGCTTCACCAGCGTGCGCTCGCCGACCTGGTCGGAGAACCGGACCGTGCAGCCCACCACGTCGCCCAGGGGCGAGCCCATCTCGTCGGCCACCCGCTCCGCCACCGTGCGTGCCGCCAGCCGGCGCGGCTGGGTGTGCCCGATCATCCCGCGCACGCCACGGCCGAGCTCGAGGCACAGCTTGGGGAGCTGCGTGCTCTTGCCGGAGCCCGTCTCGCCCGAGACGACCACCACCTGGTTGTCGCGGATGGCGCTCAGGATGTCGGCCCGCCGGTCGGTGATCGGCAGGGACGCGGGGTAGGTGACCGTCGTAGGCGGGGCGGCGCGCCGCCGGGCGATGTACCGCTCGGCCTCGTCGACCGCCTCGGCGACCGATGCCAGCGCCGCACGACGCTCGTGGCGGTCGTCGGTCCGTTCCGCCTGCGCCAGGCGTCGCCGCAGCCTGCGCTCGTCGCGCAGGGTCAGACCGCCGAGGCGGCGCCGGAGATCCACGGGGTCGGTGCGCACGGATGTGGGTCGGGGCGAGCGGATGTGCCGGAGCTGGCCGGCGTCCAGCATGGCAGGGCGATGCCCGCCCGACGACGGGGATGCGCCGCCGCGGTGACCCCCCTTCCCCGTGTCGCCCGGCGCCGGCGCGCGGCGCGTGGAGCCTCAGGCGGTCACGGCGACGTTCAACGCCCTGGCGATGCGCATCAGCCCCACGCCGACCAGGATCAGGAGGATGCCGAGCCCGAAGGCGAACGCGGCCACCCCGAACGAGACCACCGAGGTGAACAGCGAAGCCCGGAGGAACGACGCCTGCATGGCCTGCTCCCGCAGCGGATCGCCGCGGTCGAGCTCGGCGTAGGTGAGGCCCCCGGTCTCCTCGAGGGCGTGGCGCTCGATGACGTTGGCCTGCTCGTACGCCGTGAAGGGACCGTCCACCTCCCAGCCCTCGAAACGGTCGGCGTCGTCGGACACGGTGATGTTCTCGTCCTGCAGCTGTTCGCGGACGAGGAGCCAGGTGGCCACGCCGGCGACCATGGAGATGATGCCGCCGACGATCACGATGATCGCCACGATGCGGAGCAGGCCGGCGCTCTGACCGACCTGGGCCGTCGAGGGGAGGGACGCCGCCCCGGCACCCGCTCCACCGGCGGCCCGCTCGCGCTCGGTCTCGTCGCGCTCGGCCTCGCGGCGGTCGCGGGCTGCCTCGGCATCCCGTGCGGCCTCGTCCGCCGGGGACGCCTGGGCGGCGGGCGGCTCGTCGGCGCGGGACTCGGGCGGGAGCGGGACCCCGCCCTGCTGCTCGGCCGGAGGGCGATCCGATGGTCCAGGAGTGGTCGACATGCGCTCACCATTCCCGGCAGGGAGGTCGGATATGCCCGCCGGGCGTGGCTCGACGGGCCGGGCGGCCGGGCCGCGGTCAGAGCAGCGAGAGCTGGGTGGCCCCCTCCCGGCCGGACGGGGTGCGGGCCCGACCGCGAGGTCGCCCGGGCGGGGCGACGGCCTGCGCCGGTGGGCCGCCGGGGTCGAGCGTCGCGGCGTCCTGCGGCGGGTGCGGCGTGCCGGCGGCGTTCGCCCCGACGCCACCGTGGCGCCGGACCAGATCACGGACGAGCGTGACGAGCGCCTGCTGGTCGGCCCGGGGGGCGTAGGCGCCGTCGCGGTAGCGGCGACGCATGTCGTCCACCAGGTGGGGATGGGTCTCGGAGAGGCGTGACAGGTAGATGTCCTTCACGCCCGGGCGCAGGTGGAGCAGGACCGGGGAGATCGACCGGGCGCCGGCCTCGATGCACGCCGCCACCACCGCCTCGAGCTGCTCGGGTCGGTCGGACAGCCGTGGGAGCACCGGGGCGATCAGCACGCCGCAGGGCACGCCCGCGGCGTTGAGCTGCTCCACCGCCCGGATCCGGCGGCGGGGATGGGGCGTGCCCGGCTCGGTGGCACGCCACACGCTCTCGTCGAGCGTGGCGATCGACAGGTTGACGCGCACGTCGGTGCGCCGGGCTGCTTCGGCGAGCAGGTCCAGGTCGCGGAGCACCAGGGTCGACTTGGTGAGGATCGAGAAGGGGTTGGCCGCCTCCGCGAGCACCTCGACGATCCCGCGGGTGAGGCGGTACTTGCCCTCGGCCCGCTGGTAGGGGTCGGTGTTGGTTCCCATCGCGATCAGGTCGCCGGACCATCGGCGGGGGTCGAGCTCGCGCCGCAGCAGCGACACGGCGTTGACCTTGACCACGATGCTCCGCTCGAAGTCGCGGTCGGCGTCGAGGTCGAGGTACGTGTGGCTGGGGCGCGCGAAGCAGTAGGTGCACGCGTGGCTGCAACCCCGGTAGGCGTTGATGGAGTAGCGGAAGCCGAACGGGGCCCCGCGCACCTCGTTGACGATCCGCTGCGAGCGCACGTGGAGGAACTCGATGCCACGGAACTCGCCACGTCCGGGTTCCCGCTCGAAGACCGGCTCGTCGAACAGCGAGCCCTGGGGGTGCTCCACGTCGACCTGCTCCCAACGCAGCTCGGTCATGCGCCCACCCTAGCGAACGGGCGTTCGCTGGTCAGCCCGGCGAATCGAGTAAGGGGACGAGGGCGTCGCGCGCCGCCTCGATCGGTTCCGTCGAGCGCTCGCCGCGCGCCATCACGATCGTGCCCTCGATCGTGGCCACGACCAGCGTGGCGAGCCGGTGTGCCTCGTCCGCGGCCCGACCCTCGGCCTCGAGGGCCCGGGCGATGAGGTCGGTCCACTCGTGCAGCGCGGAGCCCGCCGCCTCGGCGAGCACGTCGTGCTCGGCTGCGCCGTCGAGGGCCACGGTGGCGACCGCGCAGCCCTCGGCGAACTGCGTGGCAGCCAGGTGCTCGACGTAGGAGTCGAAGAAGCCCGCGACGGCGTCCCGCACGGTCGGGCTGCCGGCGAGCCGCTTGACCAGGTGGGCGGTGATGCGCTCGGCGAAGCGGTGGACGGCGGCGGCCGCCATCTCGGCCTTGCCCCCGGGGAAGTGGAAGTACATCGAGCCCTTGGGCGCATCGGCCTCGGCCATGATCTGGTTGAGGCCGGTTCCCGCGTACCCCTGGGTGCGCAGCAGACGGCCAGTCGTGCGGATGAGTCGGTCACGTGTGTCGGATGCCACGCGTCCAGCCTATCAATATGTCGACCGGTCTATTGACTATGACGACCGGTCTAGTTACGTTCCGGCCATGGTCAGCCGATCGCCCACGACACACCCGGCCCGCACCCCCGTCCTGGCCCTCGGCCCGCCTCGCGTCGCCGTCCGCGCCGCGGGCCCCGCCGATCGGTCGGCGGTGGACGCCATGGTCGAGCGGTGCACCGCGGAGACCCTCCACCGGAGGTTCCACGGCCCCGTCGGTCGCGCCGCCCGGCAGGAGATCTCGCGCATCACCTCGCCCACCGAGCGGCACCGGTCGTGGATCGCAGTCGACCCGTCCGGCGCCGTCCACGGGACCGCCACCCTGGCGCTCGGCGCGTCCGGCGTCGCGGAGGCGGCCGTCCTCGTCGAGGACGGGTGGCGGCGGCGAGGCATCGGCCGTGCGCTGGTGGGCGCGCTCGCCGACGATGCCCGGCGGTCGGGCCTCGGTGCGGTGGTGGCCGCCGTCCACGCGGACAACGTGCCCGCGGTGCGCTTCGTCCGGGCCCTGTCCCCCGGGGCGCGGGCGGAGCACCACGGGGGCGGCGAGCTGGAGGTCACGGTGGCGCTCCGTGCGGGGGCGAAAGGCCGGATGGCGGCGGGCGTCGCCGCGGCGCCCCCGGCCCGGGAGGTCGCGTGATGCGGTGGCGCCGGGCCGCGAGGAGCGCGCTCACCGGCGTCGAGCCCTTCCGCCGCCACCGGACCGCTGATCTCGCGCCGCTGGCCCGCCACGCCGACCGGCTCGGCGTCCGGCCGGGCGTCGTGCTGGCGCGGGAGGGGTGGCAGCCCCGCGAGGCGTTCGTGGTGGTGTCGGGCGAGATCGTCGCGTCGGTCGAGGGCGAGGCGGTCGGCAGGTTCGGACCCGGGTCCCTGGTGGGCGTGGCCGACGTGCTCGGACGGGCATCGATGCCCCGGACCCTGACGAGCGGCCCCGGCCTCGAGGTCGTCGTGCTCCCGGCGCCGGCGGTGCGGTGGGCGGCGCAGGCGGTGCCGGGTCTCTGGGAGGGAGCGGGGGCGGCCGAGTGGGCGAGGATGGCGCCATGCAGATCGGCATCCACCTTCCCCAGTACGGCCGGGTCAGCGGCCGCGCCGCCATCGTCCGGGCCGCCACCCACGCCGAGGACCTCGGGTACGCCGGCGTCTGGGTGAGCGACCACATCGTCCAGCCGGCGTCGCAGGACTACCCGTCGCCGTACCTGTACGACCCCATCGTCACGCTCACGTGGGCGGCGGCGGTCACAGAGCGCATCGGCCTCGGGACCAGCGTGCTGGTCGTGCCCCAGCGGAACCCGCTCGAGACGGCGAACACGCTGGCGAGCCTGGACAACCTGTCCGGCGGCCGGCTGACCGTGGGGGTGGGGGTCGGATGGTCGCCGGGCGAGTTCGCCGCGCTCGGCCGCCGGTTCGGCGATCGAGGTCGGCGGACCGACGAGGCGCTCCGCCTCTGGCGGACCGTGTGGCGCGACGACCCCGCCGACTTCGCCGGAGAGCACAACCGGTTCCGCGACCTGCGGCTGCTGCCCAAGCCGGCGCACGAGATCCCGATCTGGGTCGGCGGCTCCGGCGAGCGCGCCGAGCGCCGCGCCGCCGAGCTCGGCGACGGTGCCCACCTGATCGGTGTGACGCCGGACGAGGCGCGGCCGGTCGTCGAGCGGCTGCGGCGGGAGCGGCCCGACGAGTCGTTCACGATCTCGCTCCGGACCGGGTGGGATCCCCAGGGCATGGACCACGACCGCATCCGGAGCGAGCACGCCGCCTACGGGGAGGCCGGGATCTCGTACGTGGTCGCGGCGCCGTGGCGGACCGACCTGGACGGCTGGCTGCGCTCGATGGACCTGCTCGCCGGCCTGGTCGCCTGATCACGCGGGTGGTGGGAGGACCGGGTGGGCGGCGGCGCGGGTCGGGCCGTGCGCCCGCACGGAGGGTCTGTGGCCGCGCGCGCCGCCCGGCGTAGGGTCGGACCCATGGTCAGCCCGATCTCGATCTCCGGGCTCGTCAAGACGTTCGGGCCCGTCCGGGCGCTCGACGGGCTCGATCTCACGGTCGCAACCGGTGAGGTCCACGGCTTCCTCGGCCCCAACGGGTCGGGCAAGTCGACGACCATCCGCGTGCTCCTGGGGCTCCTGCGTGCCGATGCCGGCGTCGCGACGCTGCTGGGCGGCGATCCCTGGCGCGACGCCACCCGGCTCCACCGTCGCCTCTCCTACGTGCCCGGCGACGTCAGCCTGTGGCCGACGCTGACCGGCGGCGAGATCATCGACCTGCTGGCCCGCCTGCGGGGTGGCCTCGACCGTCGCCGGCGGGACGAGCTGCTCGACCGCTTCGAGCTCGATCCCACCAAGAAGGCACGCACCTACTCGAAGGGCAACCGGCAGAAGGTGGCGCTCGTGGCGGGCCTCGCGTCCGATGCCGAGCTGCTGCTGCTCGACGAGCCCACGTCGGGCCTCGACCCGCTCATGGAGTCGGTCTTCCAGCAGTGCATCCGGGAGATCCGGGCCGAGGGGCGCACCGTGCTGCTCTCCAGCCACATCCTCGCCGAGGTCGAGGCGCTCTGCGACCGGGTGACCATCATCCGCGCGGGCCGCGCGGTCGAGAGCGGGACGCTCAGCGAGCTCCGGCATCTGACCCGCACCACGATCGCCGTCGAGACCGAACGGCCGGTCGAGGGCCTGGAGGGGATGGACGGCGTCCACGACCTCGAGGTCGGCGACAGCCGGGCGCGCTTCGACGTGGACACGGCACAGCTCGACGCCGCCCTGACGCACGTCACCCGCTTCGGGGTCCGCAGCCTGATCAGCCAGCCGCCCACGCTCGAGGAGCTCTTCCTGCGCCACTACGGCGACGAGCTGGCCGCGGAGCACGAGGCGGCGGCGGTCGCGGCGGGAGACGGGGAGGTCGGGCGGGGGTGGCGCACCCGGCTCCCCGGACGCCGGTCGCGATGACCGCACCGACGGGCACCCGGCCTGGACGACCCGCCACCGAGAGCGGGGCCTCGACGGGGCGGGGGGAGCCCCCCGGTGGGTACGTCGGCACGGGCGCCCTCGTGCGGGCGGGGCTCCGGCGCGACCGGGTCCGCATCGCGGCGTGGATCGTCGGCATCTGCGTGGTGGCGCTGCTGTCGGCGGCCAGCATCAAGGGTCTGTATCCCACCGAGGACGAGCTCGAGGCCGCCGCCGTGCCGATCACGGGCAACGCCGCGGTCATCGCCTTCAACGGTCCCGACCAGGCCGTCGGCACCCTGGGCGGACGGATCATGTTCGAGATCGCGACCTACACGGCGGTGGCCGTCGCGTTGATGGGCGCGTTCATGGTGGGCCGCCAGACCCGTGCCGAGGAGGAGAGCGGCCGCACCGAGCTGGTGCGGGCCTCGGTCGTGGGTCGCCACGCACCCACCACGGCGGCCCTCGTGATCGGTGGGGCGATGAGCGTGGCGGTGGGCCTCGTGCTCGCCCTCGGTCTGCTCGGGATGGACCTTCCCGCCGGCGGGTCTTGGACCTTCGGGGCGGCGGTCGCGGCGCTCGGCGTGTTCTTCGTGGCCCTGACCGCGGTGGTGGCGCAGCTGAGCGAGCACAGCCGGGCGGTCTACGGCGGTGTCACCGCGGTGGTGGCGGTGTCGTACATGCTGCGGGCCGTGGGCGACGTGGGCGGCGGCGAGCTGTCCTGGCTCTCGCCGATCGGGTGGCTGCACGCGACCCGGCCCTTCGCGGGCGAACGGCTCTGGGCGTTGCTGCTCCCGGTGGTGGGTGCCGCCGGGTCGACCGCGCTCGCCTTCGCGCTCGAGTCGCGCCGTGACGTCGGGGCCGGGCTCGTGCCGTCGCGACCGGGTCCCCCGGCCGCCGCCGGGCTGCTCGGCCTCCCCGCCCCCCGCCTGCCGGCCGGCTTCGCGCTCCGGCTCCAACGCCCGAGCCTGATCGGCTGGCTGGTCGGGCTCGCCCTGCTCGGCGCGGGCTTCGGCTCGGTCGGCCAGGACGTCGAGGACTTCGTCGCCGACAACGAGACGATCGGCGACGTGATCGCCCGGGGCAGCGGCGCCGATCTCATCGACCTCTTCTTCTCGACGATGCTGCTGCTGTTGGCGCTGACCGCGGGCGGCCTCGCCATCCAGTCGGCCCTGCGCCTGCGGTCGGAGGAGACCGCAGGTCGCGCCGAGCCCCTGCTGGCGACGCCGGTCTCGCGCGGCCGGTGGATGGCGTCGCACCTGCTGATCGCCTTCGCCGGCAGCGCCCTCGTGATCGTGGCCTCGGGCTTCGGCCTCGGGCTGGCCGATGCGATCATCGCGGGAGACGCCGCCCAGGTGCCCCGCCTCACGGTCGCGTCGCTGGCGCAGATCCCGGCCGTCTGGGTCCTGGTGGGTGTGGCCGTCGCCCTGTTCGGGTGGCTGCCGCGCCTGGTCGCCCTGGCGTGGGTGGTCCTGGCCGGCAGCGTCGTGGTCGGGCTGCTGGCCGATGTGCTCGACCTGCCGGGGTGGGCGCGTGACCTGTCGCCGTTCGAGCACGTGCCCGCCGTCCCGGCGGTCGCGTGGTCGGTCCCGCCGCTGGCGATCCTGCTGGCGGCCGCGGCGTCGCTCACCGCGGCGGGCGTGGCCGGGTTCCGCCGGCGGGACGTCGGCTGAGCGTACCTTCTGAGGCGCGGGACGTGCGCGGGAAGATGTCACCATGACCACGACCGCGCAGGGTGCATCGGGGGCGGCGCCGTCGGGGCGCTCGCCCCGCCGGCGGGGGCGGCTCCTCGTCAACACCGGCAACGGCAAGGGCAAGAGCTCGGCCGCGTTCGGGGTGATGGGTCGCGCCTGGGCACGCGGCTGGCGGGTGGCCGTCGTGCAGTTCATCAAGGCTCCCGGCTGGACGGTGGGGGAGCGCACGTTGGCCGATCACCTCGGCGTCGACTGGCACACGCTGGGCGACGGCTTCACCTGGGAATCCCAGGACCTGCACGAGACGGCCGCCAGGGCCCGCCACGCCTGGGAGGTTGCGGCCGCCACGATCGCCGGCGGCGAGTACGACCTGGTGATCCTCGACGAGATGACCTACGCGGTCACGTTCGGGTGGGTGCCCGTCGACGAGGTGGTGGCCACGCTGCGGGACCGGCCCGACCGGACCAGCGTGATCGTGACCGGTCGCGACGCCCCGGAGGAGATCGTGGCGCTGGCCGACACCGTCACCGAGATGGTCGCGGTCAAGCACGCCCACGACCAAGGGATCCCGGCCCGCAAGGGCATCGAGTACTGACCCGCATCCGCATCGCTCGGCCCGCTCACGCGAGGCGGTCGAGCACCGGGTGCCGGGGCGGGGGCGGCTCCGGGCCGACCTCGATGGCTCCGGCCAGCGCCGCGACCGCACCGTCGAGGCGGCTGGGGTCGTCGACGTGGAGCTCGATGATCGCCTCGCCCGCCTCCACCCGGTCGCCCGGCTGGCGGACGCAGACCGCGCCGGCGGTCCGCGACACCGGGTCGTCCCGGTGGCTGCGCCCGGCGCCGAGCCGCCGGACGGCGACCCCCACGCCGCGGGCGTCGATGCGGCGCAGGTAGCCCGTCGCCGGCGACTGCACGACGTGGCGGCGCCGCGATGCCGACAGGTCGGCGCGGGGGTCGCCGCCCTGGGCCCTGACCATCGCATCCCACGCGGCGAGCGCCCGTCCGTCCGCGAGGACCGCCGCCGGATCGGTGTCGAGGCCGGCGAGCGCGACCATCTCGCGGGCGAGGGCGAGCGTGACGTCGACGACGTCGGGCGGGCCGCCACCGCGGAGCACCTCGACCGCCTCGGCCACCTCGACCGCGTTGCCGCACGCGCGCCCCAGCGGCTGCTCCATGTCGGTGAGGAGCGCCACCGTGCGCAGCCCGTGGGCCCGACCGAGCGCCACCAAGGTCTCCGCCAGCAGGCGCGCACGGTCCGGTCGGGGGAGGAAGGCCCCGGAGCCGACCTTCACGTCGAGGACGAGCGCGCCGGCGCCACCGGCGACCTTCTTCGCGATGATCGAGCTGGCGATGAGCGGGACGGACGCGACCGTGCCGGTGACGTCGCGGAGCGCGTAGAGCTCCCGGTCGGCGGGGCAGAGCGCCGCCGTGGGGGCGCAGATCACCGCGCCAACCCGGCCGAGCTGCTCGACGATGCGGCCGGCGGGCAGCGACGCCTCCCATCCAGGGATCGCCGCGAGCTTGTCGAGCGTCCCGCCGGTGTGGCCCAGGCCGCGCCCCGCCAGGTGCGGAACCGCGGCCCCGCACGCCGCCAGCAGCGGGACCAGCACCAGCGAGACCTTGTCGCCCACGCCGCCGGTCGAGTGCTTGTCGACGGTGGGGCGCCCGACGCCGGCCAGGTCGAGCCGCTCGCCCGAGTCGATCATCGCCCGGGTCCACTCGGCCAGTTCGCCCGGCTCCATTCCCCGCCACACGATGGCCATGCACAGCGCGGCCGCCTGCGCGTCGCCGACCCTCCCGGCCGTGTAGCCCTCGACGAACCGGCGGATCTGCTCGCCCGACAGCGTCCCGCCGTCGCGCTTGGTGCCGATCACGTCGAGGACGTCGGTGGTCACGGCAGGTGCTCGGCGCCGAACGCACCGGGGAGCAGCGCGCCGATGGCCACCCCGTTGACCACCAGGTCCGGGCCGCCGGCCTCGTGGAGGAGCTGCCGGCAGCGCCCGCAGCAGGGGAGGTCGTGCCCGGCGGCGTCGCACACGGCCACGGCCACCAGGCGCCCGCCGCCGCCAGCGTGGAGGGCCGACACGAGTCCGCACTCGGCGCACAGGGTCAGCCCGTACGAGGTGCTCTCGACGTTGCAGCCGCTGACCACGCGGCCGTCGTCGACCAGTCCGGCCGCACCGACCCGCAACCGGGAGTACGGCGCGTGGGCACGCTCGGCCACCGACGTCGCTGCTGCCCGCAGGGCGTCCCAATCGATCGCGCTGTCGGCCACGGGCGAGCTCCTCTCGGGAGGGTGGGGATCCGCGTGACGCCGGGCGGGCGTGGTGCGGACGGTGGCTGGGGTCCGGTGGCCATGGTCGCACCTGTGCCACCGGTACGGTGCCCCCGGTGACCAATCCCTACGCGCTCGCGGCCGAGGCGGCCGATGCGGTCGGCGCCTGCACCGGCGTGCGCAGGCACGACGTGGCGGTGGTGCTCGGGTCGGGGTGGCGGCCGGCAGCCGACGCCCTGGGTGAGATCGTGGCCGAGGTGTCGGCGGCCGCCCTGCCGGGATTCGCCGAGTCGACGGTCCCTGGGCACCACGGGACCGTGCGCTCGCTCCGCACGGGCGGGGGGCGGCGGGTGCTGGCGTTCCTGGGCCGGGTGCACGGCTACGAGGGCCACAGCCCGACCGTGGTGGTCCACGGCGTCCGCACCGCCCATGCCGGTGGCTGCGAGGTCGTCCTGCTCACCAACGCGGCCGGCGGCATCCGGGCCGACTTCCGGGTGGGGCAGCCCGTCCTGATCGCCGACCACATCAACCTGACCGGCCGCTCACCGCTCGCCGGCGCGGCGACGGCCGCGGCGGCCGACGACGGCCGGCCGTCGCTCTTCGCCGACCTCACCGACGCGTACTCCCCCCGCTTGCGGGCGCTGGCGCGTGCGGTGGACGCCGACCTCGACGGCGGCGGCCCCGGACTCGACGAGGGGGTGTACGCCGGCCTCCCGGGCCCCCAGTACGAGACGCCGGCCGAGGTCCGGATGCTCGCCCGCCTGGGCGCCGACCTGGTGGGCATGTCGACGGTCTGGGAGACGATCGCGGCGAGGCACCTCGGCCTCCAGGTGCTCGGCCTGTCGCTGGTCACGAACCTCGCGGCCGGCCGCGGCGGTGCGCCGCTCGCCCACGACGGGGTCGTGGCGGCCGGGGCCTCGGCGGCGGAGCGCCTGGGGAGGTTGCTCGCAGGCGTGATCGACCGCCTCTGACCGGGCGGCGGGTGGTGCGTACGATCGGGGACGCATGGGCCCCGACGAGCTGATCGCCGCGGCGCGTGCGTGGCGCGACGAGGATCCCGATCCGGTGACGCGTGCCGAGGTCGACCGGCTGCTCGGCGAGGCGGGCAGCGGCCAGGCAGGCCCGCCCGACCTCGCGGGGTTGCGCGAGCGGTTCGGTGCCCGCCTGACGTTCGGCACCGCCGGCCTGCGGGCGCCGATGGGCGCCGGTCCGAACCGCATGAACCGTGCCGTCGTCATCCGGACGACGGCCGGCCTCGCCGCTCACCTGGCGGCGACCGGTCACGCGGGCGAGGCGGTGATCGTCGGCTTCGACGCCCGCCACGGGTCGACCACGTTCGCCGCCGACGCGGCTGCGGTCCTGGTGGCGGCCGGCTTCGCCGTGCACCTCGCCGATCGGCCGGTTCCCACACCGGTCGTCGCCTTCGGCGTGCGGCACCTCGGGTGCTGCGCAGGCGTCCAGATCACGGCCAGCCACAACCCCCCGGGCGACAACGGCTACAAGGTGTACCTCGACGACGGCGCACCGGTCGTGCCGCCCGCCGACGCGGCGATCGCGGCGCGCATCGACGCGGTCGGTCCGCTCGCCACCGTTCCCCGGGGCCGCCCCGGCGACCCCGCCCTGCCGGCGCGGGTCGTCGCCGCCGGTGACGACCTGATCGACGCCTACGTGGCCGGCGCGGCTGGGCTGGTCGAGCCCGGCGGGCCGCGCGGGGTGCACGCCGTCTACACGCCGTTGCACGGGGTGGGCGGCCCCACGCTCCACGCGGTGTTCGCCCGGGCCGGGTTCGATGTGCCCGTGACCGTGCCCGACCAGGCGGCACCCGACCCGGACTTCCCGACCGTCGCGGTCCCCAACCCCGAGGAGCCGGGAGCGCTCGACGCGGCGCTGGCCCGAGCCGAGGCGGCTGGGGCCGACGTGATGCTGGCCAACGACCCCGACGCCGACCGGCTCGCTGTCGCCGTCCCCGAGCACGACGGCCGGGGCTGGCGCGTGCTCACCGGTGACGAGATCGGCGTGGTGCTGGCCGACTGGCTCCTCGCTCGCGGCACCGGGGCGGACCGCCTGGTGGTCACGACCATCGTGTCGTCCTCGATGCTCGGCCGCCTCGCCGAGGCCCGCGGCGTGACGCACGCCGAGGTGCTGACCGGCTTCAAGTGGATCGCCCGTACCGCCCTCGACCGGCCCCGTGTCCGGTTCGTGTTCGGCTACGAGGAGGCGCTCGGCTCGTGCGTCGGGACGCTCGTGCGCGACAAGGACGGCATCACCGCGGCGCTGGTGTTCGCCGAGCTGGTGGCGGCGGAGCGGGCGCGGGGTCGCACGGTCGGCGACCGCCTGGACGACCTGGCCCGGGAGCTGGGTGTCCACGCGACCGGGCAGAGGAGCATCCCGGTCGGGGGGCTCGACGGCCGGGCCCGCGCGGCCGCTGCGATCGACCGCCTGGCCTCGTCGCCACCCGCAGCGCTGGCCGGGGTGCCGGTGCGGCACGTCGACGACCTGCGCCGGGGCGAGCACCTGCCCCCCACCACGGGCGTCGTGCTCCGGGGTGACCGGGTGCGACTCGTCGTGCGACCCTCGGGCACGGAGCCCAAGCTCAAGCTCTACGCGGAGGCGGTGGTCGAGGTGGGCGGGGCAGCGGGGGCGCTGGCCGCCGCCCGCCGAGCGGGACGGCGCACCGTCGCGGCCGTGCTCGACGAGGCCACCCGGCTCGTGGGTCCGCTCGGCGAGGCCCGCCGGGCCGGTGGCGGGGCGATCGCACCCGGCCGGGGGCCCACGGGCTAGTGCCCTGGTGCGGGGGGTAGCCATGCCCAGGGATGGACGACACCGGCCCGCCCGCGCACGACCGGCCGCGTGTGGCCGTGTTCGCTCCGGCGCCGGTGCTCGTGTGCACCTTCGAGCACCCGCCGGATCGCTCGAACCCCGATGTCGCGCTGAACGTCGGCGGGCAGGGCCCGTGGGTGGCGCGCGCCGCGCAGGCGCTGGGGGCGGACGTCGCGCTCGTGACGCCGCTGGGGGGCGACACCGGCGTCACCGCGCACCACCTGCTGCTCGAGGGCGCGTACGAGGTGCACGCGGTTCTCACGCGGGCGGCCACGGCCTGCTACGTGGAGGAGCGCGAGGGCGGCGAGCGGACCTGCCTGCGCGACGCCGCACCCGGGCGGCTGGTCCGCCAGGAGGTCGACGACCTGTACAGCGCCGCCCTGACCGAGGCTCTCGGCGCGGACGTGTGCGTGATCACCGGGTCGCCGTGGGCCGAGTCGCTCGACACCTCGCTGCTCACGCGGCTGACCGCCGACCTCGGGGCGCTCGGCCGCACGACCGTCGCCGACCTCTCGGGTCACCAGCTCGCCGCGGCGCTGGAGGGCGGGCTCGACTGGCTGAAGGTGGGGCACGACGAGCTGATCCCGGACGTGGTGGCCGCCACCGGCGTGCCGAGAGGTGACCGGGCGGTGGAGGGCCCCGACGAGGGCTCGCTCTGGGACGCCGCCGAGCGGCTGGCCGGCGCAGGGGAGCGGCGGCGATCGGTGGTGGTGTCGCGCGCCGGGGACGCCCCCTCGCTCGTGGTCGCCCGCGACCGGCGCCTTCTGGTCCGCTCGCCGGCGCTCACCGCGGCGGGGGCCCGGGGCTCGGGCGACACGATGACCGCCGCGCTGGCGACCGGCCTCGCCGCCCGCCGCCCGCTCACCGACCTGCTCCGGTGGGCTGCGGCCGCCGGGGCCGCCAACGTTGTGCGCAAGGGGAGCGCCACGCCCGATCCCGAGCTCGTGGAGCGCCTGACGGCCGCCGTCTTCGTCGAGGAGGTGGCCGGGTAGGCGGCTCGCCGCAGGTCCGCCGCCGGCTCGGGGCCCCTGTGCTCCTCACGAGCAGCTCTGCACGTGCCGTGCAAGAACCTCCCCGGCGTGACATGATCTCGGCGCCCGTCCCCGGTCGGTGGCGGGCCGCTCGCACACCTGGAGGGATCATGCTCGACACCGGGTCGACGGCGGACGGGCCGGGAGGGCGGGCTGCGCCCCTGACCGAGACGCTCCGCACGGTCGCCGCCGCCGCATGCATCGGTGCTGCCGCCATCCACTTCGCGTACGCACCCCAGCACTTCGACCACGAGACCGCGCACGGCGTCTTCTTCCTCTCGGCGGCCTGGGCGCAGGTCGGTGTCGCGGTCGCGCTGATCAGATGGCGGGCCCACGCACGGGCGTGGTGGGCCGCGGGCGGCGTGAACGCCGCGATCGTCGCGGTGTGGGCGGTGTCGCGCACGGTCGGGGTGCCCGGCTACGACGCCGAGGGCGCCGGCCTGCCCGATCTCGCCGCCACCGGACTCGAGCTGCTCGCCGTGGCCTGCGCGGTGGCCGTGCTGGTGGCTCCTGCCGCCCGCCGGGCCGCGCCGCGGGTGCCCACGTTCGCCGGTGGGCTGGCCGCCGTTGCGCTGGTCGGGCTCGTCTCGGTCTCGATCACCCCGTCGATCGCCGGGGAGCACGACGGGGATGACCACGACCATGCCGCCGGTGAGCTCGCCGCAGCCGACGGGCACGATCACGGCGCCGGCGACGACGACCACGACGACCACGACGGTCACGTCGGGGGGGAGGTCGCGGCGGTCGACGACGCCGACCGGTGCGACCTCGGGTTCAACACGCCGGCCTTCAACGAGGAGAGCGAGCCGGGCGAGGTCCACGCCCACGACGACACGGGCGGCGTGGACTTCACCATCGAGGAGTGGGCCGAGGTCTTCGTCGACGAGTCCCGGGGCATCCCCGTCGAGGGGGTGGTGGCCTACCTCGAGGGAAACCCCGAGCTGCGTGACGGCATCCTGTCGGGCGGTCTGACGCACACGCTCGAGCCCGACCCCTGGATCCCGATGACCGACGAGGACGAGTGCGAGGCGCTCGCCGACGAGCTGGGGCGGGCCCGGCAGGTGGCGGCCCGGTATCCGACGATCGCCGACGCCGAGGCGGCCGGCTACCGGCGGGTCACCGGCTACCTGCCGGGCATCGCGGCCCACTACATCAAGTTCGAGTACGTCGACGAGACCTTCGTCATCGAGGAGCCCGAGATGCTCCTGTACGACGGCGACGGCGAGCACGCCAACATCGTCGGCCTGAGCTACTACATCCTCCGCGAGGGAGACGAGCCGCCGACGGTGGGGTTCACGGGCGAGAACGACCACTACCACCGCCACGTCGGCCTGTGCTTCGTCGACGGGGAGGTGGCCGGTGGGTCGAACCTGTCGGAGGAGGAGTGCGAGGCCCGCGGCGGCCAGAAGGCCGACGGTTCCGCCGGCTGGATGAACCACACCTGGATCGTCCCGGGCTGCGAGAGCGACTGGGGCCTCTTCTCGGGCGCCAACCCGAAGCTCACCGTCCGGGGGCTGGACGCCACCGGCGAGATGCCCCCGGGGTGTGGCACGGGCACGTCGCTCGACGAACCCCTGGCGTTCGACGATCCGGGGAACGGGCCCGCGATCTGAGACCGAGGCCCCGGTCAGTAGTGCCAGGGGTACGGCGACCAGTCCGGCGGCCGGTGCTCGAGGAAGGCGTCCCTGCCCTCCTCGGCTTCGGACGTGCCGTACGCCAGGCGCGTGGCCTCGCCGGCGAAGACCTGCTGGCCGACGAGGCCGTCGTCGATGAGGTTGAAGGCGAACTTGAGCATGCGCTGGGCGGTCGGGCTCTTGCCCATCACCGTGCGGGCCCAGTCGAGCCCCACCCGTTCCAGGTCCGCATGGTCGACCACCGCGTTCACCATGCCCATGCGGTGGGCGTCCTCGGCCGAGTAGGCCCGGCCGAGGAAGAAGATCTCGCGGGCGAACTTCTGGCCCACCTGGCGCGCCAGGTACGCCGAGCCGAACCCGCCGTCGAAGCTGGCGACGTCGGCATCGGTCTGGCGGAACCTGGCGTGCTCCCGGCTGGCCAGCGTGAGGTCGCACACGACGTGGAGGCTGTGCCCGCCTCCCGCCGCCCACCCCGGCACCAGGCAGATCACCACCTTCGGCATGAACCGGATCAGGCGCTGCACCTCGAGGATGTGCAGCCGGCCGGTGCGTGCCGGGTCCGCCGTGTCGGCGGTCTCACCGGCCGCGTACCGGTAGCCGTCGCGGCCCCGGATGCGCTGGTCGCCGCCGGAGCAGAACGCCCAGCCCCGGTCGCGTGGCGAGGGCCCGTTGCCGGTGAGCAGGACGCAGCCCACGTCCGCGGTCTGCCGGGCGTGGTCGAGCGCCCGGTACAGCTCGTCGACGGTGTGGGGGCGAAAGGCGTTGCGCACCTCGGGTCGATCGAAGGCGATGCGCACGACACCGGTGTCCACCGCCCGGTGGTAGGTGATGTCGGTGAGGTCGAACCCCTCCACGGGGCGCCACGCCTCGGGGTCGAACAGCTCGGAGACCATCGCACCAACCTTTCGGGACCGGTGCCGGTCGTTCTAGTGCGACGGCGGTGGGCCGGCGAAGCCGGCGACGGCCGACAGCCGGCCCGGCCGTCAGCCCGCCACCGCGGGGTCGGCTGCCGCCACCTGCCGGTTCCCGTAGCGCTCGTGATGGACGACCTCCCGCACCGGCCGGCGCCGCTTCGGGCCGTAGCGACCCCGGGGCCAACCCAGCGGGACGATGCAGCAGGGCTCCACCGACAGGGGCAGCCCGAGGATCCGCCGGGCCACGGTGTTGGACCACAGCGGGAGCGTGATCAGCGACGCCCCCAGGCCCACGGCTCGCGCCGCGAGCAGCAGGTTCTGCACGCTCGGGTAGATCGACCCGTAGTGCGAGCTGGCCGCGATGGGCGGCAGGGGCACCAGCGGCAGCCGGGCGCCTCCCCGGAGGCAGCACACGACCAGCACCGGGATCTCGGCGAAGTTGTCCACCTGCCACTGGACCGACCGCAGGATCCGGGCCGTGGCCTCGTCGCCCGCCCGCAGGCGCCGCCCGGCCTCCCCGTAGAGCGCCCAGACCCGGCGGTACTGGGCGGCGAGCCGCTCCTTGGTGGCCCGCTCGGTCACCACGACGAACTCCCAGTTCTGCGCGTTCGATCCCGTGGGCGCCTCGAGCGCCAGCTCCAGGCAGCGCTCGATCACCGCAGGGTCGACGGGGTCGAAGCGGAGGCGGCGCACCGCCCGTTGCGTGGTCATCGCCTCGACGAGCGGCAGGGTGAGCCGCCGCTCGACCTCGTCGAGGTCGGCGGTGGGGGGCGCTGTCTGCTCCATGGCCGCGAGCCTCGCGGATCGACCACGGTCCTGCAGGACCGACCGTCGCCTCGTGCCCGCCCCGGGCACGTCGGAGCGGCGGCGGATCGGTAGGTCGTCTGCTGGCCTCTAGCGGCCGAGCAGCTCGTCGATGCGAGCCATCACCTCGTCGTCGAGCTGGTCGATCACCGGGAGCGCGCCCATGTTCTCCTGCACCTGCTCGGGGCGACTGGCCCCGGTGATCACCGTGGACACCCGGGGGTTGCGTGCGCACCAGGCGAGGGCGAGCTGCGCGAGGGTGCAGCCCAGGTCGTCGGCCACGGCTGCGAGGGCGCGCACCTGCCGGTTCCGGTCGGGATCGGTGAGGACCTTGCGGAGCCACTCGTAGCCGGGCAGGGCGGCGCGGCTGCCCTCGGGAATGCCGTCGAGGTACTTCCCGGTCAGCAGCCCCGAGGCCAGCGGGCTCCACGTGGTGAGCCCGAGCCCCAGGTCGTCGTAGAGGCGGGCGTACTCCCGCTCGACCCTCCGCCGGTTGAGCATGTTGTACTCGGGCTGTTCCATCACCGGCTTGTGCAGGTGGTGGCGCTCGGCGATCTCCCAGGCGGCGCGGATGTCGCCCGCCGACCACTCCGATGTCCCCCAGTAGTGGGCCCGGCCCGACGAGATGATGTCGTGCATCGCCCACACGGTCTCGTCGACCGGCGTCTCGGGATCGGAGCGGTGGCAGAAGATCAGGTCGAGATGGTCGAGGCCGAGCCGTTCGAGCGACGGGTCGATCGCCTCGAGCAGGTACTTGCGGTTGAGGGTGAACCGCGAGTTCGGCCCGTCGTGCAGGCCCCAGTAGTACTTGGACGACACCAGGAACGAGTGGCGCGGCCAGCCCAGCTCGGCGATCGCCCGGCCCATGATGCGCTCCGACTCCCCGTGGGCGTACGCCTCGGCGTTGTCGAAGAAGTTGACCCCGGCGTCGTGGGCGGCCGCGAGGCAGTCCCGTGCCCGCCCGGCGTCGAGCTGCCCGCCGAAGGTGACCCACGAGCCGAACGACAGGACGCTCACCTTCAATCCCGATCGCCCGAGCCGGCGGTACTGCATCTCCATCCGTTGGCACTCCCCGTCGTCGTCGCGATGTGGGAACGAGGGTAAGGCGCCGACGCCCGGCGCGGGCGGGCGGGGTGGTCTCCGGATGGCGGCGCCACCCGCGGGACGAACTACCGTTGGGCGGGCCGGGGCGACCGGATCAGTGGACCGCTGGGGTCCGGTGATCCCGGTGTAGGTCGATGCAACGGGGTGAGCAGGCGTGGCGAGAGCGGTGGTCCTCTACGAGAGCCTGACCGGCAACACGGCGCGGGCGGCGCGGATGATCGCGGCCGAGGTCGAGGCGGCCGGCTGGAGCGTCGCGGTCTACCCGATCACCGCCATCGGCCTGAAGGACCTCGCCGAGGCCGACGTGGTGTTCATCGGCACGTGGGTCGATGGGGTGATCGTCGCCGGCCACCGTCCGGGACGAGCGGGCAGGCTGCGCAGGATGCCGGTGATCGACGGCAAGCGGGTGGCCGCCTTCATGACCTACGCCATCCACGCCGGCAAGGCGCTCGAACGCTTCGTCCGGGTGCTCGAGGAACGCGGGGGCACCGTGGTCGCCGCCGCGCTGTTGCGGCGCGACAGGCTCGACCGGGGCGTCTCCGAGCTGGTGCGGGAGGCGCTCGCCGCCGTACCGGCCTAGCACGGCGGGGCCGCCGCCCGGCGCCCGTCCGCCACAGCCACCTGGGGGGCCACGTGCCACGCTCGATCCGCTCGTCCATCATCTGGGCAACAACCGTCGTGGCCGCGCTCGTCGGGGTCCTCGTCGCCTACGAGCTCGGCGACGACGTCGGCGGGGCGGAGGAATCCGGCTCCGCGATCGCGGGACCCCGCGAACCCGGGGACCCGGGTCCCGGCTGCACGGGCACGGGCCGGTCCGACCCCGACGTGATCCGCGCCGACCGGATCGTCGCCCGCTGTGCGCCGGGCGCACCCGCACCGGACCCTCTCGATCGCACGCGGCGCCTCAGGGTGGCGGTGGGTGCCGGCAGCGAGGCAGGCCGGGCGGTCGTGGTCGCCGAGGAGCAGGGCGAGCTGGCGGCCGAGGGGCTCGACGTCGAGCTGGAGACGATGCCGGTCGCCGAGGGGTACGAGGCGCTGGCGGCCGGCGACGTCGATGTCGTGGTCGGCCGGCTCGACGCCGGGTTCTTCGACGGGGTGCACGCGGGTAGCGGGGCACGCCAGGTGATGGGGGGCACGATCCCCCGGGAGCCCGGCAACCTGGACGTGCCCCAGGAGGGCCTCTGGCTGCAGACCGGCCTCCTCCGTGACGTCGAGCACTGGCGGCCGCTCGAGGGGCACCGGCTGGTCGTGCCCGGGGGGATCGGCGGCGCAGTCACGTACCCCGTCGGGGCCGTGCTCGACCAGGGCGGGCTGTCGCTCAACGTGGTCGACATCCGGCCGCTTCGCGATCGGGCCGACGACGCCCTGCTCGCCGGTACGGCGAGCGGCGCCTGGGTGCCGCGCGCCCAGGTCGGCCGGTTGGTCGTGGCCGGCAGCTTCGAGTTGATGGCCACCCTCCCGCCGAGCGAGCCCCTCGACGGCACGGTCGTCTCGGCCGACCTGCTCGACGAGGACCGCGACGTCGGGCTCGCCTTCGTGCGGGCGATCATCCGCACGGTCAACACGTACCTCTCCGGTGACGGGGCTGCCGAGCTCGACGGCGACGGCTCCCGGTTCCCGCCGCCGATGTACGACTGGGAGATCCGCACGGGCACCGCCGAGCGGGTGCAGGAAGGCCTGATCGACGTGGGCGGGGTGACCTACGAGGAGGCCCTCCCCGAGGACGAGCTCGTGGACCGCAGCCTCGTCGCCGCCGTGATCCGCAAGGCCAGCCGCCGCTGATGTCGCCGGTGCGGCCCCGGGGGACGCGGGCGTCTCAGGTGGAGGCCCGCGCCCAGGTCCAGGGGTAATCCGGGTCCTCGCACCGGCGCGCGCCCTCGGCGAGCAGCAACGGCCGGAAGGTGTCGATCATGACCGCGAGCTCGTCGGTGTACGACTGGCCGAGCGACGCCTCGACGCTGCCCGGCTGCGGACCGTGGACGAACCCGGCCGGATGGAGGGTCAGCGAGCCGGGGCCGATGCCGGCGCCCCGCCGGCTGGTGAAGTCGCCGCCGCAGTAGTACAGGACCTCGTCGCTGTCCACGTTGGCGTGGTTGTACGGCGCCGGGACGGCGTCGGGGTGGTCGTCGAGGCGACGGGGCACGAAGCTGCACACCACGAACCGCGGGCCGGCGAAGGTCTGGTGAACGGGCGGCGGCTGGTGGAGCCGGCCGGTGATCGGGGCGAAGTCGTGGATCGAGAACCGGTACGGGTAGAGGTAGCCGTCCCACCCGACGACGTCGAAGGGATGGTGGGCGTACGTGAGCCGGCTCAGCCCGTCCCGCTGACGCACGAGCACGTCGACGCCTGCGTCGGTGGGCCCGTCCACCAGCAGCGGCTGGTCGGGCGCGTGCAGGTCGCGCTCACAGTAGGGGCTGTGCTCGAGGAACTGCCCGGACCGGGCCTGGTAGCGCTCGGGAGGCCGGACGTGCCCGTGCGCCTCGATCACCAGGGCGTGGACGGGCTCACCGTTCGCCGGGACCCAGCGGTGGGTCGTCCCGGTCGGGATCACGACGTAGTCGCCGGCCCGGCACCCGAGTGCACCGAACGATGACTCCAGCCGGGCGGCCCCGGTGCGGATCACCACGATCTCGTCGCCGGTGGCGTTGCGGTAGAGCTCGCTGGGGCGTTCGGCGCTCGCCGCCAGCAGGTGGACATCGTCGTTCGCAAGCAACAGAGCGCGGTCACGGACGAGATCTCCGGCTCCCGCGGCGAGCTCGGTGCGCAGGTGGCGGGGCAGGAGGGGCCGGTTCGGCTCGAGGCCGACGTCTGGCTCGGCGACCGGCTCCGCCGCCACCAGAGCGGTCGGCGGGTTGCGGTGGTAGAGGAGGGCGGACGACGACGAGAACCCGTCGGCGCCCATCAGCTCCTCGGCGTAGAGACCCCCGTCGGGCCGGCGGAACTGGGTGTGGCGCTTCGGAGGGACCTCTCCCACGCGCCGGTAGTACGGCATCGCGATCCAGTGTGCCCTCTGTTTCAAGGCTGTGACACCGGACACGCGCGCGTCGGGGCGAAAAGTATCGTCACTGCCAGCGGAGGTGCAGCGTGACGAGGACGCGAGCAACGGGGTTCGAGGGCCTGTTCGACGATGCGGGACTGTTCCCGCCGGCCGGGCGCCCGATGGCCGAGGCGCTGGTCGCCCACCGCCGAGCCCTCGACGGCCCGTTCGCCCGCATGGTCGGCCCGTTCCTGTGCCCGGTGACCCGCCTCGCCGAGCTCGACGCCTGCGTGGCCTCGGGCGTGCCGCGCCCGCCGCGCCTGGGTGTGGTGGCATACGGCGCGCCGATCCCGTGGCGGCGGATCGCAACCCAGCCGGGCGTCGTGCAGATCGAGGCGCCGCTCGGCACCGACCTGTCGCACGCCGGAACGCGCCTGTGGCGCTACCTCGAGCTTCCGCACCACGGGGATGTCGCGGCGTCGCTCGACGCCGTGGTCCGGGCAGGGGCGCGGGTGAAGGTGCGCTGCGGCGGGCTGACCCGCGACGCCGTGCCGTCGGCGTGGTGGCTCGCCGCAGTGCTCGTGGGCTGCGCGGAGCGCGGTCTGGTGTTGAAGGCCACGGCGGGGCTGCAGGAGCCGTTCCATCGTCGTGGGCCCGACGGCGTCCGCCACGGCGTCGTCAGCCTGCTGGCGGCCGCGGCCGCCGCTCGGGCGGGAAGGCCGGTTCACGAGGTGGCCGACGTCCTCACGACCGAGTCCGACCCGGCCGGCGCACTGCTGCGCGAGATCTGCCGGGGCCGCCGGCTGGTGACCTCGATCGGCACCTGCTCGATCGAACAACCGGTGCGCGGCCTGACACGCCGGTGAGCGGGTCGGCCCGGCGGCCGTAGCCTGCCGAGGCGTGCCCCCGAGAGCGACCCCGGCCGCCTTCCTCGAGTCCGCCCGCAGCGCGATCGGCACGCGCCACGTGCTCACCGATCCCGACGTCACCGCGAGCTACGCGGTCGACTGGACGCACCGCTGGCGGGGAACCTGCCCCGCGGTCGTGCGGCCCGGCACCACCGACGAGGTCGCGTCGCTCGTGGCGGCGGCCCGCCGGCACGGGGTGGCGCTCGTGCCGCAGGGCGGCAACACCGGGCTCGTCGGTGGCGGGGTTCCGCTGGCCGGCGAGGTGGTGGTGAGCTCGGCGCGGCTCGACCAGCTGGGTGAGGTCGACCGGCTCGCGGGGCAGGTCACGGCCGGGGCCGGCGTGACGCTCGCCACGCTGCAGCGGCGGGCGGCCGGGGCCGGGCTGTCGTTCGGCGTCGATCTCGGGGCACGGGACCTGGCCACGGTGGGAGGGATGGTGGCGACCAACGCGGGCGGCCTCCACGTGGTGCGCCACGGCGCCATGCGTGCGCAGGTCGTCGGCATCGAGGCGGTGCTGGGCACGGGCGACGTGGTGTCGCGGCTCGGAGGTCTGGTCAAGGACAACACCGGTTACGACCTCGCCCAACTGCTGTGCGGCAGCGAGGGGACGCTGGGGATCGTGACCGCGGCCCGCCTGCGGCTGGTGCCCGCGTTCTCGGAGGTGGTCGTGTCGCTGCTGGCCACCAGCACCGTGCATGACACGGTCGCCCTGGCGGCCCACCTCCGGGCGAGCGTCCCGGGCCTGCAGGCACTCGAGCTGATGGTGGGCGACTCGCTCCGGCTCGTCGTCGACCACCTGGGCGCCGGGTGGGCCGTCCCCCCGGACGCCGGCGCCTACCTGCTGGTCGAGGCCGGCGGCAGGGACGATCCCACACCGGCCCTTGCCGCAGCCGTCGAGGAGGCGGAGGCGGTCGCCGGGGTCACGGTGACGGGGGCGGCGGTCGCCACCGAACGCCGGGACCGCGAGCGGCTGTGGGCGTTGCGAGAGGCTCACCCCGAGGCGGCCGCGGCGCTGGGAGTGGTGCACAAGCTGGACGTGACCCTGCCGTCATCCCGCATCGCGCCCTTCTGCGCGGCGGTGCGGGCGCTCGTCGGCGAGCGCTGGCCGACGGCCCACCTGTTGCTCTACGGCCACGTCGGCGACGGCAACGTGCACGTGAACGTGGTCGGGCCCCCGGGCGACGAGCCGGCGGTGGACGACGCGGTGCTCGGACTGGTCGTGGAGGCCGGCGGCTCCATCAGCGCCGAGCACGGGATCGGCCGGGCGAAGCGGGACTGGCTCGCGCGGGACCGGTCGCCCGCGGAGGTCGCGGCCATGCGGGCGGTCAAGCGGGCGCTCGACCCCGACGGGGTGCTGAACCCGCATGCGTTGCTCCCGCCCGTTCCGACCGGTGACGCGAGGCCCGTGTAGCTGGGCTCGGCTCAACGCCTGCGTCATTCGTCGGTGCACCGGGGCGGGGAGGCCGGTGTGGCGCGGGCTGCCGGTGGTACGTCCAGAAGGGGTCCGGGGCCCGGCGGCGTCCGGGCCGGGTGGTCGGGCTATCGGGGCGGGTTACCCGGCGGCTGGTGGTCGTCGGGCGGTGGGTGGTTGGTGGGGTGGTCGGGGTGG
>JBKHJZ010000164.1:0-7205 GCA_046537875.1 Acidimicrobiia bacterium | reverse complement strand
GGCCTGAACGCCGGGTCAAGTCTCTCCACTAGCGTCTGGGGCGTGATCGTCGAGACCACCGCAGGCAAGGTCCGGGGGTTCGAGAAGCAGGGGGTCCTCCAGTTCCGGGGCATCCCCTACGCCACCGCCGAGCGCTTCCGTCCGGCCGTGCCTCCCGCCCCGTGGGATGGCGTGCACGAGGCCACCGAGTACGGGCCCATCGCACCGCAGAACCCCTCGCCGCTCGAGTCGATGCTCGGGGCGCAGAGCCAGGCCGGCAGCGAGGACTGCCTGGTCCTCAACGTGTTCACGCCCGGCGTCGACGGGTCCCGCCCCGTGATGGTGTGGATCCACGGGGGCGCCTTCGTCGCCGGTTCCGGGCACGTGCCCTGGTACAACGGCGCCAACCTCGCCCGGCGGGGCGACGTGGTGGTCGTCACGATCAACTACCGGCTCGGGGCGCTCGGGTTCCTCCACCTCGGCCACCTCGACCCGGCCTTCGCCGGGTCGGGCGCACAGGGCATCGGCGACCAGGTCGCCGCGCTGCGGTGGGTGCGGGACAACATCGCCGCGTTCGGCGGCGATGCCGGCAACCTCACGATCTTCGGCGAGTCGGCCGGGGCGATGAGCGTGGGCACGCTGCTGGCCACGCCCGCCGCCGAGGGCCTCTTCCACCGGGCGATCGCCCAGAGCGGGGCCATCGACCACACGCACCGGCCCGAGGTGGCCGAGTGGGTCACCGACCGGTTCCTCGCGGCGGCGGGGCTGGGGGCGGACTCCGTGGAGGGGCTGCTCGACCTGCCGGTGGACGAGATCCTGCGGGCGCAGTCCGTGGTGGAGACCGAGGTGCAGCAGGATCACAGCCGGGTCGAGGGCCCCGGTGTGGGCGCTCTGACCTTCCAACCGGTCGCCGACGGCGCCATCGTCCCCCCGGCGCCCCTCGAGGCCGTCCGTGCGGGGAGCGCGGCCGGCGTCCCGGTGATCGCCGGCACGAACGCCCACGAGTGGAACCTCTTCCACTTCCAGGCCAGGGCCGCCGGCACCCTCGACGAGGCCCGGCTCGCCCGCCGGCTGGAACGGGTGGTGGGTCGCGACCGGGTCGGCGACGTGCTCGACGTCTACCGCTCGGCCCGACCCGGCGCCGGCCCCGACGACCTGCTCTGCGCCCTCATGACCGACCGGGTCTTCCGGGTCCCGGCCATCCGGCTCGCCGAGGCCCAGCGCCCCCATGCGCCGCGCGTGTCGATGTACCGGTTCGACCGGGGCACCTCCGCCTTCGACGGCGCGCTCGGCGCCTGCCACGCCATCGAGATCCCGTTCGTGTTCGACAACCTCCACCGGGGCGGCGTGGAGATGTTCCTCGGTGGCCTCGGCGAGGAGACGCGCCGGCTGGCCCGACGGACCTCCGCGGCGTGGACCACCATGGCCCGCACCGGGCGCCCCGAGCACGACGACCTCGCCTGGCCTGCGTACGACCTCGAGCGGCGGGCGACCCTGCTGCTCGACCACACCCCGACCGTCGCCGAGGATCCCGACGCCGAGGTGCGGGCCATGTGGGACGAGCTCGCACAGGTGCGCACCGCGAACGACTCCTAGACTGCGGGGCTGAGACCGACGCACGCGAGGACCCGCACGCGAGGACCGGAGAGCACCGTGAGCGCCCGCAGACCCCACCGCTTCCCCGAGTTCGCCTCGGTCGCCGAGGAGCGCCGCCATCTGAAGCAGCGCATGGCGGCGGCCTTCCGCCTGTTCGACAGGTTCGGCTTCGACGAGGGGGTCGCCGGCCACCTGACCGGGCGCGACCCCGAGCACCCGGACACGTTCTGGGTCAACCCGCTCGGCCTCAGCTTCGGGCTGATCCGGGCGTCCGACCTGATCCGGGTCGACCGCGAGGGCCGGGTCGTCGAGGGCGACTGGCCGGTGAACACGGCCGCGTTCGCGATCCACAGCCAGGTGCACGAGGCCCGACCCGACGTGATCGCGGCGGCCCACACGCACTCGCCCCACGGGCGCGCCTTCTCGACGCTCGGGCGGCCGCTGCTGCCCCTCACCCAGGACGCCTGCGCCTTCCACGGCGACCACGCGGTGTTCGACGACTACACCGGCGTGGTCCTCGACGTCGAGGAGGGCAAGCGCATCGCCCACGCCCTCGGCGACCACAAGGCCGTGATCCTCCGCAACCACGGGTTGCTCACCGTGGGCCACTCGGTCGACGAGGCGGCGTGGTGGTTCATCACCATGGAGCGGTCGTGCCAGGTGCAGCTGATGGCCGAGGCGGCGGCGGGTGAGCCGGTGCTCATCGATCCCCGGCAGGCCGAGGTCACCGCCTCGCAGGTCGGCAGCCATGCCGCCGGGTGGTTCAGCTTCCAGCCGCTCTACGACAAGATCGTGGCCCAGCAGCCCGACCTGCTGGAGTAGCCAGCCGATGGCGGCGCGTCCGGTCACGCCGATCGCCACGAAGTTCGACCGGCGGCGCGACGAGACGCTGCGGCGCCTGCTCGACGCCCAGAACGGCCACGACACCGAGGCGGCGCTGGCCTGTTTCGCCCACCCCCGCTACGAGCTGATCGGCAACCACCGCGTCTACGACGGCCCGGACGAGGTCCGCCACTACTACGCCGTCACCCGCCGCTACTTCCCCGACCTCCACTTCGACGTGATCGCCGTGCACCACGGCGACGACGCGGTGGTGGCCGAGGTGTGGATGTCGGGGACCCACCTGGGCTCGGGGCCCGACTTCGCGGCGACCGGGCGCCGGTTCCGCTGCCGCACGGCGATCATCTTCACCTTCGAGGGCGAGCACCTGACCGGGGCGCGCGTCTACTACGACACCGGCACGATCGCCCGCCAGCTGGCCTGAGACCCCGGGCGGACAGCGCGGGGACCGGCGAGCGTCACCCCGTTCGCAGCGTCACTCGAAGCGAGGCCGCAGCGGCATGCCGGAGATCCCGTCGGATCCGGTGGCCGTGGCGAGCGCCTGGTGGATCTGCGTGCGCCCGGCCTCGAAGTTCACGGCCGAGCCCGCCATGTACAGGCGCCAGACGCGGGCGCGGCCCTCCCCCGCCTCGGCCACCGCGGTGTCCCAGGCCGACTCCAGGTTGGCCACCCACCGTCGCAGCGTGAGCGCGTAGTGCTCGCGCAGCGACTCCAGGTGCCGCACCTCGAAGCCCGCGCGCTGGATGGTCGACACCACCCGGCCGACCTCGTGGAGCTCGCCGTCGGGGAACACGTACCGGTTGATGAAGCTCCGTCGCGGCAGGCCGGGCCTGCCGCCGGGCGGCCGGCTGATGCCGTGGTTCAGCAGGCGCCCGCCCGCCGGGAGCAGCTGGCGGAGGCGTTCGAAGTACTCGGCCAGCCGTGCCTGGCCCACGTGCTCGAACATCCCGATCGAGCTGATCGCGTCGTACGGTCCGTCGCGGACGTCGCGGTAGTCCTGCACCCGGATCTCGACGCTGTCGCTCAGCCCCGCCTCGGCGACGCGCTTCTCGGCGAGCTCCGCCTGGCGGGTGGACAGGGTGACGCCCACGGCCCGGACGCCGTGGTGCTTGGCCGCGTGGAGCACCATCCCGCCCCAGCCGCAGCCGACGTCGAGGAGGCGCATGCCCGGCTCGAGGCCGAGCTTGCGGCAGATCAGCTCGTGCTTGTTGGCCTGGGCCTGCTCCAGGCTGTCGTCCGGGCCGTGGAACACGGCGCACGAGTAGGTGAGGCTCGGGCCGAGCACCATCCGGTAGAAGTCGTTGGAGACGTCGTAGTGGTGGCTGATCGCCGCGGCGTCGCGGGCACGGCTGTGGCGTCGACCCCGGAGCCGGGCCTCCTCGGGCGGAGGCTCCAGGCGCCGGATCTCTCGCACGCCACCCAGCTCGCGGACGAGCTCGCGCAGCGCCCGGGGCTGGAGCCGGACGTTGGGCATGCGGTCGCGCAGTGCCAGGAGCGCCCAGATGTCGCCCCGCAGGTCGAGATCGCCCGCCACGTAGGCCCGGGCGAGCCCCAGCTCGCCCGGGGCGGTGAGGATCCGGCGCAGGGCATCCGGTGAGTTGATGATCACCGTGGCCGGCGCATCCTCCGGTCCGGCCCGGCTGCCGTCGTACGCCTCGACGGCGAGCGGGAGGTCGCCTCCGAGCACGTCTTCGACCAGTCGCGCGAGCATCGTCCATCCCCGTTCGGTCGGCTTCTCGGGCCGAGGTTAGATCGCCTGACGGCTCTCGGGTGTCCCGGATCGTCAGCCGGGTGCCCGATAGAACGGCAGGCCGACGACGCGCGCGGGCACGGCCGTGCCCCGCACGTCGACCGCGACCTCGCTCCCCTCCCCCACGTCCGGCGGGAGGAACGCGAGGGCGATGCCCCGCTCGAGCGTCGGCGAGAAGTTGCCGCTCGTCACCTCGCCCCGGGGCTCACCGCCGATCAGCACCGCCTGACCGGCACGCGGGGGGCGGCGGCCGTCGATCTCCAGCCCCCGGAGCCGGCGCGACACGCCCCGCGCGCGCTCGGCCTCGAGCGCGGCCCGGCCCCTGAAGTCGCCCTTGTCCCAGGCGACCACCCAGCCGAGCCCCGCCTGGAGCGGGGTGATGCCGGGGCCGAGCTCGTGCCCGTGCAGGGGCAGGCCGGCCTCGAGGCGCAGGGTGTCCCGGGCACCGAGGCCGGCCGGCACCGCGCCCGTGGCGGTCAGCGCCTCCCACACGGCTGCGGCGTGATCGGCGGGGACGGCGAGCTCGACGCCGTCCTCGCCCGTGTACCCGGTGCCGGCCACCGTGCAGGTCCGGCCGAGAACCTCGGTCTCGATCACCCGGAACCGGCCGACGGCCGCCGCCTCCGGTGCGAACGTGCCGAGGCGCGCCCTCGCCGCCGGGCCCTGCACGGCGATCAGCGCACGGGTGGCGGTCATGTCCTCGCCGCCGATCGCGTCGACGACGCTGGCGGTGTTGGACGCGTTGGGCATCACGTCGAAGCGGTCGCCGTCGAGCCACCAGACGATGATGTCGTCGAGCACCGAGGCGTCGGACTCGTCGAGCAGGTGGGTGTACTGGGCCCGCCCGGGCGCGACCTTGCGCAGGTCGTTGGTGAGCGTGGCCTGGAGGCGATCGAACACCCCCGGGCCGGTGACCCGCACGGTCCCGAGATGGCTCACGTCGAACACCGCCGCGGCCCGCCGGCAGCTGCGGTGCTCGGCGAGCGTGCCGGGCGGATACTGGATCGGCATCTCCCAGCCCCCGAAGGGGACCATCTTCGCCCCCAGGGCCCGGTGGACGGCGTCGAGCGGCGAGGTGCGCAGGGTCACGGCCGGGCAGGCTAGCGAGGGGTCCCCGGCGCCAGGGACGCCGGCGCGCGGGAGGTCAGGTCTGGCCGGAGGCGCGGCGCCCCGGGGGCTCCGGGCGTGCCGGTGGGGCCGGCGGCGGGCCCTCCTCGGTGGGGAACAGCTCGACGATCTTGGCGTCGACCTGCTGCTTCACCCCGTCGAGCGCGAGCAGGTTCAGCACGCCCTGGCCCTGGTAGCGGTTCAGGACGTCGATGAGCTCGTCGTTCTCGCGGACGAGCACGGCACTGTTGCCGGAGATCACCAGCTTGGCGGCGGACACGTCCTCGCCGAGCTGCTCGCGCAGGTAGTCGAAGGCGTCGCGGATCGACTCGAGCTTGATGCCGTTGTCGAGCAGGGTCTTGATGAGCTTCAGCTCCAGCAGGTCGCGGTAGCTGTAGCGACGGCGGCTGCCACTCCCCCGCGCATCGGTGATGGACGGCCTGACCAGGTCGGTGCGGGCCCAGTAGTCGAGCTGCCGGTAGGTGATGCCGACGATGTCGGCCGCCCGCTTGCCGCTGTAGCCCTCGCGGCGTGTCTCCGGGGTCGTGGTCACACCGTGCTCCTGCTCGTGGCTCCTGGTGGTGGCTCGTGCGTCGGGCCCCGGGCGACACCTCGAGGGCTCCGCCACCGCGGCGAACGCTGACCTGCTCGCCGCCCGACCGACCACGTAGGGTGACAGCAACGGAATTACGCCGGTGTCACCGCTGGAAGGATACGTCCAGGTGAACCGCGGGTCAACGCCGTGCTGCCCCGCCTCTCTGCCCGGCCTCACGTCCTCGCGGCCGGGGGTCATCGCCGACACTCAGAGCGCGAAGTCCTCGGGATTGACGTGGTCGATGAACTCCCGGAACTCCTCGACCATCTGCTCGGCCTGCTCCTCGTCCGGTTGCTCGACCCTGCCGGCCTCGTCGAGCACCTCCTCCTCGGCGAAGATCGGGCAGTCGACTCGCACGGCGAGCGCGATCGCGTCGGACGGCCGGCTCGACACGGTGCGGACCTCTCCCGCCGACGTGAGGACGATCTCGGCGTAGAAGGTGCCGTCGCGCAGCTCGGTGACCGTGATCCGCTCGACCCGGGCCCCGACCTCGTCGAGGAGCACCTTCATGAGGTCGTGGGTCATGGGACGGGGGGTCTCGATGTTCTGCATCGAGAGCGCGATGGCCTGGGCCTCCGGCGTGCCGATGAAGATGGGCAGGATCCGGCGCTTGCCGGCCTGCTCGCGCAGGATGACGACCGGGGTGCGGGTCGGGCGCTCGGGGGCCTCGACGCTGACCAGCTCCATCTCGACGGCCATCACCCGCCACCCTACTCCTCGATGTCGATGTTTGGACGCCGCTCGTGACCGCGCTGCCCTGCTTCGTGAGCCGGTCACGCGGGTGGCAGATGGTCGCGCAGCGCCCGCCGCAGCAACGTGTCACGCATCGTCTCACCGAGCTGCATCAGCTCGACGATGGTCGCGCTCGCCCGCCGGCGGGCGTCGGGGTTCCGCTGCTTCAGCAACGGCAGGATGAGCTGCTCGAACAGGCCGGCCTCCCGGTCGACCGCCACCCGGTAGGTGCGCATGTGCCGGGCCTCGATGCCGTGGGCGATGAGGCCCGCCGCCGTCCGCGCCACGACCAAGTCGTCGCCGTCGTAGTAGGTGGCATCACCGACCGGGAACCCCTCGACCAGCCCGAACCCCTCGAGGTCGCGCACCTGGCGCACCGACAGCCCCGCGGCCTCGGCCAACTCCTCGATGGTGAGGCTGAGCGAGGAGGCCGTGGGGCCGACCGCCGACTCGGGAGCGCGGTGCCCGGGTGCCGGTGCCGGCACGCTGGGTCGTGGTGCCGCCGACTGCCGCGCTGCCGGCTGCGGCGCGGCCGACCGGCGGCTCGCCGGGCTCGCGCTCCGGGAGCTCGACGGTCGCCCCGTCGTCGAGCCGGACGTCGTGGAG
>JBKHJZ010000163.1:0-7213 GCA_046537875.1 Acidimicrobiia bacterium | reverse complement strand
GACACTGGTGCCGAGGCCGCGTGTCCCACGGGCCCGGAGCCGCCGGGGGTGCCCGCCGGGGACGCGGGAGGTGAGGAGGCACGATGACGTCTGCCGTGTGGATCGCGACGCTCGCCCAGCACCGCGACGGCTGGTGGGGCGATCACATGTCCGGGTGGGGCGGGGGCTGGGTCTGGCTGTGGGGGACGCTGATGGTGCTCGCCTGGGTGGCGCTCATCGGGACCGCCGTGTGGCTGGTCGCCCGCGCGCTGGGGCCGGGCCGGGCCGGGCGCTCCCGGGCCCGCGAGATCCTCGACGAGCGCTACGCGCGCGGCGAGCTCACCACCGAGGAGTACCAGGAGCGGCTCGAACGGCTCGGGTGAGGGACCCCCGTCGGCCCGGCCGGGCCCGGGCGGCTCAGCCCACCCGCCGGTCGACCCCCGCCCAGTAGGGCTCGCGCAGCTCGCGCTTGAGGATCTTGCCCGAGGGGTTGCGGGGGAGCACGTCGGTGAAGTCGACCGACTTCGGGAGCTTGAAGCCGGCGAGCTTGTCCCGGGCGAAGGCCACGATCTCGTCGCCGGTCACCTCGCTGTCCTCGGCCCGCACGACGATCGCCTTCACCGCCTCTCCCCAGCGGTCGTCCGGCACCCCGATCACCGCCACGTCGGCGACGCCGGGATGGGTCATCAGCGCGTTCTCCACCTCGGCCGGGTACACGTTCTCGCCGCCGGAGACGATCATGTCCTTCACCCGGTCGTGGAGGTACAGGTAGCCGTCGGCGTCCATGTAGCCGGCGTCGCCGGTGCGGAACCAGCCGTCGGGCGTCATGGCCTCGGCCGTGGCGGTGGTGTTGTTCCAGTAGCCGGCCATGTTCTGGTGCGAGCGGGTCCACAGCTCGCCGACCTGCCCGAGGGGCACGTCCTCGCCCGTGGCGGTGTCGACGACCCGCATCTCCACCCAGGGGTACGGCTTGCCGCAGGAGCGCAGCAGGTGCGGCCTGCCCTCGGGGTCGTGGTCGACGCCGTCGAGCTGGGTGATCGCTCCGGTGGTCTCGGTGAGCCCGTACACCTGGATGAACTCGCAGCCGAAGGTGCGCATGCCCGCGACCAGAACCTTGTCGGCGATCGGCGACGCGCCGTACACCAGGGTGCGCAGGGTCGAGAAGTCGGTGGACTCCACGCCCGGGGTCGCCAGCAGGAACTGGATCACGGCCGGCACCATGAACGCGTTGGTCACGCCGAAGGCGGGGATGACCTCGAGGATCTTGGCCGGGTCGATGTCGCGCAGCACCACGGTGCGGCAGCCGTGGTAGAGGCCCACGGTCGCCCACCCCGCCCCGGCGATGTGGAACATCGGCATCATCGCGAGGTTCACCGAGTCTTCGGTGAAGCGCCACTGCTCGGTGATGCCGATGACCCCCTTGAAGAAGTTGTCGTTGGTGAGCATGACGCCCTTGGGCAGCCCGGTGGTGCCCGACGTGTAGAGCTGGAAGGCGACGTCCTCGCCCGCGGCGACCGCCCCGGGGTCGTCCGCGGGGTGCGCGGCGATCCAGCCCTCGTAGTCCGGCCAGCGGTCGTGCCCGCCGATCGCGACGATCGTGCGGACGCGCGGGAGATCGTCCTCCACCTTCTCGATGTGCGAGGTGAACTCGGGGCCGACGATCACCACGCTGGCCTGGGCGTCGTCGATGATCTGGGCCATCTCCGGCGGTGCGAGCCGCCAGTTGACCGAGACGTTGACCGCGCCGATCTTGGCGAGGCCGAACGTCACGTCGAACCACTCGGCCCCGTTCTTGTCGATGAACGCCACCCGGTCGCCGGCCCGGACGCCGGAGGCCCACAGCGCCTGGGCCGCCTGGTTGGAACGGCGATCGAGCTCCCCGAAGCTGATGGAGCGCCCGTCGATCTCCAGCGCCGGGGCGTCGGGTCGCTCGGCGCCGTGGGTGCGGATGATGTCGGCGATGGCGGCGATGGTCATGGTCGGCTCCCCCCGATCGGCGTCCCGCGTGCATCCAAACACACCGCCGGCGACGTGCCAATCGTCACGCCCGGGTGGCGCCCGAGGCACCGGGTTCCGCAGGGTGTGGCCCGAGGCGATGGGTTCCGGATCCGGAACCTGGGGCCTCGGGCTGGTCGGTGTGGAGCTCATGACCTCGGGGCGGCGGAGGGCGGGGACGTCGTCGGGGCGGGTGTGGGGAGCGGGCGTTACGGTTCAACGGATGCCCGAGGACACCGGAGCCCACGATCCGCCACCGGTGCGCGAGCGCACGTTCCGCACCGGCGATGTCGACCTCCACGTGCTCGACGCCGGTGCCGGATACCCCGTGGTGCTGGCCCACGGCTTCCCCGAGCTCGCCTACTCCTGGCGGCACCAGATCGCCCCCCTCGCTTCCGCGGGTTGTCGGGTGCTGGCCCCCGACCAGCGGGGGTACGGACGGTCGAGCCGGCCCGATGCCATCGAGGACTACGACATCGAGCACCTCACCGGCGACCTGCTCGGCCTGCTCGACGACATCGGCGAGGAGCGGGCCGTCTTCGTGGGGCACGACTGGGGGGCGATCGTCGTCTGGACGCTGGCGCTGCTGGCACCCGAGCGGGTCGCCGGCGTCGCCGGCTTGAGCGTGCCCTTCGTCCCCCGGCCGTCGGCCCCGCCCACGCAGCGGATGCGGGAGATCGTCGGCGACGCGTTCTTCTACATGCTCTACTTCCAGCAGCCGGGGGTCGCCGACGCCGACCTTGGGCGTGACCCGGCCACGACCATGCGACGGATGCTGGCCGGCCTCACCCTGGCCACCGCCGGCGACGTCGACATGGCGGCGGCCCTCGCCCCGGACGGCCGCGGGTTCGTCGAGCGCCTGCCGGAGCCCGACCGCCTTCCCGACTGGCTGCGCCCCGACGAGCTCGACCACTACGTCGCCGAGTTCTCGCGCACGGGCTTCACCGGCGGACTGAACTGGTATCGCAATCTCGACCGCAACTGGGCGCTCACCGAGCACGTCGCCGATGCGACCGTCGAGGCGCCGTCGCTGTTCATCGCCGGGCGCCTCGACCCCGTGCTGCTGATGAGCCCGCCCTCGATGATGGAGGGCCGGCTCGCCGACCACCGCGGCACCGTGCTGATCGACGGGGCCGGTCACTGGGTGCAGCAGGAGGCACCCGGCGAGGTCAACGCCGCCCTCCTCGACTTCGTCGCGCAGGTCCGTCGCGAGGGCAGCTGACCGGGCGCCCGGGCCGGCGCAACGAGGGTTACCCGGGCTCGCGTCGGGTAGGCGCGCTGCCGGAAGGAGGCAGACCATGTTCTTCCAGCAGTTCTTCCTCGACAGCCTCGGCCATGCCAGCTACCTGGTCGGCTCCGAGGACACGGGCGAGGCGCTGGTGCTCGATCCCCAGCGGCAGGTGGATGCGTACTTCGCCGCGGCCCGGGCGCAGGGCATGCGGATCGCGTACGGGATCGACAGCCACGGGCACAACGACTACCTGTCGGGCCTGGCCGAGCTGACCCAGCGGCAGGCCATGACCGTGCTGGGCTCGGCCGAGGCGAAGCTGGACTACGACCACCGCGCCGTCCACGACGGCGAGGTCGTCGAGATGGGCGAGGTGGGCATCGAGGTGCTGCACACGCCGGGCCACACACCCGAGCACGTCAGCCTCCTCCTCTACGACCGCTCGGCGAGCGCCGACGAGCCGGTGATGCTCCTGTCGGGTGGCGCCCTCCTGGTGGGCGACCTCGCCCGGCCCGACCTCCTCGGCACCCGCCGGGACGCCGAGGAGGCGGCGCGCCAGTTCTGCCACACGCTGCAGGAGAAGATCCTCCGATTGCCGGACCACGTGGAGGTCTTCCCGACGCACGTGTCCGGGAGCCTCTGCGGCGGGAACATCGGCTCGCGCCTGTCCACCACGGTGGGCTACGAGCGCCGGACCAACCCGCTGCTGGCGGAGGTGGATGCCACCGACGAGTTCGTGAGGGAGTGCATCCGCCTCGACGACCTGCCGGCCGTGCCCCCGTACTGGGCGCGGATGCGCGCCCAGAACCTCGGTGGCGTGCCGCTGCTCGGTGTCCTCACCGAGCCGCCGGCCCTCCCACCCGACGATGTCGAGCGGGCCCGGGCCGACGGCGCCGTCGTCCTCGACGTCCGCACCCCGGAGGCGTTCGGCGCCTCGCACATCCCCGGCGCCCTGAACGTCGGGCTCGGATCGAGCTTCGCCACCTGGGCGGGCACGGTGCTGCCGGCCGACGCCCGCGTGGTGCTGGTGCTCGATCGCCCCGAGGATCTCTGGGAGGCGACGTGGCAGCTCCTGCGGATCGGCTACCCGCCGCCCGAGGGCTGGCTGGCCGGCGGCATGATGGGCTGGCGCACCGCCGCCCGGCCGCTCGAGGGGATCCCGCAGGCGACGGTCCACGAGCTGCGGGAGATGGTCGAGCGCGACGAGGTCGCCGTGCTCGACGTCCGCCAACCGGCCGAGTGGACCGCGGGGCACATCGACGGCGCCACCTTCATCACCGGCGGTGAGCTGCCCGACCGGCTCGGCGAGGTTCCCGATGCACCGGTGGTGGCCACCGTGTGCGGGTCGGGCTACCGCTCGTCGGTGGCGGCGAGCCTGCTCGCGTCGCAAGGCCGCGACGTGGTCAACGTGCTCGGCGGGATGACCGCCTGGAAGCGGGCCGGCTACCCGACCGAGCGATGAGGTGCCACGGGTACGCTCGGCCGTGCTGTCGGGCGTGCTGAGTCCGCTTCACGACCGAGGTCACGGCGCAGGAACGAGGTCGTCATGGAGATCGAGGTACGGAACGCCACCGGGAGGTCGCGCTACGAGATCCTGGTCGACGGTCGGGTCGTCGGTGTGGCCGACTACCGGATCTACGGCGACGTGGTCGTGATGCCCCACACCGAGGTGGTGCCCGAGATGCGCCACCGGGGTCTCGCCGCCCGCCTGGTCGCCCACGCCCTCGACGACATAGGGGCGTCGGGCCGGCGGGTCGATCCGCACTGCTGGTACGTCGCGGGGTTCATCGACAGCCACCCGGAGTATTCCGGGCTGCTGGCCGTCGCCTGACCCGCCGGCGGCGGCGGGCGGCCCCCGGCGGGCGACCGGCGAGCTCAAGGTGCCGGGGCCAGGTCCACGCGCCGCAGGAGCTGCGCGTTCAGGGCGACCACCACGGTGGAGCCGCTCATGAGCAGAGCGCCGACCGCCGGGGCCAGCGTGACACCGGCCCAGGCGAGCACGCCGGCGGCCAGCGGGATGGCCACCACGTTGTAGCCGGCCGCCCAGCCGAGGTTCTGGACCATCTTGCGGTAGCTCGCCTGCGAGAGCCGCACGACGCTGGTGACCGCCCGGGGGTCGCTGGAGGCGAGCACCACGCCGGCCGACTCGATCGCCACGTCGGTTCCGGCGCCGATCGCGATGCCGACGTCGGCCCGGGCGAGCGCGGGGGCGTCGTTCACGCCGTCGCCGACCATCGCCACCCGCAGGCCCCGGTGCTGGAGATCGGTGACCGCCCGGTCCTTGTCCTCCGGCAGCACCTCGGCGAACACCTCGTCGATGCCCAGCTCCCGCGCCACCGCGTCGGCCACCTCGCGGGCGTCGCCGGTGATCATGACCAGGTGGTCGACGCCGAGCGCCCGCAGCTGGGCCACGGCCTCGGCCGCCTCGGGGCGCACGGTGTCCTCGAGCGAGAGCGCACCGATCACCTCGCCGCCGCCCGCCGTCGCGCCGTCGGTCCGCACCAGGTGCAGCACGGTGGCACCCCGCGCCCGCCAGCCGGCGAGGGTCTCGTCGAGCTCGGTGGGCGCGGCGACGCCCAGGTCGCGCAGCAGCGCGGGCCCGCCCACCGCGTAGGTCGCGCCGTCCAGGGTGGCCTCGACGCCCCGGCCGGTGAGCGCGCGGAACCCGCCGGCCCGGGCGACCTCACCCCGCTCGGTGGCGGCCTGGACGATGGCCTTGGCCAGCGGGTGCTCGCTCTCGGACTCCACCGCCCCGGCCAGCCGGAGCACGTCCGCCTCGCGGTGGCCGGGCGCCGCCACGACGCCCGCGACCGTGTGCCTGCCCTCGGTGAGGGTGCCGGTCTTGTCGAACAGGACGGTGTCGACCGTGCGCATCCGCTCGAGGGCCAGCCGGTCCTTCACCAGGATCCCCGCCCGGGCCGAGAGCGCGGTGGAGAGCGAGATCACCAGCGGGATGGCCAGGCCGAGCGCGTGGGGGCAGGCGATCACGAGCACCGTGACCGTGCGGACGACGGCGTCACCACCGTCGCCGAGGGCGATCCAGGCCGCGAACGTGAGCACGGCGGCGAGCGCGGCGATGTAGAAGAGCAGCCCGGCGAAGCGGTCGGCGAGGGCCTGCGCCCGGCTGCCGCTCGACTGGGCCTCGGCCACGAGGCGGCGGATGCCGGCCAGCGCCGTGTCCTCGCCGGTCGCCCGTACGCGCACACGCAGCGACGAGTCGGTGGCGACCGTGCCCGCGACCACCCGGTCGCCGACCTCGCGGGGAACCGGGCGCGACTCGCCGGTGACCATCGACTCGTCCAGCTCGGCGGCGCCGTCGATCACCTCGCCGTCGGCGGGCACCCGGGCGCCGGGACGGACCAGCACCACGTCGCCGACCTCGAGCGCGGAGAGGGGAACCGTCTCCAGGTTGCCGTCGTCGCCGACCCGCTCGGCGTCGTCGGGAAGGAGCTCGGCCAGGGCCTCCAGCGCGCCCCGCGCCTGCCCGATGGCCTTCATCTCCTGCCAGTGGCCGAAGAGCATGATCGTGACCAGCGCGGCGAGCTCCCACCAGAACTCGAGATCGAGGAGGTCGAAGCTGGTGGCGAGGGAGGCCACGTAGGCCACCACGATCGCCATCGAGATGAGCAGCATCATGCCGGGCTGCCGGCTGCGGGCCTCGGCGATGCCGCCCACCAGGAACGGCCAGCCGCCGTAGAGGAGCACCACGGTGCCGAGCACGGGCCCGATCCACTCGATGCCGGGGAAGTCGAGCCGGTAGCCGAACCAGTCCATGATCGTGTCGCTGGTGAGGACGATGGGGATCGTCAGCAGCAGCGACAGCCAGAAGCGGTCCCGGAACATCGCGGGGTCGTGCCCGGTGTGCTTGCCGTGGGCGGCGCGCTCGTGATGGTCCGCGGGTGGGTCGTGCGACGGGCCGGCGTCCCCGGCCGGGATCGTGGGCTGATGGTCGTGCGTGGTGCTCATCGGTGCCCCCTGGCCCGCTGTGGATCATACCCTATAGGGGTATAT
>JBKHJZ010000162.1:0-7221 GCA_046537875.1 Acidimicrobiia bacterium | reverse complement strand
CGACAGGCGGCGGCCTCAGGCTCGCCGAGCGACCTCCGGTTGCGAGGCGAAACCTCACAGCGGCACGTTCCCGTGCTTGCGCTTGGGCAGCTCCTCGCGCTTGGACCGGAGGAGCTCCAGGCCCGCGATCAGTTTCTGGCGCGTCTCGGCCGGGTCGATCACGTCGTCGACGTACCCCCGGTCGGCCGCCTGGTAGGGGTTGGCGAAGCGGTCGGTGTACTCCTCGACCAGCTCGGCCTTGCGGGCCTCGGGGTCGGGGGCCGCCTCGATCTCGCGGCGGTAGACGATCTCGACCGCACCCTGGGGCCCCATCACGGCCAGCTCGGCCGACGGCCACGCGAAGGCGAGGTCCGCGCCGATCGACTTCGAGTTCATCACCACGTACGCACCGCCGTAGGCCTTGCGGGTGACGACCTGGAGGCGGGGCACTGTCGACTCGCAGAACGCGTACAGGAGCTTGGCGCCGTGGCGGATGATGCCGTTGTGCTCCTGGTCGACGCCCGGGAGGAAGCCGGGCACGTCGACGAACGTGACGAGCGGGATGTTGAAGGCGTCGCAGGTCCGCACGAAGCGCGCCGCCTTCTCCGAGGACTCGATGTCGAGCACCCCGGCGAGGTGGAGGGGCTGGTTGCCCACCACGCCGACCACGTGGCCGTCGAGGCGTCCGAAGGCGCACACCATGTTGGGAGCCCACCGGCGGCCGTACTCGAAGAACTCCCCGTCGTCGACCACTGCCTCCACGACGGCGTGCATGTCGTAGGGCTGGTGCGACGCCGTGGGCACCAGGTCGCGCAGCTCCGGGCACAGGCGGTCCGGCGGATCGGTCGTGGGCACGTACGGGGGTTCCTCGAGGTTGTTGGCGGGGAGGAAGCCGAGCAGGTACCGGACGTCCTCGAGGCAGGCGGTGTCGTCGGGCGACGTGTACTGGCAGACCCCCGACTTGGAGGCGTGGGCGATGGCGCCTCCCAGCTCCTGCTGGGTGACCTCCTCGCCGGTCACCGTCCTCACCACGTCGGGACCGGTGATGAACATGTACGAGGTGTCCTCGACCATGAACACGAAGTCGGTCATGGCCGGGGAGTACACGGCGCCCCCGGCGCAGGGTCCCATGATCACGCTGATCTGGGGGATCACCCCCGACGACTGCACGTTGCGGTAGAAGATGCCGCCGTAGCTGTCGAGGCTGACCACGCCCTCCTGGATGCGGGCGCCGGCGCCGTCGTTGAGGCCGACCACGGGCGCGCCCACCTTGAGGGCGAGGTCCATCAGCTTGTGGATCTTGTCGGCGAACACCTCGCCGAGCGCACCGCCGAACACCGTGAAGTCCTGCGAGAACACGAAGACCTTCCGGCCGTCGACCGTGCCCCACCCGCAGACGACCCCGTCGGTGTAGGGACGGTCCTCGAAGGCCGACTCGGTGGGCCGGCGGGCGAGCAGGTCGAGCTCGTGGAACGACCCGGGGTCGAGCAGTAGGTCGATGCGCTCGCGCGCCAGCAGCTTGCCCCGATTGTGCTGGCGCTCGCGGGCCTTGTCGGTGCCGGGAGCGAGCGCTTCCTCCTTGCGCTTCTCGAGATCGGCGATCCGCTCGCTCATCGGGTGCTCGGCCATGGAGCAAACGTACTGTGCTGCCCAGGGGGCCAGAAACCGCCGTCGGTGCTCCGACCCCCACGGGGCGCCGGGCGATCCCGTAGCCTCGTGGTGGTGCGCCTGCCCGTGATGCCGCCCGTCAAGCCGATGCTGGCGAAGGCGGTCTACGAGGTTCCCCGGGCCGCGGGCCTGGTGTACGAGCCGAAGTGGGACGGCTTCCGGTGCATCGTGTTCCGCGACGGCGGCGAGATCGAGCTGATCAGCCGGACCGGCCGGCCGCTGACCCGGTACTTCCCCGAGCTGGCCGCGGCGCTGGGACGCGGCCTACCCGAGCGGTGCGTGGTCGACGGCGAGGTCGTGGTCGTCACGGGGTCGGGACTGGACTTCGACGCGCTCCAGCAGCGCATCCACCCCGCGACCTCGCGCGTCACCGAGCTGGCCCGGGTCACGCCGGCGTCGTTCGTGGCGTTCGACCTGCTGGCACTGGACGACCGGGATCTCACCGGTGCGCCGTTCTCCGAGCGGCGCGAGCAGCTCGAACGGGCGCTCGCAGGCGGCCATGAACGGGTGCACGTGACCCCGGTGACCAGCGACCCCGAGGTCGCCCAGGACTGGTTCGTGCGCTTCGAGGGCGCCGGGTTCGACGGCGTGATGGCCAAGCCCGCCGGCGACCCCTACCAGCAGGACCAGCGCACGATGTGGAAGGTCAAGCACCAGCGCACCGCCGACTGCGTGGTCGCAGGTTTCCGGTGGCACAAGGACGGCGAGGGGGTGGGGTCGCTGCTGCTCGGCCTGTACGACGCCGCGGGAGTGCTCCACCACGTCGGCGTCGCAGCCTCGTTCGCCGCGTCGCTGCGGGGGAAGCTCGTCGGCGACGTGACGCCGTTGCGAGAGAACGCGCTCGAGGATCACCCGTGGCGGGCCTGGGCAATCGCCGAGGCCCACGATGGCACGACTCGCATGCCGGGCTCCCCCAGCCGGTGGAACAGCGCCAAGGACCTGTCGTGGGAGCCCCTCCGGCCCGAGCGCGTGGTGGAGGTGCGCTACGAGCACCTGCAGAACATGCGCTTCCGGCACACCGCCCGGTTCGTCCGGTGGCGAGACGACAAGGCCCCGGCGGACTGCACCTACGACCAGCTCGAGGTGGCGCCGCCCGCCGAGCTGGCCTCCGTCTTCGGGGCGACACCGGCGTCGTGATCGGCCCGCACGATCAGTGCCTATGGATCGACACCTGGGGGAGCGAGTCGGTTCGGGGGGTGTCGATCTACAGGGAGTCGGGCCGGGCGCGGCTGGGCTGCACGCGGCGGGGCTCGCCCGCCATCTTCGGGAAGCTCGGTGGCCAGGGGGCGTCGCCCAGGCCCTGCTCCTCGTCGCGCCGCGACAGGGCGAGCAGCCCGTCGAGGCTGCCGCTCGCGTCGTCGATGCCGGCGTGGGGATCGCCGATGCGCTCGTAGCGGGCCGGCACGCTGGCGAGCGTGAAGTCGCCGAGCTCCGCGTCGGGCACCTCGTCCCAGGTGAGCGGGGCGGACACCCGGGCGTCCGGGGTGGCCCGCACCGAGTAGGCGGACGCCACCGTGCGATCGCGGGCGTTCTGGTTGTAGTCGATGAACACGCGCTCGCCCCGCTCCTCCTTCCACCACTTCGACGTGGCGATGTCGGGGTGGCGGCGCTCGACCTCGCGGGCCAGCGCCAGCGCGGCACGGCGTGCCTGGAAGAAGTCCCACCGGGCCACGATCCGCACGTTGATGTGCATGCCCCGGTTGCCGCTGGTCTTGGGCCAGCCGATCAGACCCTGTTCGTCCAGCACGTCCCGCACCGTGAGCGCCACCCGGCGCACGTGGTCCCAGGGCACGCCGGGCTGGGGGTCGAGGTCGATCCGCAGCTCGTCGGGATGGTCGGTGTCCCAGCTGCGCACGGGCCAGGGGTTGAGGTCGAGGCACCCGAGGTTCACGGCCCAGACGATGTGGGCGGTGTCGACGGGGCACAGCTCGTCGGCCGTGCGGCCCGAGGGGAAGGTGACCGTGCAGGTCGTCAGCCACTGGGGTCGGCCCTTGGCGGGGACCCGCTTCTGGTAGAAGAAGTCGCCGGTGGCCCCGTTGGGGAAGCGCTTCAGCACGGTCGGTCGCGAGCGCACGCCCCGCAGGGCGCCGTCGGCCACCGCGAGGTAGTAGCGAGCGAGGTCGAGCTTGGTCTCGCCCCGCTCGGGGAAGAACACCTTGTCGGGGTTGCTCAGGCGGACCGGGTGGCCGTCGACCTCGAGGGTGATGTGGGGGGACGACACCGCAGGGACGGTACCTCGCGCCCCGGCATGAGCGGTCGGGGACGGCCGGACGGCCGGTGCGCCCCACCCGACGACCCCGGGGACTTGACCCAGCGGTCAAGACGTGATGCGCTTTGGTCACCGGGTCCGATCTGTCGCAGGACGGTCCGATCGTGGCCGTCGACCCGCGACCTGGTCATCACCGGGTCTGCTCGTCATCAAGCTCACGAGGGGTAGTCATGACGGACACCGTCGATCGCACCGAGCGTGACGTGGTCGCCGAGGTCGAATCCTGGCTCGCCGAGAACTGGGACCCCGACCTGACCGTCGGGGAGTGGTGGGCGCGCCTCGGCGACGCCGGGTGGTCGGCGCCGACCTGGCCCGTCGAGTGGTTCGGCAAGGGGCTCAGTCGGGCCGAGGCGGTGAGGGTCCAGGAGGCGATCACCGCACACGGCGCACTGCCCGCACCGGGCGGCCTCGGGCTGATGCTGGCCGGCCCCACCATCATCGCCCACGGCGACGACGACCAGAAGAAGCGCTATCTCCGTGACATCGTCACCGGCCAGAAGGCCTGGTGCCAGCTGTTCTCGGAGCCCGCCGCCGGCTCGGATCTCGCCGGCCTGCAGGCGCGGGCTGTCAAGGACGGTGACGAGTGGATCGTCAACGGCCAGAAGGTGTGGACGTCGGGTGGCCACATCGCCGACTACGGCATGCTCATCGCCCGCACCGACCCCGACCAGCCGAAGCACACCGGCATCACCTACTTCGCGATCGACATGCGCCAGCCCGGCGTCGAGGTGCGTCCCCTGCGGGAGATGACCGGCCGCTCGCTGTTCAACGAGGTGTTCCTCAGCGACGCTCGCGTGAGCGACGACGCCATCATCGGGGGGCTCAACAACGGCTGGCGGGTCGCGAACACCACGCTGATGTTCGAGCGCTCCAGCCTGGGCGCCGGCGGCGGCAACGCCAGCATGTCGCTGGCCAGCGCCGGCAGCGTGGCGGGCGACCTCGACAGGCGCGCCGGTGACTTCGTGAGCACCGGCGGCCGCCGGGGTGGGGCGGTCAGCCTGGGCGTGTCGGCGAAGGCCCTGATGAAGCTGGCCCGGGCCAACGGCCGGGCCGACGAGCCGGTGCTGCGCCAGCGGCTCGTGCAGCTCCACACGCTCAACGAGATCGCCCGCTTCAACAACCTGCGCCTGAAGGCCGTGCTGGCGGCCGGGGGCGACATCCCGGGTCTGCCCAACATCGCGAAGCTGTCGATGAGCGCCATCGTGCGCCTCAGCCGGGACGTCGGGCTCGAGCTCGCCGGGAGCTACGGGATGCTCCACGCCTACGACGCGGAGTCGCGGCAGGCGCTCGACGAGGCCACCGGCACGTCGTACCTGGCCGGCCTCACCGAGACGGCCCTGTTCGCGCAGGGCCCGCCGATCTACGGCGGCACCGACCAGGTGCAGCGCAACATCATCGGCGAGCGGGTGCTCGGCCTGCCCAAGGAGCCGGGCTTCGACAAGGCCACGCCGTTCAAGGACCTGCCCAAGAACGGCTGACCGCTGCCCGCCGCCGACCCACCGAGCGGGCCGGTTCAGGTGGGATGCTCCCTTCCCGCTCAGCCGCTGCGCGCGGCGGCGAGCGCAGCCGCCCGCTCGACCAGGCGCTCGGCGCCGAGCCGGGCGCACAGCGCGGCGAACGCCTCGGGGTCGGACGGTCCCGACCAGCGGAGCTCGTCGATGCTCGCGCTGACGGGCGCGTCGGTCTCCAGCGTGGCAATGCGCCGGAAGAGCAGCGCCAGGTCGAACTGGTCGCGCAGCACCGCATCGAGCTTGGCCGCGCCGCGGACACCCGAGTCCCACGAGAGGGGGTCGGTGGGGATGTCCTCGAGGTGGCCCCAGCGCCGGAGCACGGCGGCAGCCGACTTGGCGCCCCACCCGGGCAGCCCGGGGAAGCCGTCGGCCGAGTCGCCGACGAGGGCCAGCAGGTCGGGCACCGACGCCGGCGGCACCCCGAGCTTCGCCTCGACCGCGGCCGCATCGAGCACGGTGTTCTTCCGCCGGTCGAGCTGGACCACCTTGCCACCGACGCACTGACCGAGGTCCTTGTCGGGCGTGCAGACGATCACCTGCTCGACGCGGGGGTCCGCGGCGGCCATCAGCGCCGCGGTCGCCAAAGCGTCGTCGGCCTCGTGCACCACCTGCGGCCACACCGCGAACCCCGCCGCCGTCATCGCCTCCTCGACCATCGGGAACTGCGCCAGCAGCTCGGGGGGCATCCCGGCCGACGACTTGTAGCCGCGCCACAGGTCGTTGCGGAACGACTCGATGACGTGGTCGGTGGCCACGCCGACGTGCGTCGCCCCGTCCTCGACGAGCTGGAGGAGCGTGGCGAGCACCCCGACGGTGGCCCCGCGCTCGACGTCGCGGTTGTTGGGGGCGAAGTGGTAGCGGAACAGCTCGTAGGTGCCGTCGACGAGGTGGACGTCCATGCGGTGCCTCACGCTACGGGCTCCGTGGCCGAACCGGTGGTGCGGTCGCAGCGGGCATCCGGCCCGCCCGAGACCATGGCACGGGTCCGGGCGGGCCGCGCTGCGGCTCGCGCGCGGCGTGTCGGGCTGTGTGTCGCCCCACGGCGAGCCGGGCTGTCACCCGCGTCGGGGGTGGCTGCCAGAGTGCGCCACATGAGGACCAATGCCCTCGAATCCCGGACCCCCTCCCCCCGCACCCGGGCACCCGCCGGTGCGGTCGACGAGTACGCAGCCCTGCAGATCGTCGCCATCGACAGGCTGGTGCGCTGCGGTCTCGAGGTGGCCGGCGCCAGGGCGCGGCTCCGAGCCCGCGCCCGGAGCCTGGCCGCCGAGCTCGACCTCGACGACGACCAGATCGCCGAGGCCGCGGCGCCCGTCCTGGCCACCACCGAGCGGGCCCTGCGCGAGCTGCAGGACGAGTTCCATCGCCTGGTCGCGAAGGCCCTGCGGCTCGGGCGGCACCGCCTCGGGCTCAGCTGAGCTCTGTGACGGGCTCTGTGACGATCTGGTCGAAGGCGTGACGATCTCCGTCGCCTGTCACCTGGGTCGGGGGTGCCGGGTACCGTCCCGGCACCACTCGACAACGCCGTCGAAGCCCAACCGATGCGGACGTGACGGAGGCGGCGACGTGACCACCCACCGACGACGACGCGACCGACCAGGGCCAGCGGCCGACGGCGAGCGGGTCTCCCCCGAGCTGGCGATCGCCAAGCTCGAGCTTCGCCAGCTCAGCCTGCTCGCGGCGTACCCGATCCTCGGCCGCAGCGAGCGGAAGGCCCACCGCTCGGAGCACGACGAGGCGATGGCGGCGGCGGACGCCGTGCTCGCCCGGTACGCCAGCCGACCCCGGGGGGAA
>JBKHJZ010000161.1:0-7264 GCA_046537875.1 Acidimicrobiia bacterium | reverse complement strand
CTCCTCGTGTTCCATCACGATCGCAGGTCGGGCGGACGTCGCTTGCAGTGAGGTGGCTCCGGAGCCCGCAGGCACCAGCGCGCATGCGCGGTCCACGGGGCAGGCCCGATGATTTGATGTTGGTGTGGATGCCTCAGGATCGCGGTCGAGGCCGACTCCGTCGCAGAGCCGAACCGATGCAGTGGCAGCGCTCCCGCGTCCGGAGCTGGCGGCACTCGGGCTGTTGGCCGGCGAGCGCGTCCGCTGGCGCAACCGGCCCGGCGGGCGGTGGCGTGAAGGCACGGTCGTCGAGCGCGAGCGCGACGGCAGCGTCGGCGTCCGCGACGGAGATGGCGCCAGCCGGGCGCTGAGGGTCGACCGGGTCGAGGTTCGCACTCGCGGCCCCCGGGGTGCCCGCACATGGGAGCCGCTTGCTGCACGGGTCGACCGTACCGAGCAGCTCTCGCTCTTCGCCGCGCAGGATTCGGACGAGGAGTGGTCGCGCTGACCCGCACCGGGCTGTCGGCTGGCGCAGACTGTCCCGACTGCGGCGGGGCGTTGTCGTGGGGGCGAGCGGTACGTAGGGTCGGATCGGAGGTAGCGATTCCCAGGGGATGAGGTGATGGACCTCGCACGCGAGCTGAGCACCATCGAAGAGGGTGTGATCCGCTCTCCGTGGCCGGGACACGAGACCGTGAGGGGCTGGGCGGTGATGAGCCTCCCCTTCGAGAGCGGGCACGTTCTCGCCTCACGGCGCATCCCGCAATCGGACTTCGGGCCGTATGCGACGCTGTGGGTCCGCGATCCCGACGGCCGTTGGTCGCTGCATGTCGACGGTCCACTGCTCGAGGTCGCCTGCCCCCGATACTGGGGTCCGGCAGCGGACGAGAGCAGGTTCGCGAACATCGAGTTGGCGTGGACGGGGCCGAACAGCGCAGCGATGACCGTGGACGACCCAGCTCTGGAGTGGACCTTCAGCATGTCGCAGGACCGTCTACTCGGCGTCGTGAACGTGATCAACGCCGCGTTGCCACTGGCGTCGTGGCGTCCTCGTGCCCTCGTCGCCGCACGCGAGTGGCTGGCCGAGCACGTTCTGGAGATCGGGCGGTGTGACCTGTCGGGTCGCCTGCCTGGTGGGATGCCCGGGACGATGATGCCCACGCGTGTCTACCGCATCGACGCATCCACCGCCCGTCTCGACGGCGTCGACCTCGGCGCGCCTGTGCGCCTCGACGAGCCGCCGCGCTTCGGCGAGTTCGAGCTTCCCTCCGTTCCGCTGTTCGCCGTCGGTGAGGCCCACGTCGAGACCCCCGACCAGCAGCAGTACGAGCGTCTCACCCGCAAGGCCGGGGCCGCAGTCGGCTGAGCCGGTGCGACCTCGTCGGCGGGTACCGCAGGCGTGCGCTGGGCGCCCAGGCGGATGTCGCTGATCCCGCGGGGTTCTGCGGCCAGCGTGCTGGGCCATGGGCTGGGGTAGCGTCCGCTGATGGCCGCTCCGGCAGCCTTCGCCGGCCTCTACCTCCCGCAGGTGCGGATGGACTTCCCCGTCATCGAGGAGCGGGCCCGAACCGCCGAGGAGGCGGGGTTCCACTCGGTCTGGTTCATGGATCACATGGCGCCGCCGGTGAGCCGCGAGCTCGACTGCCTCGAGGCCTGGACGACCGCCACCGCAGTGGCTGCCCGCACCGAGCGTCTCCACATCGGCCACCTGGTGCTCTGCAACGAGCTCCGCCACCCGGCGATGCTCGCGAAGATGGCGGCGTCTCTCGACGTCATCTCCGGCGGTCGGCTCGAGCTGGGCCTGGGCTGGGGATCGGTGGAGGACGAGCTGCGCGGCTACGGGTTCGGCGATCCCGCCCCCTCCGCGAGGGCGTCCCGGCTCGGCGAGACGCTCGAGCTCCTCGATCTCCTCTGGACCGGCGAACCCGTCGACTTCGACGGTGTGCACTGGACGCTGTGCGACGCCGTGTGCCGCCCGCGGCCGGTGCGGGGCCGGGTGCCGATCCACCTGGGTGGGGTCGGGGAGCGGCTGACGTTGCCGCTGGTGGCGCGCTTCGCCGACTGGTGGAACTGCCCGTCGTACGGCCTCGAGCGCTTCGAGGAGCTGCGCCCCCTCGCCGGATCGGCGCGCGTGTCGATCCAGCACCCGATCGGCCTGGCTGGCTCGTCGGCCGAGCGGGACGAGGTGGTGGCGACCGCCGAGCGACGGTTCGGGGCGTGGGGCGGGCTGGTCGTCGGGACGCCCGACCAGGTCGCCACGGTCCTGCGCCGGGAGCGGGAGGCTGGCGCCGAGCTCTTCATCTGCCAGTTCAGCGACTTCGGGCGTGCGGAGACGGTCCGGCTGTTCGCCGAGGAGGTCCTGCCAGCGCTCGACTGAGGGGCCGAGCGGATGGGCCCGGACGTTGGACCCTGAGGATGCGGCCGCCGGCGGTGACCACCCACGGCCGGGTCCCGGATCCCTGACGTACGGTGCCGGGCATGGACTTCGACATGGGCCCCGAGGTGGCCGCGTTGCGTGCCGAGCTGCGCCGGCTCGTCGAGGAGCACGTGCCCGCCGACTTCCTCAGCCCCTTCACCGACGATCCCGCCGACCTCGAGATCGCGCAGGACTTCTGCCGCACGCTCGCCGAGCGGGGCGAGCTCTGCATCGCCTGGCCCGAGGAGTGGGGCGGGCGCGGTGCGTCCCACTGGGAGCAGACCGCGGTCCGCGAGGAGATGTGGGCCCACTGGGAGCCCCGGGGCGCCCAGTACATGGGCGTCAACTGGGTCGGGCCGACGATCATGCGCCACGGCACGCCCGAGCAGCAGCGCCGGCACCTGCCCGCGATCGCCAACGGCGAGGTCATCTGGTGCCAGGGCTTCAGCGAGCCCGACGCCGGGTCCGACCTGGCGTCGCTCCAGACGGCGGCTCGGCGCGACGGGGACGGCTGGCGGATCACCGGCCAGAAGATCTGGACGTCGTACGCCGCGATGGCCGACTGGTGCTTCCTGCTCGCCCGCACCAGCAGGGGCGAACGGAAGCAGCACGGGCTGACGATCTTCCTGCTGCCCATGTCGGCGCCGGGCATCGAGGTCCGGCCCATCGCGGCGATGATCGGCCCGCACCACCTCAACGAGGTGTTCCTCGAGGACGTGTGGGCCACCGAGGCCGACGTGCTCGGTGAGGTGGACGGCGGCTGGCGGGTCGTGCAGGAGGTGCTGTCCTTCGAGCGGGTGGGCATCGCCCGCTACGCGCGCGTCGAGAAGCTGCTCCAGTGGGCGCCGGTCGTGCTCGGCGACGAGTGGGACACCCTCCCCGCCGAGCTCCGCGGCCGCTGGGCCCGCATGCTCGTCCACGCTCGACGGGCACGGCTGCTCGCGTACCGGGTGGTCGACCAGCAGGGCGGTGGCCGGGTGCAGCCGGCGGATGCGGCCGCCTACCGCATCGCGGTCACGACGCTCGACCAGCGCAGCGCCGACCTCCTGCTCGACATCGTCGGGATGGCGGCGCTCGAGAACGAGGAGGGGCGCCGGTTCCGCCGCCAGGTCGAGGAGCACGCCCGCTACTCGGTCTCCGCGACCGTCGCCTCGGGGGCGATCGAGATCCAGCGGATCCTGCTGTCCCGAGCCCTCCTGGCCGTGGCATGAACCTGGAGCTCACCGAGGAGGCGCTGGAGTTCGGGCGGACGGCGCAGAAGGCCATCGAGGCGGCCGGCGGCGACGCGCTGGTCCGGCAGGCCGAGCGGGAGCCCGAGCGGCGGGGGCCGATCACCGAGCCGGTCCTGGCCTCGCTCGGGGCGTGGGAGCTCGACGTCCGCCGCGGCGTCGACGAGTTGGAGGCCGCCGCCGCGCTGTGCCGTGCCGCCGGCTGGTGGGCGCTGCCCCACCCGGTGGCCGAGCGACTGGCCCGGCCCACCGACCTCGACGCCGACGGTCTCGTGCTGGTGGGCGACCGCCGCCCGGCCGCCGCCGTGAGCGAGCTCGATCTGCGCTGGGCGGCCGTCACGGTGCACGGTGCCCGCAGCATCGCCCGCCCGCAGTCGCCCGAGCTGCCCCCACGGACGGGCGCGTTCGTGACCGGTCTCGAGCTCGAGCCGGTCGACCGGGCAGCACCCGTGGACGTCGCCCTCGCGCTGGTGCTGCCGTGCTGGACGCTCCTCGGCATGCTCGACCGGGCCGTCGACCTCACCCGCCGCTACGTGCTGGACCGGCACCAGTTCGGCCAGCCGCTGGCCACCTTCCAGTCGGTGCAGTTCCAGCTCACCGACGCCGAGGTCGAGCGGGCCGGCGTCGACGAGCTGGCGAGGTACGCGCTGTGGAGCATCGAGGCCGACCGCGGGGAGGTGGTGGACGACGCCCTCGCCCTGCGGGTCGCGGCGGTCGACGCCGCGGACGTCGTGTTCCGCATCGCCCACCAGCTGCACGGCGCCATCGGCTTCTGCGACGAGACCACGATCTCGTGGGTCTCCCGCTACAGCGCGCCGCTGCGCCGGCTCCCCTGGGGGTCCTCGGGATCGCTGGACGCCCTCACCCGGCGCATCGGGCGCGGTGGCCTCACCGGCATCTACGGCGGGGACGCCCAGTGACCGCGGCCGGGCACGGGCGGCTGCGAGCCGAGATCCGCGAGTGGTGCGAGACCCACGTGCCGGCCGACTGGCGGGAGCGGCAGACCGGCGTCGACGGCGACTGGTTCGTCGCCTTCCAGCAGGACTGGTTCCAGGAGCTGCGCCGCGCCGGCTACGCCGTCCCCCACTGGCCTGCCGAGTGGGGCGGGGGCATGTCGGTCGCCGAGCAGGTCGTCCTGTACCAGGAGCTGGCACGCGCCGATGCACCGCGGCTCGTGGTCGCGTTCGTCGGCATCCACCACGCCGCGGCGACGTTGCTGCACGCCGGCACCGACGCGCAGCGCCGGCGGCACCTCCCCGCCATCCTCGACGGCGAGATCTGGTGCCAGGGCTTCTCCGAGCCCGATGCGGGCTCCGACCTGGCCGCCCTGTCGACCTCGGCGGTGCGGGTCGACGACGGCTACGTGGTGAACGGCCAGAAGGTGTGGGCCAGCGGGGCGGCGCACGCGGACTGGTGCCTCCTGCTCGCCCGCACCGACCCGTCGGCGCCGAAGCGCCACGGCATCTCCTACCTCCTCATGGACATGCGCGCTCCGGGCGTCGAGGTGCGCCCGATCCGGCAGGCCACCGGGCAGTCGCACTTCTGCGAGATCTTCCTCGACGACGTGGTCATCCCGGCCGGGAACCTCGTCGGCGCCGAGAACCGGGGGTGGCAGGTCGCCCAGGCGACGTTGGGCGCCGAGCGGGGGATGACCATGCTCGAGCTGGCCGAGCGCCTCGGCCATGCCGCCCTGCCGTGGCTGGTCGACGCCTGCCGCCAACCGGACTGGCGGGGCCGCCGGCCCCTCGACGACCCCGCCGTGCGCGAACGGCTCGCCGGGTTCGAGGTGGAGGTGGCCGGGCTGCGATCGCTGTGCCGCCGCCACGTGGAGGACGTGGAGCGCGGTGTGGCCGGTCCGGCCGACGCGTCGGTGGTCAAGCTGCACTACAGCGAGTTGCTGCAGCGCCTCACCGGGTTCGGTGCCGAGGTCGCCGGCGTCGGTGGGCAGTGCGTCCTCGACAAGCCGATCTCCAGCGGCTGGGAGTCGGGCGCCTGGGTGCTCGACTTCATCGGCTCGTGGGAGTGGACCATCCCGGGTGGCTCGAGCGAGATCCAGCGGTCGATCATCGGCGAGCGGGGCCTCGGGCTGCCGCGCGAACCGAGACCGGCGGCGTAGGTGCGCGGCTTCGCCGACGTCCACGACGAGCTGCGCGACGTCGCCCGCGACCTCTTGGCCGACGACCTCGAGCCCGACGCCCGCTGGCGCCGGATCGCCGACGCCGGGTGGGTCGGGCTCGAGGTGCCCGAGCAGCTCGACGGCAGCGGCGCCACCTTCGCGGAGACCGCGGTCGTCCTCGAGGAGCTGGGGCAGGCCGCCACCGCCGCTCCGTTCCTCGGCACCGCCGTCCTCGGCGTCGCGGCCGCCTCCGCTGCGGAGCCGGGCGCCGACCGGGACGAGCTGCTGCGCCACCTCGCCGTCGGGTCCGCTCGCCCGGCCGTGGCCCTCGCACCGCACGCGGACTCCTGTGAGCCCGAGCCGCCGTTCCGGCTCGGCGCCGGCGGGCGGCTCCACGGGCGGGCCGACCTCGTCGTCGACGCCGCCGGTGCCGATCACCTGCTGCTGCTGGCCGGGTCGGCCGACGGCCCGGTCCTCGTCCACGCCACCGCGTCGGTGGCCGAGGAACGCCCGGCTCCGGTCGGCCCGCGACCTGCGAGCCTGGTGGTGACGCCCGAGCCCGTGCTCGACGCCACCCGCCGCTTCGCGGCCGTCGAGGCCGACGGCATGGCGGTCCCCGCCGAGTCGGTCTGGCGGTTCGCCGGCGATCCGGCGGTCGTCGGTCAGGCGATCCTCGACCGGGCCGCGGTGGCCGTCGCCGCCGATGCCTTCGGTGTCGCCTCGGCGATGCTCGACGCCACCGTCGCCTACGTGGGCGAGCGCCAGCAGTTCGGCCGGCCGGTCGGATCCTTCCAGGCGGTGAAGCACCAGTGCGCCGACGTGCTCGTCCAGCTGCGCATCGGGCGGGAGCTCCTCGGGGAGGCGGTCGCCGCCGTCGCCGCCGGCGACGCCGGTGCGGGGATCGCCGCATCGCGTGCCAAGTCCTTCGTCGGCTCGGCTGCGGTCGCCGCCGCGGGAACGGCGATGCAGCTCCACGGGGGCATCGGCTACACGTGGGAGAGCGGCATCCACCGCCACCTCAAGCGGGCGCTGCTCGACCGGGCGCTGTTCGGGTCGCCGGCGGTGCACCGGCGTCGCATCGCCGACCGCAGATGGCCCGTGACGAAGTGAACGCCCACTCTCCACGATCGGGCAGCGCCATCGACGGACCCGAGGGCATCCGCTTCTCCACCCGCCCGAAGGTGGTCACCACCCGCTGGCCCGATCCCGCAACCAGCGGGATCGACCTCGGCTTCCCCACCGCCTCCTCCTGACGGAGCGGGAGCCGGCCGAGCGACCGGTCATGGACGCCCGGGCGACGACGGACCTCAGCCGCCCGGCCGCTGCGCGACCATCAACAGGTGCGGGCTGCCGCCGAGCAGAGACGGCTCGGACTCCACGGCTCGGGCCGCGAAGAGCAGTGCCTCCCTGCAGGTCTCGTCATCCCAACGGTCGAAGCTGCCGTCGAACCACCCGGCGGCACCCTCGACACCGAGGACGTCGACACACGACAGCCCCGCCGAGGCCGCCTCGTCCGGCAGCTCG
>JBKHJZ010000160.1:0-7304 GCA_046537875.1 Acidimicrobiia bacterium | reverse complement strand
TCCGTGATCCCGAGGTCGTGGGTCTCATCGCACGGGCGCCGAGGTGTGGGGTTCCGATTCCGGAACCTGATGCCTCGGGCTTGTTGGTGCGGTACCCATCGCCTCGGGATGTGAGCGGTCCGCCGCCGCTCCCGAGCCGGCGAGGGGTGGTGTCGGGGGCGCCGCGGGGTCGCGCTCGCGGGCGCGGTCGACCGGGCTGAACGACGTGAGCCGCGGCAACGGCGACGAGAGCTCGCCCTCGACGTGGAGCAGCCGGACGGTGGCGGCGTTGCGGTCGAGCCAGGCGCCCACGCAGGCGAGCTCGTCGGCCATCTCGAGGGGGAGCGGGCCGTCGAGCGGGGGCAGCTCCACGAGGTCGAGCGTGAGCTGGTCGCCTGGTCCGGTCGCCTCCCCGGCGCCCGGATCTCCCCGTTTCGGCAGCGGTGGCTTCGCCCGCTGCGAATGGTCGCTGCCAGAAGGCTGAGGGGCCTCGGGGGCGACCGGACTCCCGGGCCTGGCCGGGCTCCCGGGGGTGGGTGGTCGCACTGGGGTGGTCGGGCGTGCCGGCGCCGCCGTCGACCGCACCAGGCGGCCACGCCGGAGCTCGGCGATCCCGCCCCCGGGGACCTCGACGACCAGGCGCTCGGCCCGGCGGAGCATGTCGAAGCGCCGCTGCCGGCGGTGGGCGTCGACCACGGCCAGGCCGCGGTCGCGTGCCCGCGCCGCGTCCTCGTAGCGCTCGACGTGGGCCATGGCCCGCATGCGGCGTTCCAGCCGGTCGAGGAGCGCGAGGGGATCGGGGCCGAGCCCGGCCGCCGCGACGGCCACCACCTCGGCGTACGCCGAGCGGCCGATCTCGCCGGCGCAGGGGCACGTGGCGACGCCGAGCTGGGCGGGCGCGCAGGGTGCGCGGCATGCCGTCGCCCCGGGCTTGGCCGGCGGCGACGCGGTGCAGCGGCGCAGCGGGACCACCGCCTCCACCGCGTCGATCAGCCGCTGCGCCGCACCGGTGGAGGGGAGCGGGCCGATGTAGCGGCCACGGTCGCCCCCGCGGGGCGGCGTGCGGGCGACGGCGAGGCGCGGGAAGGGCTCGTCGGTCAGCTTCACGTAGCGGTAGCCGCGCCAGCGGGTGAGGTGCCGGTTGTAGCGGGGCTCGAGCACGTGGATCATCCGGACCTCCAGCACCGCGGCGTCGAGCGTCGAGGCGCACGGCACATGGTCGATCGACTGCGCCTCGCGCAGCATCGGCCCGACCTTGCGGCGGTCGTCGCCCGAGAAGTACGAGCGGACCCGGCTGCGGATGTTGGTGGCCTTGCCGACGTACAGCGCCCGGCCCTGGCCGTCGCGGAACACGTAGACGCCCGGGCCGCGGGGCAGCCGGTCGGTGAGGCGGAGCTTGGCGGCCTGCGGGTGCGCGCCCATCGTGGACAGCGCGAGCAGGTCGTCGAGGCCGGTCACCCCGAACGCCGCGGCCCGCTCCAGCAGGGCGTGGAGCAGGTCGGCGGTGGCGAGCGCATCGTCGAGGGCCCGGTGTGTGGGCCGGTGGTCGAGCCGGAAGCGGTCGGCGAGCGTACCGAGCCGGCAGTTGGGCACCTCGTCGCGGACGAGGCGGCGGGCGAGTGCCACCGTGTCGACGGTCCGCAGCCCGAGCCGGTGGTACCCGTGGGCGACCAGCGCTGCGTCGAGGAAGGCGACGTCGAAGCGGAGGTTGTGCCCCACCAGCACGGCGCCACCGACGAACTCGAGCAGGTCGGGCAGGACGGTCCCGATGCGTGGGGCCGGCCGGACCATCGCCTCGGTGATGCCGGTGAGCACGGTGATCTCCGGGGGGATGGGCACGCCGGGATTCACCAGGGTCTGGAACGTGCCGGTGCACTCGCCACCCCGGAACCGGGCGGCGCCGATCTCGGTGATCGTGCAGGTCGTGGGGGAGCCGCCGGTGGTCTCGACGTCGACGACGCAGAACGTGACCTCGTGGAGCGGCGTACCGAGGTCGTCGAAGCTGCGCTGCACGGCGGCGACCGTAACGAACGTGCGTTCGTATGACAAGGAGCCACCGGCGGGACGCCGGCCCCGTCGCCAGGTCGGCAGGTGGTGGCGGGGGATCGGTAGGCTCCGAGCCGTGTCAGCCCGCTACCGCTGCGCCGCGTGCGGCAACCTCACCCGGTTCGACGTGGTCGCCTCCCGGCGCACCCGGGCCTTCCACCACTACACGGTGGGCGGTGAGCTCCGGATCGAGGACGAGGAGGTGCTCGACGAGCGGGTCGAGGAGGTGAGTTGCCGCTGGTGCGGCAGCGGCCGAGCCGTCGAGGTGGTCGCCGCCCCGGAGGGCTCCCATGCGGCGGTCGACACGTCCGCGGGCACCCGCGCACCGGTCGACGCACCGGAGGCGAGCTGAGCGACCCCGCGGGCATCATCCGTCCCGCCGTCGAGGCGGCTCTGTCCGTCGCCAAGGACGGAGCGTCGGCCACGCCGCCTGTGCCGGCCCCGCCAGGTCTGGCTCCCTACGTCAACTTCACCAAGCTGTCGTCGACAGCCCTGGAAGCCGTCGCCCGCGTGGTCGACGCCGACGGGGAGTTCCGGGTCCGGGTGGCCGACGCCGTGGACGAGCAGGCGGTGGGCCGGCCCGGGTGGCTCTGGCTGACGCGTCCGGAGGGCTGGCGACAGGAGCTGGCGCGGCTCGAGGACGAGGACCGCGCAGCCCGGCAGGCGGCGCGGGAGGCGCGGGCCGAGCGCACGGCGGCCAAGCGGCTGGAGGCCGTCCAGCAGGCCGCCCGACGCGCCGAGGAGCGGGCGGCCGAGCGGAAGGCCGAGGTCGAGCGCCTCGGCGCCAGCCTCGCCGAGGAGCAGCGGCGCCGCGCCGCGGCGCAGGCCCGGGTGCGCGAGCTCGAGGCGACGCTCGCCGAGGTGGACGCGGCACGCGCGGAGGCGGTGCGGGCTCTGAAGGACGTGGAGGCCCAGCTCGTGCGGCGTGCGACCGAGCTGAACGAGACCAAGGCCCGCCTGCGCGCGCTGGAGGCCGCCGCCGCGCGCCCCGCCGACCAGGCCGGCCCCACGGGCCCGGCCGCCGGCGGGCCCTCGCCGGGGTCGCGGGAGGAGGGAGCAGCCCCGGCTGCGACCGTGCGGGACGACGGGTCGCCGCCTCGGGCCGGTACGGGGGCCGTGCCCGGCGTCGACGCGGCGCGGCTCGCGGCCGAGGTGGAGGCGGCGGCCGAGGGGGCGTCGGCGCTCGCCCGGGGCCTGACCGGCCTGTCCCGGCTGCTCGGCGCCGCCTCGCCCGAGGGGGGACAGGCGACCGACCGGCGTCCGGCGGGCTCCGGGGGCCGCGCCGGCGCCGGCACCGGGGAATCGGGGCCGGGCACGGCGGCCTCGCATCGCCGGGCAGGCGCGGACGAGCTGTCGGACGGGGACCCCACGCCGGCGGACGGCGCGGCGGGGACGGACGCGTCCGAGCCGGCGCCTGACGTCCGGCGACCCCTGACCCTGCCGGGTGGGGTGTTCGACGACTCCCCCGAGGCCGCCGATCACCTGCTGCGCACCCCCGGTGCGCGGGTGGTGGTGGACGGCTACAACGTCTCGATGGCGGGGTGGCCCGACCTTCCGGTCGCCGGCCAGCGTGACCGGCTGGTGAGGGTCCTGTCCGAGGTCGCGGCGCGCAGCGCGACGCCGATCGACGTCGTGTTCGACGGTGCGGACGTGGGGCCGGTGTCGATCCCGGCCGCCGTCCGCCAGCTGGTGCACGTCCGCTTTTCGCCGCCCGGTGTCGAGGCCGACGACGTGGTGATCGACCTCGTGGCGCAGCTGCCGGCCGCGCAGCCGGTGGTGGTGGCCTCCAGCGACAAGCGGGTGCGGACGGGTGCCCGGCGCCAGGGTGCCAACGTGATCCACGCCCGACAGCTGCTGGCGGTGGCCCGCCGCACCGGCAGCTGACCCGCACCGCCGGGCGGCCGCGCGCCCCGTTCCCGGGACGTGCGGCGGTTGCCTGTCGTACCCCGGCCGTAGGGTCGGTGGCAGGTGGACCCCGACACCGGAGGAGAGCCCCATGCCCGGTCCGCATGCTCGCGAGCCCGCCGACGAGCCAGCGCGCAAGACCCTGCACATCGACTGCGACGAGTGCGTCATGCAGGGGACCGAGGCCTGCGACGACTGCGTGGTCACCTTCATCTGCTCCCGCGAGCCCGGCGAGGCCGTGGTGGTCGACGTGGCCGAGGAACGCGCCATCCGACTGCTCTCGGGCGCCGGCCTCCTGCCCGAGCTGCGCCACGTCCGCCGCACGGGGTGACCGGCCGGCGGATGGCCGTGGGGTTGTCCGCCGTCGGGGTGCCCGGCACGATGGGCCCATGCCCCTCGCCGCCGTCAGGAGCCGTGACGTGCCCGATGGCGCCGAGCTGGCCGCAGTGGGCCGGGAGGCCGGCCTCGATGCGGTCGGGGTCACCAGCGCCGAGCCCTTCGCCACCACCCGGGCCCATCTCGAGCGGCGTCGCACCGCCGGCCTGAGCGACAGCATGGCCTTCACGTATCGCCGTCCCGAACGGTCCACCGATCCCGGCCGGGCGCTGCCCGATGCCAGGTCGCTGGTGGTGGGGGCACGGTCGTACCGTCGGACGGCCGGTCCAGAGGCCGGCCCGGGTCCTCCGGTCGGGCCCGAGGCCGGACCCGAGGTCGCGGGCGGGCGCCCCGCCGGGCGGGTGGCACGCTACGCCTGGCAGGACCACTACGCGGCCCTGCGGGACGCGCTCGGGGCCGTGGCCGAGCGCCTGAGGGCCGACGGCTGGCGTGCCCGCGTGCTGGCCGACGACAACGCGCTGGTCGACCGCGAGGCGGCGTACCGGGCCGGCATCGGCTGGTACGGCAAGAACGCGAACCTGCTCGTCCCCGGGGAGGGCAGCTGGTTCGTGCTCGGGTCGGTGGTCACCGACGCACCCCTCGACCCCACCGGCCGCCGGGTGGCCGACGGCTGCGGTGGCTGCACCCGGTGCATCGGGAGCTGCCCGACCGGTGCGATCGTGGCGCCCGGGGTGGTCGACGCCCGGCGCTGCCTGGCATGGCTGCTCCAGGTGGAGGGGTCGTTCCCCCGCGAGCACCGGGAGGCACTGGGCGACCGGCTCTACGGCTGTGACGACTGCCAGACGTCGTGCCCGGTCAACCTGCGGGCCGAGCGTGCCGGGCCCGACCCCCCGGCGGCCGCGGGCGATGCGCAGGTGGTCGTCGACATCGTCGACCTGCTCGACCGGAGCGACGAGGATCTCATGGCGCGCCACGGCCGCTGGTACGTGCCCCGGCGGCAGGCCCGCTACCTGCGGCGCAACGCGCTGGTGGTGCTCGGCAACACCGCGGCACCGGACAGCGCCGGGGCCGTGGGTGCCGTGCGCCGGGCGCTGCGCCACGACGACCCGCTGGTGCGCGGCCACGCCGTCTGGGCCGCGCGGCGGCTCGGCCGCGACGACCTGCTGGGCGCCGTGGCCGGGGATCCCGACCCGTTCGTGCGCGAGGAGCTGCACGCCGCGGTGCGGCCGCGGCGACCCGATCCGGTGCGTCCGGCTCCCCGGCCCGTGCACCTCTCCGTCCGCTAGCGCAGCCGGGAGCTCGCCACCGTGCCGCACCTGCTCGTCACCAACGACTTCCCGCCCAAGGTGGGCGGCATCCAGTCGTACCTCTGGGAGCTGTGGCGTCGCCTGGATCCGCGAGAGGTCACCGTCCTCACGACCCCGCACGACGACGCGCCGGCCTGGGACGCCTCCCAGCCGTTCCGCGTGGTGCGCACCCGCGAGCGCACGCTCCTCCCCACGCCCCGGCTCCGCCGGCGCGTCGATGCGCTGGCCGCCGAGGTGGGTGCAGACATGGTCGTCCTCGACCCGGCCCTGCCGGTGGGGTTGCTCGGCCCACACCTGGCCCGGCCCTACGCCCTGGTGCTGCACGGGGCCGAGGTGACCGTGCCGGGCCGGCTGCCGGGGACCCGCCAGCTCCTCGCCAGGTCGCTCCGCAGGGCGGGGGCCGTCGTCGCCGCCGGTGGCTATCCCGCGGCCGAGGCCGAGCGGACCGCCCGCCGGGCGCTGCCGGTGACGATCGTGCCGCCGGGCGTCGACACCGCTCGCTTCCGGCCGCTCGACGACGAGGGCCGCGCCAAGGCGCGTGCCCGGCTGGGGCTGCCGCCCGACGCCCGCATCGTTCTGAGCGTCAGCCGGCTGGTGCCCCGGAAGGGGATGGACGTGCTGATCGGCGCTGCGGCCCGCTTGGCCCCCTCGCATCCCGATCTGGTGGTGGCGATCGGCGGCACCGGCCGCGATCGCTCCCGCCTCGAGCGCCTGGTGCGCCGGACGGGGGCGCCGGTGCGGCTGCTCGGCCGCATCCCGGACGGCGACCTCCCCGACGTCTACGGGTGCGCGGACCTGTTCGCCATGCTGTGCCGGAACCGGTGGGCGGGTCTGGAGCAGGAGGGCTTCGGGATCGTGTTCCTCGAGGCCGCGGCCTGCGGGGTGGCGGCGGTGGCCGGCGACAGCGGGGGTGCAGCCGAGGCGGTCGCCGACGGCGACACCGGCATCGTCGTCCGCCGCCCGGGCGATGTCGCGACCGTGACCGCCGCGCTGCGGAGCCTGCTCGACGACGCCGGGCGGCGCGAGGCGATGGGTGCGGCGGCGCGGGCCCGGGCGGTGAGCGAGTTCGGCTACGACACGCTGGCCGCACGGCTGGCCGACGTGCTGGTGCGGCGGTGATCGGGCGGTGAGCGGGGTCGACCAGCCGCGGGCCCGCGTGAATCGGGAGGCCGCCGCACCCGAGGCGGGCAGGGTGATCCTGCGCGTGGCGGTGGGCTCGACGGTGCTGTTCGGCGTGGTGTCGCTGCTCGCCGCCGTGTGGCCGGGCACGTTCGCACCGGTGGCGGTGCCGGTCGCGCTCCTGCTGTTCGCCCTGGGGTGCGCGGCGTTCGCGTGGGCGTACGCGGTGGCCATCGGGCGGAGCCGACACGACGCCGTGAGCCTCGGCGGCATGTTCTTCCTGAGCGAGGGCGCGGCGCCCGCCCCGGTCGCCCGCACCCTCCGGACCGTGCTGGCCGTCCAGGTCACGGTGGCGGTGGCGGCCGCCGCCGCTCGCCCCTACACGGCGCTGGCCTTCGGTGTGCTGGCACCGACGTCGGCGGTGGGGCTGATGGCGCTGTGGGCCGCACGCCATGGCCGGTTCCCACCACGCGACCCCCCGGCCTAGGCGACGTGGTGGCGCCCGCGCGGCCGGTGTTCCCCGTGCGCTGATCGCCGTGCACCACCTGGAGGACGGCGCACTAGGGTGCCACCACCGGTCACTGATGGGAGGAGCCCGAGCGACATGGCAGA
>JBKHJZ010000159.1:0-7306 GCA_046537875.1 Acidimicrobiia bacterium | reverse complement strand
GCGGGCGGTGGGGGTGGCATGGTGCGCGACCAGGGTGGCAGGGCGCGCTAGGGTGCGCGACATGCCGCAGCCTCCCTCCCTCACTCCTGAGCAGCGAGAAGCCGCACTTGCCAAGGCCGCCGAAGCACGACGTGCTCGGGCCGAGCTGAAGGAGAAGCTCAAGATGGGGTCGCTGACCCTGAGCGAGCTTCTCGCTCAGGCCGACCACAACGACACCATCGGCAAGATGAAGGTGCTCGCCGTCCTCGAGTCGCTTCCCGGCGTCGGCAAGGTGCGCGCACGCCGGGCCATGGAAGACATCGGCATCGCCGACACCCGCCGCGTTCGCGGTCTCGGCGAGCAGCAGCGCCGCGCGCTGCTCGAGACCTTCTCCGGCTGACGGCCGGCGCCCGCCCCGCTTGCTGGTCACGGTCTCCGGCCCCCCGGGGTCGGGTACCACCACGGCTGCGCAGCGCGTCGCCGCCCGCCTCGGGCTCGCCCTGGTGCCCGGCGGCGAGGTGTTCCGGTCGATGGCAGCCGAGCGGGGCATGTCGCTGGCCGAGTTCGGCACCTACGCAGCGGATCACCCGGACGTGGATGTCGAGCTCGATCGCCGCCTCGCCGAGCGGGCCCGCGAGGGCGGGGCGGTCATCGAGTCGCGGCTCGCCGGGTGGATCGCCCGCCAGGAGGGGCTGCCCGCGCTCCGGGTCTTCGTCGAGTGCGCCCCCCGCTGTCGCGCCGAGCGCGTCGCCGCGCGCGAGGGGACCTCGGTCGAGCGCGCCCTGGCCGAGAACGGCGAGCGGGAGGCGGTGGAGCGTGACCGCTATCGCGCGCTCTACGGCGTCGATGTGGACGACCGGTCGATCTACGACCTCGTGGTCGACTCGGGGACCATGACCGCCGACGAGGTGGCCGAGCGCGTGGTCGCCGCCGTGCGTGGCCGGTTCGGGTGACCTGCGGCGACCGCCGGGCGCGGGAGTTCTCCCGCATCGCTCCCGGGGCGGTACGCTGGGCGGTCGTCCCCTTCCCCTCACGAGGTGCGTGCCCGGATGGCCACCCGCCAAGACACGATGATGAACCCCTCGATCGAGGAGCTCCTCGATCGCGCCGGGTCGAAGTTCTCGCTGGTCACGCTCAGCGCGATGCGCGCCCGTCAGATCAACGCGTACTTCAACCAGCTCGGTGAGGGCCTGGGCACCGTGGTGCCGCCGCAGGTCACGTCGGTCGCCCGCAAGCCACTGTCGATCGCGTTCGAGGAGATCGCGAACGACAAGATCGTGGCGGCGACACCGTCCGAGACGGCGGGCGAGGACGCCGCCGAGGAGGCGCCGAGCGACGGCGAGCAGGCGCCGACCGACGGCGAGTAGGCGTCCCCGAGTGCTCGAGGGGCGTCGCGTCGTCCTGGGGGTGTCGGGCGGGATCGCCGCCTACAAGGCGGTCGAGGTCTGCCGCCGCCTGATCGACCGCGGCGCGCACGTGGTCCCCGTGCTCACGCAGGGCGCCACCCGGTTCGTGGGTCCCACGACGTTCTCGGCGCTGGCCAGCGAGCGGGCCCACACGTCGCTCTTCGACGACGACGACCCGATCCCGCACACCCGGCTCGGCAGGTCGGCCGATCTGGTGCTGGTGGCGCCGGCCACCGCGCGCGTCATCGGCTCGTACGCCGCTGGCATCTCGAACGACCTGCTGACGGCCACGCTGCTGGCCACCCGGGCGCCCGTCGTGGTGTGCCCCGCCATGCACACCGAGATGTGGGACCACCCGGCGGTGCAGGCCAACATCGCCACGCTCGCGGCCCGCGGCGTGCACCTGGTCCCGCCCGAGGAGGGCCGGCTGGCGGGCGGCGACGTCGGAAGCGGCCGGCTGGCGTCGCCCGCCACGATCGTCGACGCCGTCACCGACGTGCTGGCGCACCGGGGGGAGCTCGCCGGCCTTCACGTGCTGGTCACCGCTGGCGGCACCCGGGAGCCGATCGATCCGGTGCGCTTCATCGGCAACCGGTCGTCGGGCAAGCAGGGGCACGCGCTCGCCGACGAGGCGGCCTCGCGGGGCGCCAAGGTCACGATCGTCACGACGGCCGGTCTGCCCGCGCCGGCGGGAGCCGACGTGATCGCGGTGGAGACGGCCGCCGAGATGCACGATGCCGTGCTGACCCGGGCAGCCACCGCCGACGTCGTGGTGATGGCGGCAGCGGTCGCCGACTTCCGCCCGACGAAGGCGGCCAGCGAGAAGATCAAGAAGAAGGCCGGCATCCCCGAGGTCACGCTCGAGCGGACGCCCGACATCCTGGCCGGACTGGGCGCCGACAAGCGCCCGGGACAGACGCTGGTCGGATTTGCCGCGGAGACCGGCGATGTGCGGCAGAATGCCGCGGAGAAGCTCGCCGCCAAGGGGGTCGACCTCATCGTGGCCAACGATGTGACGGCTCCCGGCGCCGGGTTCGAGCACGACACCAACCGGGTCGTGATCCTGCACGCCGACGGCACAGAGCGCGAGGTGCCACTGGCGGGGAAGCGGGCGGTCGCCCGCGCAGTGTTCGATGCCGTCCTCGAGAGGAGAACGTGACCGTGAGCCGCTGGACCTTCACGTCGGAGTCCGTCACCGAGGGCCATCCCGACAAGATGGCCGACCAGATCAGCGACGGGATCCTCGACGCCATCTACAGCCAGGACCCGATGGCCCGCGTCGCCTGCGAGACGATGGTGACCACGGGTCTGGCCATCGTGGCCGGCGAGATCACCACGTCTGCGTACGTCGAGATCCCGATCATCGTGCGGGAGACGATCAAGGGCATCGGCTACGACCGCGAGTCGGTGGGCTTCGACGGCAACACCTGCGGGGTCATGACCTCGATCGACCCGCAGTCGCCCGACATCGCCAAGGGTGTCGACACCGCCTACGAGAAGCGCACCCACGCCGCCGAGGAGGACCTCGACAGCCAGGGCGCCGGCGATCAGGGCATGATGTTCGGCTACGCCTGCGACGAGACCGAGGACCTCATGCCGATGCCGATCTGGCTGGCGCACCGGCTGGCCCACCGGCTGTCGGAGGTTCGCAAGGCGGGCATCCTTCCCTACCTCCGCCCCGACGGGAAGACCCAGGTCACGCTGGAGTACGAGGACGGCGTGCCCATCGGCCTGAAGACCGTTCTGATCTCGACCCAGCACCAGCCGGGCCTCGACCCCGAGACGCTCATCAAGCCCGACCTCGACGAGCACGTGATCCGGCCTCTCGTGCCGCCGCAGTTCCACGACGACGACTACGCGATCCTCGTGAACCCCACGGGCACCTTCGAGCTCGGCGGCCCGCATGCCGACTGCGGGCTCACCGGGCGCAAGATCATCGTCGACACCTACGGGGGCGCGGCCCGCCACGGCGGCGGCGCCTTCTCGGGGAAGGACCCCTCGAAGGTCGACCGCTCGGCCGCCTACGCGGCCCGCTGGGTCGCGAAGAACGTGGTGGCCGCCGGGGCCGCCCAGCGGTGCGAGGTGCAGGTCGCCTACGCGATCGGGGTGGCGCACCCCGTGTCGATCATGGTCGAGACCTTCGGGACCGAGACCGTCGACCCGGCGAAGATCGGGCGCGCGATCCACGAGGTGTTCGACCTGCGGCCCGCAGCGATCATCCGCGACCTCGACCTGCGCCGGCCCATCTTCAAGAAGACGGCGGCGTACGGGCACTTCGGCCGCCCCGACAAGGAGCTGACCTGGGAGCAGACCACGCGGGTCGACGAGCTGAAGAGCGCCCTCGGCCTCTGAGCCGCCCGGCCGGCACGCCGGCCACCCGCGACCGCCGGGGGCGCGTGGTGCGGGTGCTGCCCGAGGAGCCGGCCATCGACAGGAGCTTCGACTACCTGGTCCCCGACGCCCTCGGGGACCAGGTGCGCGTGGGCGACCGCGTGCGGATCGACCTCCACGGCCGGCGCATGGGTGGGTGGGTGACGGCGACCGACGTCACCCCGCCCCCCGGGGTCGCCCTCCGCGAGCTGAGCGGGGTGTCGGGGCGCGGGCCGACCCCGGACCTGATCGACCTGGCCCGGTGGGCCGCCTGGCGCTGGGCGGGGCGCCCCGCGTCCTTCCTGCGGACGGCGTCACCCGAGCGGGTCGTGACCGACCTGCCGGCCATCGAAAGGCGGGCCGCACCGGTGCCCCGGCCGAGCGATCCGCTGGTCCGGGAGGCGCTGACCCATCACCGGTCGGTGCTGCGGCTGCCGCCGGCCGCCGACGTCTACCCGGTCGCGCTGGCCGCAGCGGGCCACGGCCCGGCGCTCGTGCTGTGCCCCACGGTCACGCAGGCCCGGACCATCGGGATGCGGCTCCGGCGTGCGGGGGTCGCGGTGGCGGTGCACCCGCGGGACTGGGCGGCCGGCGCAGGCGGCGCCACCGTGGTCGGCACCCGGGGGGCGGCGTGGGCGCCGGTCGACGGGCTCGCCGCCGTCGTGGTGATCGACGAGCACGACGAGACCCACCAGCAGTCGCAGGCGCCGACCTGGCACGCCCGCGAGGTGGCGCTGGAGCGGGCCCGGCGCGCCGGCGTCCCGTGCGTGCTGACGTCGCCGTGCCCCAGTCTCGAGGCCCTGGGGCAGGGTCCGCTGCTCGCACCGTCGCGGAGCGACGAGAGGGCCGGCTGGCCGATCGTCGACGTGGTCGACATGCGGCGGACCGACCCCCGCAGCGGGATGCTGACCCCGCAGCTCGTGCGCGTGCTCCGGAGCGAACGCCGGATCGTCTGCGTGCTCAACCGGACGGGCCGCGCCCGCCTGCTGGCGTGCGCGGCGTGCGGCGAGCTGGCGCGCTGCGAGCGCTGCGACGCCGCGGTGGCCCAGCCGGGTGAAATGCTCGTATGCGCCCGGTGCGGGGAGGAACGGCCGGTCGTGTGCGCGGCGTGCGGGCGGACCCGGCTGAAGGCGGTCCGCCAGGGGGTCACCCGGGTCCGCGACGAGATCGAGGCGCTGGTCGGCGAGCCGGTGAACGAGGTGACCGGCGCCCGGCCGCTCGCCGGCGACCCCGGCACCCGGGTGCTGGTCGGCACCGAGGCCACGCTTCACCAGGTCGACCGGGCCGACGTGGTCGCCTTCCTCGACTTCGACCAGGAGCTGCTCGCACCGCGGTACCGGGCGGCGGAGCAGGCCCTCGCGCTGCTGTCCCTGGCCGCCCGGCTGGTCGGCGGCCGGCCCACGGGCACGGCCCGGAGCGCGCGGGGAGCGGCGGGGACGGGCGTGATCCGCGCTGGCCCCGGCACCGACACCGGGCGAGTGATCGTGCAGACGTCGCTGCCGCGCCACGAGGTGGTCCAGGCGGCGCTCCACGGCGACCCGAGCCGGGTGGCCGATGCCGAGCGGGCGCGCCGCGAGCTTCTGCGCTTCCCGCCGGTGACTGCCCTGGCCGAGGTGTCCGGGGCGGCGGCGCCGGACCTCGTCGACGCGCTGGGGAGCCCGCTCGGCGTCGAGGTCCTCGGCCCGTCCGATGGACGTTGGCTGCTGCGCGCCCCCGATCACGCGACGCTGTGCGACGCCCTCGCCGCGACCCCCCGGCCCCCGGGCCGCGTACGTGTTGCCGTCGACCCGCTGCGGATCTGACCGCCTCCTGCGGCCCTGGCGGGCGGCGCCCGTAGAGTGAGCCCGTGCGGACCATCGACTGGGTGGACGGCGCAGTCGTGGCCATCGACCAGTCGCTGCTGCCCCACGAGCTGCGGCTGCTGCGGTTCGACGACGTCGACAGCCTGGTCGAGGCCGTCCGCCGCCTGGCCGTGCGGGGGGCGCCCGCGCTGGGGGCCGCCGGGGCCCTCGGCGTGCTCCTCGCCGCCCGGCAGGCCGAGCGCGAGGACTGGAGTCCCGATCGGTTGGCCGCCGCGATCGACGGGCTGCGGCACGCCCGGCCCACCGCGGCGAACCTGGCCCGGGGCGTCGACCGGGTGGCGGCCCGGCTATCGGATGGTCTCGCGGCGGTGCAGGTGCAGGCGCTGGCCGTGCTGGACGACGACGCCACGGTGAACCGGCGGCTCGGGCGGCGGGGCGCCGATCTGCTGGCCGAGCTGTGCGAGAAGCGGGCGGCGGGGGAGACGCACGGGCGGCTGCGGCTCCACACGCACTGCAACGCCGGTGCGCTGGCCTGCGTCGAGTGGGGCACGGCGCTCGGCATCGTCCGCGCGCTGCACGACGACGGCGCCGTGGCGCACGTGTACGCCGGCGAGACCCGGCCGTTGCTGCAGGGCGCCCGGCTGACCGCATGGGAGCTCGACCGGATGGGCGTCGAGTACCGGCTGGTCGTGGACGGCGCCGGGCCGTCGCTCATCGCTCGCGGGCTGGTGGACGCGGTGGTCGTGGGCGCCGACCGGGTGGCCGCCAACGGCGACGTGGCCAACAAGGTGGGCACCTACCCGCTGGCGCTGGCGGCGGCCCGGGCCGGCGTCCCGTTCGTGGTGGCGGCGCCCGAGACCACCGTCGATGCCGGGGTGCCGGACGGCGCCGCGATCCGCATCGAGGAGCGGGACGCCGGCGAGGTCGTGGCGCTCGCAGGCACCCGGCTCGCGCCCGAGGGCGCGTTGGCGGTCAACCCCGCGTTCGATGTCACGCCGGCCGACCTCGTGACCGCGCTGGTGACCGAGCGGCGGGTCGTGCGGCCCGCCTCGGGCGAACGTCCCGCGTAGCGCGACCCCGGACCCCGGACGAGCGTCCCCCGTAGCGCGACCCCGGGCCCCGGACGAGCGGCCCGTGTCGAGCAACCCCGGCCGGGGCGGCCCGCCGGTGCCCAGGTGGGTTGGGGCGAGCGACGGCGGGAAGCGCCCCGGGGACGTTCCGGCCACCCCGGGCTCGATCACACCAACACGAGGAGGAGCGGCGATGGCGACGGTGCGCGGAGGCCAGTACGGGGGGCGTGCCCCGGCCCGGACCGTGGCGCAGCTGGGGGCGCTGGTGTTCGGCCTGGGGTTCCTGCTCGTGGGCATCGCCGGGTTCATCCCCGGCATCACCACGAACTACGACGAGCTGACGTGGGCTGGGACCGACTCCGAGGCCGAGCTGTTCGGCCTCTTCCAGGTATCTGTGCTCCACAACGCCGTGCACCTGGCCTTCGGCCTGCTCGGGCTCTGGGCCGCACGCGCCGCCGACCTGGCGCGGGGGTTCCTGATCGCCAGCGGCGTCGTCTACCTGGCGCTCTTCGTGTACGGGATGGTGATCGACCGCCAGAGCGACGCGAACTTCGTTCCGCTGAACGCGGCCGACGACTGGCTGCACCTGGGCCTCGGGCTCGGGATGCTCGCGGTCGGCATCGCCGCGAGCGGCATGTACGCGCGCCGGACGACCCGCCGCCCCGCCGGCGGCTACTGA
>JBKHJZ010000158.1:0-7395 GCA_046537875.1 Acidimicrobiia bacterium | reverse complement strand
CGACGCCGGGGTCGCTCACTCGGAGCCCCATCCCCGGCCGAGGTAGGACTCGACCACCCGGGGGTCCTGCACGACCCGGTCGGGGGGCCCGGTGGCGACGATCCGCCCCGCGTCGAAGGCGACGAGGCGGTCCGCCAGGCCGGTGATCAGCGGCATGTCGTGCTCGATGATCACGATGCTGCAGCCGAGGTGCCGCTGCACGTCGCGCAGCACCGGCCCGAGCGCCTCCGTCTCCCGCTGGGCGATGCCCGACGACGGCTCGTCGAGCAGCAGGACGGTCGGCCGGGCGGCGAGCTGGACCGCAAGGTCGACCATCCGCCGCATGCCGGTGGACAGCTCCGAGATGAACTTGTCGCCGTAGCGCTGCAGGCGGAGCAGCTCGAGCAGCTCCTCCGCCCGGGCCCACACCCGCGCCTCGGAGTCGGCGACCATCGGCAAGCCCAGGAAGGCGGGGAGCGCTGCGGTGACCTCGACCTCGCGCTCGCACGCAGTGGCGACGGCCTCGCGGACGGTCATGGACGGCCAGAGCCGGACGTCCTGGAACGAGCGGCCCAGGCCCGCCCGGGCCCGCGCGTGCGGTCGCCAGCGCGTGACATCCCGCCCGTGGAGCAGCACCCGGCCGCCGTCGGGCGGCTGGAAGCCCGAGACCAGATCCAGCACCGTGGTCTTCCCGGCGCCGTTGGGGCCGATGAGCCCCAGGATCTCGCCCTCGTGCAGCCGGAAGCCGACGTCCGCGACCGCGGTGATGCCGCCGTACCGCTTGGTGAGGTCCACGGTCTCGAGCACCACCGGGCCCCGCTGCCCGTGGCCTGTCACCGGTCGCACACGGCCCGGTTCCGGGGCGACCCCGTCACCGGAGACTCCCGCCCGCGCCGCACCCTCGAGGAACAGCGACCGCAGCAGGCCCCGGCGCTCGATCAGCTCGGAGGTCGGCCCGGAGAAGCGGATCTCACCCTTCTCCATGAACACGGCCCGGTCGGCCAGCCGCAGGGCGGTGTGGACCGACTGCTCGACCAGCACGATGGCCGTGCCGTTGGCGTGGATCGCCGGGATGATGCGCAGGAGCTGGTCGATCACCGTGGGCGCCAGGCCGAGGGTCAGCTCGTCGATCATCAGCAGCTTGGGACGGGCGATGAACGCCTGCGCCAGGCTGAGCATCTGCTGCTCCCCGCCCGAGAGGCTGCCGGCCGGCACGTCCCACCGCTCGCGCAGCACGGGGAAGTAGCCGAGCACGGTGCCGGTGGCCTCGGCGGCACGGGCCGGGTCGGCGCGCTGCGTCCACGCCGCCATCCGGAGGTGCTCGCCGACGCTCAGGGTGGGGAAGATGCCCCGATCGCCCGGCACCTGGGTGATGCCGAGCCGGGCCCCCTGGGCGGCGTCGGCGGCGGTGATGTCCCGGCCGTCGAACACCACGACGCCCCGGTCGATCTGGGCGAGGCCGGAGATGGCCCGCAGCAGCGTCGACTTCCCCGCGCCGTTGGTCCCGAGCAGCGCGAGGATCTCGCCGTCGCGCACCTCGAGGTCCACCCCGAACAGCACCTGGGTCCGGCCGTACGACACGTCGAGCCCATCGACCAGCAGCAGCTTCGGGTCGCCGGCCTGACGCGCCCGGCGCACCTCGGCCATCGCCACGTTGGCCCGCGCCATCCGGTCGACGTCCCCCACGACGAAGGGTGCGATGCTGGCCACCAGGACGGCGCCGACCAGCAGCACCGGGACGAGCACGAGGATGGCCGGCCGCAGCCCCCAGTCGTCCGCGAGCCCGCCCACGATGGGGGCGGCCGCCAGCGCCGGGACGATGAACAGGTTCGCCAGGCTGAACCCGAGCGACCGCACCCTCGGGGGGATCACGAGCGAGCCGAGGGCGAAGATGGCCGGCACCAGCGACGCCCGCACCCCGGCCATGACGACCTGGCTGCCGACCGCGAGCCCGAGGTTCGGTGACCCGACCAGCAGGAACAGCGACGCCCCCGACAGCGCCACCAGCACGGCCACGAACCTCGGCAGCAGCGAGGGATCGCGCCGCATCAGCCGGGTGGCGATCGGGATGCCGACCAGGTAGCCGGCGATCTGGGCCGGCTCCGCCAGGGCGGTCACGAAGCCCCGCTCGGCCTCGTTGAGGCCGAACTCCTCCTCGTAGAACAGCTGGACCAGCGGGGTCAGGCCGATGATCGAGACCGCGATGAACGGCAGCGACATCCACGTCCGGCGCATGGTCCTGACCGCCCACAGCACCCGGAAGGCCTCCGGGAAGCTGGCCGGTTCCTCCTCGGTCCGGGCCGTGGTGTCGTCGGCGCCGAGGGCCCGGCGCTCCTGGCCGCCGCGGGCGGGTTCGCGCAGCCGGGTGGCGAGCAGCACGAACACCACCGTGGGGATGGCGAAGAGGAGGAACGGCGCCCGCCAGCCGAGCAGGAAGGCGATCCCCCCTCCGGCGAGGGGCCCGACGATCTGGCCGACCGAGTTGGCCGCCCGGTGGACGCCGAACACCCCGGGCCGCACCGTGGCCGGGTAGTAGTCGGCGATCAGCGAGTTGTGGGTCGAGCCGTTGACCGCCCGTCCCAGGCCGGACCCGGCCCGCGCGAACCCGAGGAGGAGCACGGTCGGGGCCAGGCCGGTGAACAGCGAGAAGATGCCCCAGGCCGAGGCGCCGGCGACGGAGATCTTGATGCGGCTGTACCGGTCGGCGAGGTGGGCCAGCGGCACCTCGAGCAGGAACACGATCCCCACCACCAGCGAGCTGAGGACGAGGACACCCTGGATGCTGAGGTCGAACGCCTCCCGGATGTTGGGGACGAGGACGTTGAACGCCTCGCGGTCCAGCTCGTCCACCGCGTTGAGCCCGAACAGCACCACCAGCGGGAAGACCGCCGCCCCGCCCGTGATCCGGCGGAGGTCCCACCGGCCCACAGCACCGGGCTCCTTCAGCAGGGCGCCGACGCTGGCCTCCGGGGCCTCCCCGGCCTCGGACGCGTCGGCCGCCCCCGGGCCGTCGGGCGCGTCGGGGGCCTCGGACACCGCGGTCACGGCGCCTCCCCCCGGGAGCTCCCCACCACCTCGGGCGTGTGCTCGGTGTCCGGCTCACGCGGCACCCGGAGGTCGGCGAACGTCCCCTCGCCGGCGAGGCTGGCGACCACGATGCCCCGGCGGCGGGCGACCCACCGCAGGTAGCCGTCGCGCAGGTTGTAGAGCAGCCCGCCCAGCCCCTCCGGCAGGAGCAGCAGCAGCACCAGGATGCCCAGGCCGCCGGCGACGAGATCCCATCCGGCAGGCAGGTAGAACTCGGCGCCCCGGATGTACACGGCACCGAGGACGGCGCCGGGGAGCGACCCCAGCCCGCCGATCACCACCATGGAGAACAGCAGGATGCTGACGTTGGCGCCGAAGGCGTCGGCGAACATGCCCCTCTGGTGGACCACGTAGATGGCGCCGGCGAAACCGGCGATGGCGCCCGACGTCACGATCGCGGTGAGCTCGAGCCGGGAGCTGTCGAGCGAGACGGCCTGGGCGGCCAGCTCGTTGTCGCGCACCGCCACGATGGCCCGGCCCGTGCGGCTGGCGCGCAGACCCCGCACCCCGGCCAGGACGGCGACGAGACCCACGAGGGCGACGAAGTACATCTGGCGGTCGGTCTCGAGCTCGATGCGCCCGAGCAGCACCGGCCGCTCGATGCCGCGCTCGATGAACCAGGGGAAGTAGCGGGCGCTGAAGAAGTACGAGGCCGAGCTCACCGCCACCGCCAGCGTGGTGACCGCCAGGAACGGCCCGCGGATGCGGAGGCTCGGGAGGCCGAGCAGCAGGGCCACCAGCGCGGCCACCACCACGCCGGCCAGGGTGGCGAAGAAGATGTCCCAGCCGTGGCGACCGTAGAGCACCGCGGTGGTGGCGCCACCGAAGCCGACCAGGGCGAACTGCCCGAGCGAGATGTGGCCGGCCCAGCCCGTCAGCACGAACAGCGACACCGCCACGATCGCGTAGATCAGGACCAGGGACGCCGCGCCGACGTTGCCGGCGCCGGCGAGGAACGGGAAGGCCACGGCCGCCCCGAGCAGCGCCAGCCGGAGCCCGCCGAACCCGTAGCGCACCTCGGGGAGCCGGCGCAGCTCGGCGGGCACCGGGCGGACCTCGCGCATGGTCCGCCAGCTGGAGATGCCGGTCTCGGCCACGCGGGAGAACAGGTCGCGCTGCGCCAGCAGCGCGCCGAGGATCACCACGATCAGCAGGGCGTCCACCAGGGTCGCGTTCGACCAGTTCCAGAAGACGATCTCCTGGAAGATGCCGAGGCCCACCGCCGCGGTTGCGGTCCGGGGGAGGCTCTCCATCCGTCCCAGGACCGCCGCGGTGAGCGTGAACAGCAGCAGCGACGGCCCGCCGCCGGAGACCGAGGAGAACGACGTGAACCCGACGATCGACACGCGCGACAACACCGCGAGCGCGGACAGCGCCGCCGCCACGGTCCAGACGATCGTGGAGAGCGCGGGCACCGGGATGCCGAGCAGGCCGGCGCGATCGCTGTTGTCGGCCGCCGCCCGGATCGCGGTGCCGTAGTCGGTGAAGCGCAGGAACGACCCCAACGCCGCCATCACCAGCGGCACCGCGATCATCGCCATCAGGTGGTTCGCGTTGAAGATCACCGGGAACACGGTGAACCGGGCGTCGACCGGGATCGTGAAGGTGCCCCGCCCGGCGTCGTCGAACAGCAGCGGGATCACGATGGCGATGCCGGCGAGCACCTGGGCCAGCGCGATCGTGGCGACGGCGAGGATGAGGCGGGGCGCGGTGCGGAACCGGCGGATGATCGTGCTCTCCACCAGCGCACCCATCACCCCGGCCATCGCCAGGCCGCAGGCGACGGCCAGGAAGAAGTTCCAGCGCCAGTGGACCACGAACACGATCGCCAGCACGGCCGCCACGCTGCCGAACTCGGCCTGGGCGAAGTTGATGACCCGGTTGGCCCGGTACACCAGCACGAGGCCCATCGCGTTCAGCGCGTAGAGCGAGCCGAACACCGCGCCGAGCACCACGATGCCGCCGGGGATGCCCCGGGGCAGCAGCGCACCGACGACGGGCCAGGCCACCAGCACCGCCGCCGTGACGGCCGCCGCCCGTACCAGCACCCCCGCGGGCGGAGGCGCGAGCCGCCGCCGGGCGGGGAACGGCGCTGGCACCGACGTGTCGCCGACCGCCATGGGTTCAGCGATCCGGGTCGATGGGCGGGTCCTCGGCGGGCCAGTCGTCGACCAGGAATCGCCGGTCGCCGTAGGTGGGCACGAACGCGCCCCGCAGCGACTGGTCGGGCTCCTCGGGTCCGGGCGGGGCGTCGCCGTCCCAGTACACCTCCCGGGCGTCCTTCGTGGCCGTGTGCGTGTCGCCGAAGTGCCACATCACCCTGTCACCACCGCCGAGCGGGGGCATCGACTGCACCCCCCGGGCGAGGTTCTCGGGCGTGAGCTCGGGCCCGGCCGCCTGCAGCAGGTTGAACCAGTGCACCGAGTTGAAGAACGCGCCGGTCGTGCCCCGCGGGATCTCCTCTCCGTCGTTGAGCCTGCGGTAGAGGCGGGCCGGGTCGCTGTCGGTGCCGTACAGCTCCTCGGTGCCGCTGATGAGGCTGAGGCCGAACATGTGCCCGTCGACCTGGTTCTGGTCGTAGGTCCGGCCGAACACGTTGCTGTCCTGCTGGGCGGTGCCGAGGATGACCCACTCGGGGTGGTAGTCCTGCTCCTCGGCCGCCTGGGTGAGGAACTGGAGCGAGATGGGATCGGAGCCGACCACCACGGTTGTGACCCCGTCGGCCTTCCACTGCACGACCGCCCGGGCGGCCTGCTCGGCGAACCGGGAGATGTCCAGCGCGTACCGGACGGTCGGGGTGTCGGCCTCGCCGTCGTAGACGCCGTACTCGTCCTGGAGCAGCTCGCGGCTGAGGTCGTTGCACACCCGGCGGGTCCCCTCGGGCGTGTAGCTGCCGAACTTCCGGGTGCGGGACGCCAGCTCCGGGTCGCCGGCGAACCTGGCCGGGTTGTCGCCGAGCCGCTTGGCGATGTAGGCGGCCGTGTGCCGGGCGACCTGCTCGCAGTCCATGAACGTGTGCCAGACATGGGGATGGAGGTCGGCGTACCAGCTCTCCGGGTAGTAGGCCCCGCCGTTGAAGACGACCAGCCCCCGCTCGGCCGCGCACTCGGAGAACGGCCCGCTCCCGGCCGCGCCCGTCAGGCCGGCTTCACCGCCCCCGATCACGCCGAACGCCTCCAGCTCCTCGGCGATGTAGGCGGCGTCCTGGCAGGCGCCCTCGCGACCCTCCCCGAGCGCCTCGGCGGTGGAGTCCCCGAAGCGGGACTCGTACTCCACGATCTCGACGCGGCGCCCGTAGAGCTCGTAGGTCTCGTTGAAGTGGTCGATGAACTGGTCGCGGACCTCGATGACCACCTCGGGGGTCGCCAGGCCCGCCTCGTCGAGCTCGGCCCGCACCGCGTCCCGGTTGGCGCTGCCGGGGAAGGTCCGGCGCACGATGCGGATGGTGTCCTCGGTGACGCCCCGGTGGGTCGCACCCCCGTTGTCCCCGGTGAACTCCGGCAGGCACGGGACCGAGAGCACGGTCTCCGGGATCTGGCCGGCCCCCGGCTCGCAGGGGTCGCCGCCGCGGGTGGTTCCCGACCCGTGCTCGATGTCGCCCGAGCCCGGACGCCAGGGGCCGCCGGCGGCGGCGTCGCCGTCGACGTTCTGTGACGTGGCGGCCTCGTCGCCGTCATCCGGGCTCACGCTGGGCAGCAACGCCACGACCAGCACCACCACGAGCGCGATGGCGTAGAAGACGCTGTAGCGCCTCAGGTGGGTGATCGCGCCACGTCGGGGCCGGTGACTGCCCGGACCGGGACCGGGACCGCCGCCCGCAGGAGGCCCGCCAGCGTCGCGGCTGTCGTCGGCCACGGTGTCCCCCCTCTCGACTGGCCACCCGACGACATGATGTCGGCGCCAAAATTGGTGTGTCAACCCCCGAACAATTAGGGACGTGAATCACCGCGTCGCTCCGGTATCCTGAGGTCACCAGCGTTCCGGGCCGACCGGAGGCCTGCGCAGCATGGGACAGGGAGTGGACGAGGAGCTGATCGCCGTGGCGGCCCGGGCCGCCGCGCGGCTGGGGAAGGTCGCCGAGAACGCGCTCGACCGCGTCGATCTCTCGCTGCCCCAGTACCGCATGATGGCCCTGCTGGCCGACGGCTCCTCGGTGGCCACCGCGCTGGCGGAGAGGCTGACCGTGACTCGCCCCAGCGTCACCGCGCTCACCGACGGGCTCGTCGAGCGGGGCCTGGTCGAGCGCCTCCCCGATCCCCGCGACCGACGCCGGGTCACGCACGCCCTCACCCCGGCCGGGCGGGCGGCGCTGGAGAAGGGCGACGCCGC
>JBKHJZ010000027.1:0-27708 GCA_046537875.1 Acidimicrobiia bacterium | reverse complement strand
GGTTCGAGCACGGCCGACCCGTCCGCCTCCTCGGTGTGCGGGCCGAGTTCGCCGAGGCTGGCTGACCGTGCTGCGTGCTTCCCCGTGACCGGCGGGTTGACAGTTCGAGGCGGTGGGTGGAGGATCTTGGTCAGTCGACCGACAAGCGGACGCGAGGGGCCATGTCCGAGACACAGGAACAGATCCTCGAGGCGGCCCGGGCCTGCTTGCTCGAGGTCGGGTACGCACACCTCTCCACCCGCCGCGTGGCCGAGGCCGCGGGGGTCGGCCTCGGCCACATCCACTACCACTTCGGCTCCAAGCGCAACCTGATCCTCGCGCTGCTCGCCAACGAGAACGCGCGGCTGCTCGACCGCCAGCGAGGGATGTACGGGGCGGACGCGCCGCTGTGGAAGCAGTGGGAGCAGGCCTGCGACTTCCTCGAGGACGACCTGCGATCGGGCTACGTCCGCGTGCTGCAGGAGATGACGGCGGCCGGCTGGTCCGACCCCGACCTGGCCGCGGCCGTGCGCTCGGTCCTCCAGGACTGGTTCGACCTCCTCGCCGACGTCGCCGCACGGGCCGAGGAGCGTTTGGGGAGCCTCGGTCTGTTCACCGCCCAGGAGCTGGCAGCGCTGGTCGGCGATGCGTTCCTCGGGGCGGAGACCATGCTGCTGCTCGGCGTCGCCGACCGGGACGTGCCCCACCGGCCCGCCCTGCGCCGGGTCGGCGACTGGATCCGCCAGATCGAAGGCGCCTGACGAACGGGGGAAGGCGAGCCATGCGTGCACGGACACCGGATGTGGAGGGCTACGTCGAGCGCGACGGCGTGAAGGTCGGGTACGAGGTGTTCGGCGACGGCCACCCCACCGTCCTCCTGCTGCCGGCGTGGACGATCGTCCACACCCGCTTCTGGAAGATGCAGGTGCCCTACCTGGCGGACCATCACCGGGTCGTCACCTTCGACCGGCCGGGCAACGGCCGGTCGAACCGGCCGGCGGACCGGCAGGCCTACACCGTCGACGCCGTCGTCGACCACGCCCTCGCCGTCATGGACGCCACCGGCACCGACCGTGCCGTCCTGGTGAGCCTGTCGCAGGGCGCGCAGGAGAACCTCAAGCTGGCCGCCGACCACCCCGACCGCGTGCTGGGCTCGATCTTCATCGGTGCCGCGGTCCCCATCGAACCCGGCCATCCCGAGCGCATCGCAGCGGTCGAACGCTTCTACGATCCCTATCCGCCCGAGCCCCAGGGGTGGGAGCGCCAGAACGCGCAGTACTGGCTCGACCACTACGAGGACTTCGCCCACTTCTTCTTCTCGGAGTGCTTCAGCGAGCCCCACTCCACCAAGCAGCACGAGGACTGCCTCGCATGGGCTGCCGAGACCACGCCCGAGGTGCTGCTGACCGACGCGCAGGCCATCGTGGACGTCGACACCGTGCTGCACTGGGCAGGACGGGTGTCGGGGCCGACCCTGGTCGTCCACGGCGGCGACGACCGCATCAGCCCGCTGACCCGCTCGGAGACGCTCGCGCGCGAGACCGGTGGCGAGCTGGTGGTGCTCGAGGGCGCAGGGCACATCCCGCTCGCCCGTGACCCCGTGCGGGTCAACCTCCTCATCCGCGATTTCCTCGACCGGTTCACCGACCCGCCGCCCCGGGTCCGGCGCTGGACCCGCGGCCGGCACCGCCCCAAGCGCGCGCTCTACGTCTCCTCCCCCATCGGCCTCGGGCACGCACGCCGTGACGTGGCGGTGGCCGAGGAGTTGCGGCGCCACCACCCCGACCTCGAGATCGACTGGCTCGCCCAGCACCCCGTCACCCGCGTGCTCGAGGACGCCGGCGAGCGCGTGCACCCGGCCAGCTCCCGACTGGCCAGCGAGTCGGCCCACATCGAGTCGGAGAGCGGCGAGCACCGCCTGCACTGCTTCCAGGCCTGGCGCCGCATGGACGAGATCCTGCTGGCCGATTTCATGGTGTTCCACGACGTGGTCACCGAGGAGCACTACGACCTTGTGGTCGGCGACGAGGCCTGGGAGGTCGACTACTACCTGCACGAGAACCCAGAGCTGAAGCGCTTCGCGTACTGCTGGCTCACCGACTTCGTGGGCTGGCTCCCCATGCCGGAGGGGGGCGAGCGCGAGGCGTTCCTCACCGCCGACTACAACGCCGAGATGATCGGGCACATCGCCCGCTACCCCCGGGTGCGGGATCTTGCGCTGTTCGTCGGCAACCCGGACGACATCGTCCCCCACCGGTTCGGGCCCGACCTCCCGGCCATCCGGGACTGGACCGAGGACCACTACGAGTTCCCCGGGTACGTCTCGGGCTTCGACCCGCCCCACGTGGCCGACCGCGACCTGATCCGTCACCAGCTCGGCTACGCACCGGACGAGCGGGTCTGCATCGTGACCGTCGGTGGCTCGGGCGTGGGCGGCGACCTGCTGCGGCGCATGATCGACGCCTATCCGTCGGCCGCGGCCCGCGTCCCCGGACTCCGCATGGTGATCGTGGCCGGGCCCCGCATCGATCCGGCCTCGTTGCCTGCACGCGACGGCGTGGAGGTGCAGGCCTACGTGCCCGAGCTGTACCGCCATCTGGCCGCCAGCGATCTCGCGGTCGTCCAGGGTGGGCTCACCACCTGCATGGAGCTCACGGCCACCGGGCGGCCGTTCATCTACCTGCCGCTCCGGCAGCACTTCGAGCAGAACTTCCACGTCCACCACCGTCTCCAGTGCCACGGGGCCGGCCGGCGGATGGACTTCGACGACGCCGACCCCGACGCCCTTGCGGAGGCGATCGCCGCCGAGATCGGTCGGGAGACCCGGTACCGCCCGGTGGATCACGACGGGGCGGCGCGTGCGGCAGCGGCGATCGCAGACCTGTTGTAGCCGGGTCGGCGCCCCCCGTTCCATCCTCCGTCCTTCGCCACGACCTCACATTGTCAGTCGACCGACCAGGACCCAGGGAGGTAGCGATGAAGCGCACCGTGTTCATGGCCTACAGCACGATCGTGTACGCGGCCTTCCTGGCCACCTTCGTCTACGCCGTCGGCTTCGTGCAGCGGGTCGGCGTCCCGAAGGACATCAACGACGGCGAGGCCACCGGCGCAGCCGCGGCGGTGGCGATCAACCTGGGCCTGCTCGGCCTGTTCGCCGTCCAGCACAGCGTCATGGCCCGGCCCGCGTTCAAGCGCCGCTGGACCCGCATCGTGCCCCCGGCGATCGAGCGCAGCACGTTCGTGCTCGCGGCCACCCTGGCCCTCGCGCTGCTGCTCTGGCAGTGGCGCCCGCTCCCCTCCGCCGTCTGGGACGTCGACGCCGGCGGGACGCGGCTGGTCCTCTCCGGCCTGTCGTGGCTGGGGTGGGCGACCGTGCTCGGCAGCACCTTCCTCATCGACCACTTCGACCTGTTCGGCCTCCGCCAGTCGTACCGGAACCTGCGGGGCCGGGCGCCGGACGCAGCTCGCTTCCGCACCCCGCTGCTCTACCGGCTCGTGCGCCACCCGCTGATGCTGGGCTTCCTCGTCGCCTTCTGGGCCACGCCCACCATGACCCGCGGCCACCTGCTGTTCGCCGGCGCCACCACCGCCTACATCCTCGTGGCGTTGCAGCTCGAGGAGCGCGACCTCCTCGCCCAGTTCGGCGACCAGTACGCCGCCTACCGGCGCCGCGTCCCCATGCTCCTCCCGGGCCTGCCCCGCCGCCGGGCCACCGCCGGCGCCATCAGCCCGCAGAGCGAACCGACATGACCATCGTCCGCCCACAGACCGGAACCGACACCACCACCACCCCACCCACGGAGGGAGGCGACATGACCACCACCGATGCCAGCCCCATCGACCAGGACGTCCTCGAAGCGTTCCAGGAGCGCACCGTCGGCCGCTTCGTCGACGCCGGCGTGACGCTGATGATCGACCTCGGCTACAAGACCGGGCTCCTGGAGGCTGCGGCGCAGGGCCCGGCCACCAGCGCCGAGCTCGCCGCCCGGGCCGGCCTCTCGGAGCGGCACGTGCGTGAGTGGCTGGGAGCGGTGACCACCGCGGGGATCATGCGCCTCGACCCCGACACGGGCCGCCACGTGCTCCCGCCGGAGCACGCCGCCCTGCTCACCGGCGACACCGCCATCAACCTGGCGACGATCGCCCCGCTCGTTGTCCACCTCGCCACGGTCGTCGACGATGTCGCCGAGGCGTTCCGCACCGGCGGCGGGGTGCACTACGAGCGCTACCGACCGGGTTTCACGTCGGCCATGGACGAGATCGGCCGCCGGCGGTACGACGCAGAGCTCATCGACACGTACCTCCCGGTGGCCGACGGGCTCGTCGACAGGCTCGAGGCCGGCACCCGGGTCGCCGACGTCGGCTGCGGCACGGGGCACTGCCTCAACCTCATGGCGCGCCGGTTCCCGGCGTCCACCTTCGTGGGGTACGACCTCGCCGCCGACGCCATCGAACGGGGCCGGGCCGAGGCCGCGGAGTGGGGGCTCACCAACGTGACCTTCGAGGTGCTCGACGTGCTGGAGCTGCCGGCCGATCCGCCGTTCGGCGCCGTGTTCGCCTTCGACGCCATCCACGACCAGGTCGACCCTCGGGGCGTGCTCGCCCGTGTCCGTGAGGCCCTGGAACCCGGCGGCACCTTCTTCGTGTGCGACATCAAGGCGTCGAGCAACCTCGAGGACAACGTCGCCAACCCGCTGGCCCCGCTGCTGTACTCGATCAGCACGCTGCACTGCATGGAGGTCTCGCTCGCCGAGGGCGGCGCCGGGCTCGGCACCGTGTGGGGCGAGCAGGTGGCCTGCCGGCTGCTGGAGGAGGCCGGGTTCACCGGGCTCGCCATCCACGAGATCGACGATCCCTTCAACGTGGTGTACACCTGCCGTCGACCATGAGGAGGGCGCGTGGCCGGTGACGCCGGACCGGACCGGAGCTTCGCTGAGGCGCTCGACGCCGGGGCCCTCGCATCCCTGCGGGCAGCCGGGGTGCGTCGCACCTGGCCCGCCGGTGCGGTGCTGTTCCGGGAGGGCGACCGGCCCGACCGGGTGCTGATCCTGGAGTCGGGCACGGTGAAGTGCGTGACCACGTCGGCCGGCGGTGTCGAGCGCATCCTCGCGCTCCGCACCGCCGGCGACGTGCTCGGCGAGCTGGGCGTGGCCGACCGTGGGCCACGGTCGGCCACCGCGATCGCGGCCACGCCGGTCGAGGCCCTGGCGATCACCGCCGACCGGTTCCGCGCCTTCCTCACCGAGCACCCCGCCGCCACGCTGGAGCTGCTGACGATCGCCATCGGCCGCCTCCGGGACGCCGACCGCCAGCGGGCCGAGTTCGGTTCGACCGAGACGACCACCCGGCTCGCCCGGGCGCTGGCCGAGCTGGCCCGCACCCACGGTCGGCCCGTCCAGGCTGGCGTCCGGCTGGAGCTGCTGTCGCAGGAGGACCTGGCCGCGCTCTGCGGATCGTCGCGGGAGGCGGTGAGCCGGGCCCTCGGTGCCCTCCGCTCGGCCGGCCTGGTCGCGACAGGGCGGCGGGCGGTGACGATCCTCGACCTCGCGGGCATCGAGCGCTGGGCGGTGTGACCCCGTCCGACGTCACGCGGCACGGCAGCCGCCCGCGTGGTCGTGGTAGGACGGTCACGGGCCGGCAGCGACGCGAGGAGCGACGATGAACGTCGGGGTCCAGATGGTGTTCCAGTCCTGGGGCTACGGGCCCGACGTCACCGACGGGCAGGTGGTCGCCGAGGAGGTGCGCCTCGGCGTGCTCGCCGACGAGCTCGGCTTCGATGCCCTGTGGCCGGTCGAGCACCACTTCGAGGACTACGCGTTCTGCCCCGACAACACCGTGTTCCTCGCCCACATGGCGGCGAGGACCCGGCGGATCATGCTGGGGACCGGGGCCGTGATCCTTCCCTGGAACGACCCCCTGCGGGTGGCCGAGAAGCTCTCGCTGCTCGACCACCTGGCGGGCGGGCGGGTGCTGTTCGGCGTCGGGCGAGGCCTGGCCCGCAGGGAGTACGAGGGGTTCGGGATCCCGATGGACGAGTCGCGGGACCGCTTCGACGAGGCCGCCCGCATGGTGATCGATGCGCTGGAGACGGGATGGATCGAGGGGGACGGCCCCTACTACCACCAGCCCCGCACCCCGATCCGCCCGGCGCCGGCCCGCAGCTTCCGTGACCGGCTGTACTGCGTCGCCATGTCACCCGACTCGGTGCTGGCGGCCGCCGATCTTGGGGCGCGAATGGTGGTGTTCAGCCAGCGGCCCTGGGAGGACCAGGCCGACGCCATCGGCACCTACCGGGAGCGGTTCACCGCCGCACACGGCCGCGAACCCGGGCCGCCGGTGACCTGCGACTTCGTGTACTGCGACACCGACGCCGCCCGCGCCGACGACAAGGCGCGTGAGCACCTCGCGGGCTACCTCACGAGCGTCGTCCAGCACTACGAGCTGGTGTCGGACCACTTCAAGCAGGCCCGGGGCTACGAGGCCTACGGCCGGGCCGTCGACCTGCTCCGGGAGATCGGCCTCGAGCAGATGTGCGAGATGTACCTCGGCGTCCAGGCGTGGGGAACGCCCGACCAGGTGCTCGAGCGGCTGCGCGCCCGCCGGGACCTCATCGGCGACTACGACCTGACGGCCTGCTTCCGCTACGCGGGGCTCCCGCTCGAGGATGCCGAGCGCAGCATGCGGACCTTCGCCAGCGAGGTGCTCCCCACGCTGCGGGCCGACGCCGCCGCGGGAGCGTGGTGAGCCGACGTGCCCCAGCCCACCCTCGAAGAGCGCTACGACCAGCGGGTCGCCGACGGACTTCTCGCCGAGGGTCTGACGGCGACGGGCCTGCCGGGCTACCTCGGCATCGAGCACGTCCGGTTCGAGCCCGGGAGGCTGTGGTGCCGGGCGACGATCCGGGAGGAGCTGCTCACCCCGTTCGGCAACGCCCACGGCGGCGTGCTGGCCGGCATCGTCGACCACATCACCGGGATGGTGGTCTACCCGCTCATGAAGCGCGGCCAGTGGGCGGCGACCACCGAGGTCAAGATCAACTACATCGCCCCGGTGCAGGCCGGCGTCCTGGAAACAGAGTCGACGGTGCTGGCCATGACCAACCGCAGCGCGGTGGTGCGGGGGGAGATCTACCACCGGGACCGGCTCGCCTGCGCCGCCCAGGGGACGCTGACGATCGTCGACCCGAGGTGACGCCCCGATGGTCGACGCCTTGGTGCTCGAGGGACCCCGGGCCCTGCGGCGGCGCGATCTGCCGTTGCCCGACGTCGGCCCCGACGACGGCCTCCTCCGGGTGGAGGCGTGCGGGCTGTGCGGCACCGACCACGAGCTCTACACGGGGGTGATCGCCCCCGGGGCCCCGTTCGTGCCCGGCCACGAGGTCGTGGGGGTGATCGAGGCCCTGGGCGATCGGGCGGCCGAGCGCTGGGGAGTGGGTCACGGCGACCGCGTGGCGGTCGAGGTCTTCCTCTCGTGCCGCTCGTGCGGGCCCTGCCGGCGGGGCGACCACCGTCACTGCGAGCGACACGGTCTCGCCGACCTGTACGGCATGACACCGGTCGCCAAGGCACCGGGGCTCTGGGGCGGCTACGCCACCCATCTGTACCTGGCGCCCGACTCGCTGCTGCTGCCGGTGCCCGGGTCGCTGGCGCCGGAGGTGGCGGTGGCGTTCAATCCGCTCGGTGCGGGCATCCAGTGGGGCGTCACCGTGCCCGGCACCCGTGCCGGCGACGTCGTGGCCGTGCTGGGGTGCGGCGTGCGGGGCCTGTCGGCGGCAGCGGCGGCCAGGGAGGCGGGCGCCGCGTTCGTCATGGTGACCGGCGCCGGGGAGCGCGACCACCCGAGGCTCGATCAGGCCGGGCGCTTCGGTGCCGACCTCGCCGTGGACGTGCTGGCCGACGACCCGGTGGCCCGGCTGCGGTCGGAGGCCGCGGTCCCCGGTGCCGACGTGGTGGTGGACGTCACGGCGAAGGCACCCTCCGCGTTCGCACAGGCCGTGGCGCTGGCGCGGCCGGGCGGCACGGTGGTCGTCGCCGGCACCCGGGGCGGCGGCGGCACGCCGGGGTTCGACCCCGACCAGATCGTGTACAAGGAGCTCCGCCTCGAGGGCGCCCTGGGCGTCGACACGGTCTCCTACCGGGCCGCCCTCGACCTGCTGGCGCGGGGGACGTACCCGTTCGCCGAGCTGCCGCGCCGCACGGTCGGGTTGGACCGCGTCGCCGAGCTGCTGGAGACGATGGCCGGCGAGCGCGGCGTGCCGCCGATCCACGCCGTGGTCGTGCCGTCGTCATCGCCCGGCCGGGACGCGGCGCCGGGCTGACGTGGGCTACAGGATGCGGACCGGGAGGGTGCGCGGGCCGCGCACCTGGCCGGCCGACCACGTCACCGCCCCGGGGTCGGCCAGCTCGAAGTCGGGGTACCGCCCCATCCACTCCTCGAGGGCCACCCGCAGCTCCATGCGGGCGAGGTTCGACCCGATGCAGCGGTGGATGCCGAGGCCGAAGGCGGCATGCCGGTTCTCGACACGGTCGAGGACCACCCGGTCGGCGTCGGGGAAGACCTCGGGATCGCGGTTGGCCGCCGGGAACGGGAGGAGCAGCCAGTCCCCCTCCTTCAGGTGGCGGCCCCGGAAGTCGAAGTCCTTCGCCACCAGCCGGGCCATGGTCACGGGCGCGTACGCCCGCAGGAGCTCCTCGATCGCGGTCGGCATCAGGTCGGGCTCGGTCGCCAGCCGCCGGCGGTCGTCGGGATGCTGGGCGAGGTGCCAGAGCGACGCACCGATGGCCGACCAGGTCGTGTCGATGCCCGCGATCATCAGCAGCACCATCGTCCCGCGCACGTGGTCCGGCGACAGCTTGTTGCCGTCCAGCTCGGCGTTGAGCAGGAACGTGGTCAGGTCGTCCCCGGGTTCGGCGATGCGCTCCGCGATGCGGGCGTCCATGTAGGCGTCGAGCTCGCCCTCGTCCGCCAGGGCCTGGCGCTCCTCGGCGGGGAGGTCGACCTCCTCGATCACCTGGTGGATGAACCGGCGGAAGATGTCGGCGTCCTCCTGCGGGAACCCCAGCATCCGCACGATGACCCTCACCGGGATGTGCTGGGCGTAGTCGGCGGCCGCGTCCACCGTCGTCCGCCCGGCCACGGCGTCCAGCAGCTCGACGCACAGCTCACGGGTGAACGGCTCGAGCATGGCGATCCGCTTCGGGGAGAACGCCGGCAGCAGCAGCCGGCGCGCCATGGCATGGAACGGCGGGTCGGACGTGATGGGCGGCGCCAGCCCGATCGGCGCGGGAAGGTCGTCGGGGCCCGGCCGCACCTCGCTCACGATCACGTTGCGGGACGTGAAGTGCTCGGTGTCGTAGGCGACGGCGGCGACGTCCTCGTGGCGCACGGGCAACCACGTGCCCCCGTACCGGTCGCTGTGGGCCACCGGGCACCGGGTGCGCAGCTCGTCCCAGATGGGGTACGGATCGGCGACCCACTGGGGGTCGGTGTGGTCGAAGTCGGTGGCCCAGTCGGTCACCGGTGGGCGGTCGGTGGTCATGGGTCACTCCGGGATCGAGATCACGTGCCCGCACCTCCGCGGCAACCGCCCACGGTAGGTGACGATCCGAGGCTACGCGGCGCGCGCTGGCTTGACCGCGGTGAGGTAGTCGAAGTGGTCCACGAAGCTGAGCTCGGGAGAACCGGCGTGCGCCCGGGCCATCTCGTCGAGCCCGTCCCGCAGCTCCTCGTCACCGAACGTGCTGAGCACCGACATGTACCGGTTCCGCACCATGTCGTGGTACGCCTCCGTCGGCAGCGTGTGCCGGTACTCGACCCAGTCGCGGTCCACCTCGAAGCCGGACTTCTCGAGCAGGCGGGTCAGCTCGTCCGGGTCGGCGTGCCAGCTCGTGCAGCGCTCGAGAGCCGCCCGGAAGAGCGGGTAGCGCACCCGGGGCGGCACCTGGACGAGCAGCAGCACACCGTCCGGCCGGAGGCGCTCGTAGAGGTTGCCGAACAGCTCGCCGCGCTCGTCGACGTGGTGGATCGCCTCCTTGACGAGGATCTTGTCGTACGTGCCCGGCCGGGCCGAGAAGCTGAGCGCGTCGTCGACCACCGGAGTGATGTGGGCGTCGTCGGGGATGTGCGCGAGCATCGCCTCCGCGGGGTCCACCCCGACGACCGGCTGCCGGAGCGGCACCTGCCGGAGGATGTCGACCGAGTACATGCCGGTGCCGGTTCCCAGGTCGACGAGCAGGTCGTCGGGCTCGAGGCGGAGCTTCTCGATCATCCGGGTGGTGAGGCGGCGCACGAACTCGGGCGAGTACTCCAACAGGGCGTTGTAGATCGGGCCCAGGCGCTGGTAGTGCGCCGCGATCACATCTTCAGGCATGCACATGTCCCCATCAGTCGCTGGCGCCAGCCACCCTAGCGACGTCGGCCCGGATCCTCGGGAGCGCTCGACTCGAGGGTCGCGAGGATCGTCTCCGCCAGCCGGCGCGCCGAGGCGCCGTCGAGCTCGATCGCCACCCGCTCGGAGCCGCCCCACACGTCGACGCACAGCGCGTGGTCCAGCGGTGCGTCCTGGGGATGGTCGAAGTACACGACCGCCCGGTCGACGGGGAACCAGTCGTCGCCCCGGTAGCCGCTGCCGGCGACCCGGGCGCTGGCCGTCACGTGCGTGCACATCTCATGCTCCCTTCAGGTGCCGGCCGAAGAAGGCCCAGATCTGCTTCCATCCGTCCTTGGCGGCCTCCAGCCGGTACGACGGGCGGTCGACGGAGAAGAAGGAGTGGCCGGCGCCCTCGTAGGTGTGGAAGTCGAAGCTCTTGCCGCTCTCGTCCAGGGCCTTCGCCAGCGCGGCGACGTCGTCGGGCGAGGGACGCTGGTCGTCGGCGCCGAACAGCCCCAGGAGCGGGCAGCGCAGACGGGGTGCCAGGGTCGGGTCCACGCCCCCGCCGTAGCAGTCGACCGCGGCGTCGACGTCGAGGGCGCACGCCACCAGGAACGTCTGGCGCCCGCCGGAGCAGTAGCCGATCACCCCCACCTTCCCGTTCGCCTGCGGGCGGGCCCGCAGCACGTCGATGGCGCCCTGCGCATCGCCCAGGCACTGCTCGTCCGGCACGCCGCCCGCCGCCCGTGCCGCCGCCGCGGCGTCGGTCGCCTTCGCCCCGGGCGCGTAGCGGTGGTGCAGGTTGGGCATCAGGGCGGCGTAGCCGTCCACGGCGAAGGTCCGGACGATCTCCTTCGACGCCCGGTCGTACCCGGGCATGTGGTGGAGCACCACCACGCCCGGCTGGGCGTCCCCGTCGAGCGGCTGGGCGAGGTACGCCTCGATCTCGTCACCGCCGTGCCCGGCGATGGTGATGGTCTCCGCGCGCATGCCATCGGCCATGTCCCCAGCATGGCCGCAGTCCGATCCCAGCGACGAGTCCGAAGGGCCCCACCGACCGGCATGCTGGACACCGGATCCGACCGAGAGCACCCGCCCGCCCGCCGGCAGGGGGTGACCAGCCCCCGGCGACACCCCCGGCGACGCTCAGGTGCCCGATGGCTGCGAAGGTGGAACGGTGAGCACCGACAGATTCGACGAGAAGGCCAGGACCTGGGACGCCGATCCCGCCAAGGTCGAGCGTGCGCACGCGGTCGCACGCGCCATCCGCAGCGCCGTCCCGCTCGACCGTTCGACGAGGCTGCTCGAGTACGGCGCCGGCACCGGACTGGTCAGCCAGGCCCTGCGCGACGCGGTCGGCCCCGTCACGATGGCCGACACGTCGACCGGGATGCGGGAGGTGATGCGCGACAAGGTGGACGCCGGGATCATCCCCGACGCGCGGATCTGGGATCTGGACCTGGCGACCGGGACGGTGCCCGACGAGCGCTTCGACCTCGTGGTCACCGTGATGACCCTGCACCACATCCCCGATCTCGCCCCGGTGCTGTCGGGGTTCGCCCGCCTGCTCGTGGAGGGCGGGCACCTCTGCGTGGTCGACCTCGACGAGGAGGACGGGTCGTTCCACACCGACGGGTTCGACGGCCACCACGGATTCGACCGCTCGACGCTCGCCGGCGAGCTCGCCGCCGCCGGCTTCACCGACGTCACCTTCCAGGACTGCCACGAGGTCGTGCGCGACGGCGTGCGCTATCCGCTGTTCCTCGCCGTCTGCACCCGCGGCCCGACGGGCGCCGACGGCTGACGGCGCGATCTCTCCGGGACCCCGGTCAGACCGGCCGCTCGCCGACCACGCTGACCCGCCGGCCGCTGCGCCGCGCCGGGAAGTAGTCCCACACGGCGTAGTGCTGCGTGCTCCGGTTGTCCCACAGCGCCACGGCGCCCGGCGTCCAGGAGAAGCGGCACTGGAGCTCGGGCCGGCGCTCGATGTGGTCGAAGAGCATGTCGAGGAGCGCACGGCTCTCGTTCGGCGCCAGCCCCTTGATGCGCGTCGTGAAGGCGCGGTTCACGTAGAGCGACTTGCGCCCGGTGACGGGATGGGTGCGGACGACCGGGTGCACGGCGGACGGGAAGGCGCCGTCACGTGACTCGGACTCCTTCGAGCCGTAGCGCCCCCGGTAGACGTGGGCCGACTCGTGCACGGCAACCTTGTCGGCCAGGAAGTCCTTCATCGGCTGGGAGAGCGCCTCGTAGGCGGCCTCGGTCGAGATGAACACCGTGTCGCCGCCGACCTCGGGGACTTCGGGCAGGTGCAGGATCGTCGCTGCCGGCGGACGCTCGTCGCAGCTCACGTCGGTGTGCCACCCGTTGCCGGCCACGACCTTCGAGCGCTCGTCCGCGTGGATGAGCATCACGCTCGGATGCCCCTCGACCGTCGGCGCCGCAGGGTGCACGTGCAGCTCGCCGATGCGGCGGCCCAGCGCCTCGTGGGCCTCGGGCGACAGGTCCTGGCCGCGGAAGAACAGCACCAGGTGGCGCGCCCACGCCGCCTCGATCTCGCGCCAGGTGTCGTCGTCCAGGCGCGACAGGTCCACCCCGCCGATCTCGGCGCCCAGCGCCGGGTTCAGCGGCGTGACCGTGACCGTGGTGCCGCCGGCTTCGGTGATGGCCATGACGTCGAACCCCCGGGGCGGTGCGCGACGGGCGATCGCCCGTTCGAATGCTACTCCAGGCGACCGCAGTGCGTGCCCGGGGCCCGTCGGCACACCAGCCCGATCACCCCCGCCGCTCCACGGGGCCCGTCCGGTCCCCGCAGGCCACACTGGCCCGGTGACCGACGATCCCACCGTCGGTGAGCGCGTGGTCGACCGGCTGGTCGCCGCTGGCTGCGTGGCCGCCGACGAGGAGGCCGACGAGCTGATCGCCGCCGCGCCCGACGGTGCGACCCTCGAGGCCTGGGTTCGCCGCCGCGAACAGGGCGAGCCGCTGGCCTGGATCGTCGGCAGCCTGCGGTTCTGCGGGCGCACCGTCCACGTCGACACCGGGGTCTACGTCCCGCGGTGGCAGAGCGAGGATCTCGCCCGCCGCGCCGGGCGCCTCCTCCCGACGGGTGGCCGGGCCGCCGATCTGTGCACCGGTGCCGGCGCCGTCGCCGCCCATCTCGCCGCAGAGTGCCCCGCGGCAACCGTCGTCGGCGTCGACATCGACCCGCGGGCGGTGGCGTGCGCCCGGCGCAACGGCGTCCTCGCCATCGTCGGCGATGCCGGCGGCCCGCTCCGCTCCGGCGCCTTCGACCTGGTCACCACCGTGGCCCCCTACGTGCCGACCGGTGAGCTGCCGTTCCTGCCCGCCGATGTCCAGCGGCACGAGCCGCGCGTCGCGCTCGACGGCGGGCACGACGGCCTCGACATCGTCCGCCGGATCGTCGCTGCGGCGGCCCGGCTCCTCCGGCCCGGGGGATGGCTCCTCGCCGAGGTGGGAGGCGGGCAGGACCGGGCGCTGAGCCCCACCCTGGCGGCCTGCGGGTTCGAGGCTGCAACCCCCTGGTTCGACGACGACGGCGACCTGCGGGGCATCGCCGCCCGGCGTCGCCCCGCGGCGTGACATCCGTGCGGCCCGGGGGTCGCAGCCCCAGCCCCCCACCGGCCTTCTGGCAGCGCCCGCTTCGCCCACCGCGACAGGCCGCTGCCAGAAGGCCCGGAGAGAGCGCCGGATCACGGCGTGCATCGCCCCCCACCCCCTTCTGGCAGCACCCGCTTCGCCCACCGCGACAGGGCGCTGCCAGAAGCCCGGAGGAGCCCCGCACCACCGGAGCCGGCACGGCTGGGCCGATCGTGAGGCAGTATGGGTGCGGCTGACGAACCGGGGGAGAGTGGCCCGATGAGGGGACGCGGTCGGGGAACGGCGACGGCGGCGCTCGCAGTGGCAGCGACTGCGACCATCGCCACCGCAGGGTGCGCCACGGCAGCCGACGGTCCTCCCGAGGGGTTCGCCCCGTCGGCGGACTTCGTGAGCGCGGTCGCCGAGACCTCGGCCGGCGAGCCCTACCGCTTCTCGGTCGAGATCGAGGTCACGGACGGCGACACCACCGAGCCGGGCCCCGACGTCTCGGGCGCGTTCGACGGCGAGCGCACCCACGTCCTCGTCGACTTCGCCGCGATCGCGCCCGAGGACGAGATGCCCCCGGGCCTCGGCCGCGACGACCTCGTCATCGAGACCGTCACCGACGACCGCATGCTGTACGCCCGCTCGCCCCTGCTCGGGGTGATCGCCCGCGAGGAGGGCGCCCCCAGCTCGGTGCCGCTGTCGGTCAACCGGATCTCGGAGGCGCTCCGCACGGGGTGGATGTCCGTCGACGTCGCGGCCCTCGAGGACGTCGACCCGGCGTGGGCGGCGTGCGTCCTCGCCGGCCAGCGCACCGATCCGGGGGTGTACCTCGACCTGGTCCACGGGACCGACCGGATCGAGGATCTCGGCAGCGACGAGGTCGACGGCGAGACCGTGTACGGGCTGGGCGGCGACGTTCCCCTGGGCGACCTGCTCAGCCTCCGGCAGCCGGACGGCACCGGGGACGACGCCCCGGGGCCGCTCGACGAGGTGGCGCTGCCCGTCGAGGTGTGGGTCGATGGCGCCGGCCACATCCGGCGCATCGAGGTCACGGAGGACACGGGCGAGGTGACCAGGGCGCTGGTGGCGGCCGACCTGCTCCCGGCGACGGCCCAGGCCGGCGCCGGCGGCGTGGTGATCACGCAGACGATGGAGCTGCGGGACCACGGCGACGAGGCCATCGCCGTCGACGTCCCCGCCGACGCGCAGGACATGACCGAGGCGTACCGCGCCTTCCTGCTGGACACGGGTGCCCTTCCCGACCCCGACCGCGAGCTGGCCGCGCTGGAGCGGATGTACGGCGACCTCGACGACATGTACGCGGAGCTCGATCGCATGCAGGCCGAGCTCGACGCCATCGACCCACCTCCCGGGCCGCCCCCGGGACCGCCCCCCGGGCCCAGCCAGGCCGAGATGGACGCAGAGCTCGAGGCGCTCGAAGCCGAGATCGAGGCCCTCGAGGAGGAGTACGGGGAGATCGAGGGGTGGGCCGAGACAGAGCTGCCTCCGATGCCCGAGATGCCCGAGATCCCCGAGATGCCCGAGATCCCCGAGATGCCGGAGATGCCCGAGCTGGAGCCCGTGCCGGAGACCTACGAGTACCCGTACCCGGGCTGACGGCGGGCACGCGGGCGAGCCGGCGGGGGCCGGGCCGAGCGGGCGGGCCCGGAGCAGGACGCCCGCAGCAAGCCCCTGCCGATCCGTCATCCGGCGGGACCTCCGGGCGCCTCGTCGCTCGGCAAGGGTCCAGCGCCGGCTGCCGCTTGACGAGCCATAGGGGTAAGCCGTAACTTACGGTTCGTGGCAACTTACGGACCGGTGGACGGCGCCTGGGACGCGATGGGTGATCGAACCCGGCGTGCCATCCTCGAACGCCTGGCCGAGCGGCCCCGCGCGGTGGGCGAGCTGGCCGACCAGCTCCCGGTCAGCCGCCCGGCGGTCTCCCAGCACCTCAAGGTGCTCAAGGAGACCGGCCTCGTCGATGACGAGACCGTCGGAACCAGGCGGATCTACCGCCTCAACCCCGTCGGCGTGCAGGCGCTGCGCGACCAGCTCGACACGTTCTGGGGCCGCGCCATCGCCAACTACGAGGCCGCGATCGACGACGACTCCACGGAGGACAGGTCATGACCCAGGCAGCAGACACGGTGGTCCGCAAGGAGATCGTGGTCGAGGCTCCGATCGAGCGGGCCTTCAGCGTCTTCACGGATCGCTTCGGGGACTTCAAGCCGCGCGAGCACAACCTGCTCGGCGTCCCGATCAGCGAGACCATCTTCGAACCCCGGGTCGGCGGTCACATCTACGATCGCGGCGACGACGGCAGCGAGTGCCGGTGGGCGCGCATCCTCGCCTACGAGCCCCCGACCCGGGTGGTGTTCACCTGGGACATCGGACCCACCTGGCAGCTCGAGACCGAACCCGGCAACACCAGTGAGGTCGAGGTGCACTTCGTCCCGGAGGGCCCCGGGCGCACCCGCGTCGAGCTCGAGCACCGCCACATCGACCGCCACGGTCCAGGCTGGGACGCCATCCACCGCGGTGTCGACGGCGACGGTGGCTGGCCGCTCTACCTCACCAGGTACGCCGCCCTCGTCGGCCCGTCGACCTGACGTGCGGCGCCTCCGGCCGCCGCCAGCGCCACCAAACGCGACGCTCCCGTCCCACCCGCCGGATCCGGGATCTTGTCCGGGGGTGACGGCACCGGTCGCCGGCAAACCTGGAAGGAGGGCGGCGACGCTCAGCGACACGCGGGCGGCACGTCGGCACCACCCGGGCCGAGCTCACCGTACGGGCACGACGCATCCACCCTGTGCCATTCGTTGCCCTCGACCATGAGCGTGCGATCGGCGATCGGGGCGGACAGACCGATCTCCACTGTGCCCGCACAGTCGTCGCCTTTCACGTCGCCGGAGATCCGGTCGAGGCGAACCGACTCGTCAGACTCGGTCGCTCGTGCCGCGACGCCGTCGGCGCAGGTCGTCCACAACACGAGCGTCGTGGGGTCCCGAACCTCGGCGCCGAGGGGCCTCGGCCCCCGATCCTGGCGGTTGACGACGATGAACGCCGTGACCGTCGCCACGACGATCACGAGGACCACGGCACCGATCCGCTGTCGGAGGGGAAGGCGAACCTGGCCGAGGGCGCCGAGCGACGCCCTGACTCCGTCGGGGCGGACCATGTCGCGGCCCCGGGCATCCGACATCGAGGACAGTCTGCCTCATGTGGACGAGCATGCGTCTCTCGATGAACCACGGATCGTCGGGTCCACGCGCGTCCGGTGCGGCCGGCGGGCGCCGTCGAGGTCAGGGTGGACCGGCTGTCCTGCTCGATGAACGAGGCGCACGACGGGTCCCGAGTGATCGCACCTCGGCGCGACGCTGTCCCGGATCGCGTCGTCAGGATCAGCACCAGATGCCGTGGCAGGGAGCGGGCGCGCCTGGGACGATCGCGTGATGGCCACCACCGTGGATGTCACACCGTTCGAGGTCCGCATCGGCGACGACGAGATCGACGACCTGCGGCAGCGGCTGGCCCGCACCCGCTGGCCCGAGCCGGAGACGGTCGACGACTGGTCGCAGGGCGTCCCGCTCGCCTACCTGCGCGAGCTGTGCGGCCACTGGGCCGACGGCTACGACTTCGGCGTCGCCGAGCGGCTCAACCGGTTCCCGCAGCTCCGCACCACGCTCGACGGCCTCGGCATCCACCTCCTGCACGTCCGGTCGCCCGAGCCCGACGCCCTGCCCCTGGTGCTGACCCATGGCTGGCCGGGTTCGGTGGTCGAGTTCCTCGACGTCCTGGGGCCGCTCACCGATCCCCGCTCCCACGGCGGCGACCCCGCCGATGCCTTCCACGTGGTCGCGCCCTCGCTGCCCGGCTACGGCTGGAGCGACAAGCCCGCGCAGGCCGGCTGGGGCGTCGAGCGCATCGCCCGGGCGTGGGACGACCTGATGGTCCGGCTCGGCTACGACCGCTACGGCGCCCAGGGCGGCGACTGGGGGGCGAGCATCGCCACCACGATGGCCGCCGAGCGCCCCGACCGGCTGGTGGGCATCCACGTCAACATGCCGATCGCCGGCCCCGACCGCGCCACCCTCGACGAGCTGACCGCCGAGGAGCAGCGGGCCCTCGACGACGTCGGCCGGCACCAGGCAGAGGGCACCGGCTACGCAATCCAGCAGTCCACCCGACCCCAGACGCTCGGCTACGGGCTCACCGACTCGCCGGCCGGGCAGTGCGCCTGGATCGCCGAGAAGTTCTGGGCCTGGACCGACAACGACGGGCACCCCGAGGACGCGGTCGGCCGCGACCGCCTGCTCGACAACGTCTCGGTGTACTGGTTCACCGCCAGCGCCGCCTCGTCGGCCCGCCTGTACTGGGAGAGCTACGAGCGCCGCTCCACCGCGCCCGTCGAGGTGCCGTCGGGCATCTCGATCTTCCCTCGCGAGATCTACCGGCCGTCCCGCCGGTGGGCCGAGCGGCGCTACGTCGACCTGCGCTGGTACGAGGTGCTCGACCGGGGCGGGCACTTCGCCGCCCTCGAGCAGCCCGCGGCGTTCGTCGAGCAGGTCCGCGGCTTCTTCCGCACCGTGCGGTGATGCCGGTGCAGCGAGCGGGACATGCCGGCCGGACGGAACTTCCGCCCTGACCGCCCGTGCGCCTGCACCGCTGTGGGCACCGGTCTCGCGGGCGGGTCAGGACACCGACAGGTGCTCCAGGGGGAGGGCGCCGAGGACGTCGGCGGCGTCGAAGGCCTGACCGGGGCTGACGACCCCGGTGCACGCCACCCCGCCGTGCACCACGCGCGTGGCCGCCTCGACCGCCAGTGGACCGCTGATGCCGTAGATGTCGCGACCTCGGGCGACCGCCCGGCGCTCCTGAACGCCGCGGCGGGCGACGACCTCGACGAGGAACCGCTGCGCAGCGCGCCCGGCGTGGTCGTCCGAGGGACGCAGCCCCCCACCCGGGTCCCCGACGTCGCGGACCGCGGCGGTGCTCATGAACGTCCGCAGCTCCGGCGTCGCGAGGTGGCGGGGGATGGTGACGCTGTCGGCCATCGTGAACTCGGCCCGGACCCGCAGGCGGCCGACCGGGTCCGGGAAGTCCCAGTCGACGACCGGTGCGTCGCCCGTCCGGTGCTCGAGCCGGCCCCGCGAGTACACGATGCGTCGCCCACCGCGACGCTCGGCCGACACCTGGCCGGCCGCCCGGGTGCCGGCGGTGGGTCGCCAGCCGTCGAGCGCGTAGGCGACGCAGATCTCGTCGGCACCCTGCCAGTCCCCCACCGCGGCCGTCGCCAACAGGTCACCCAGGCCGCCATAGAACGCCATGGCGGGCACGATCACGACACCGGCCGCCTTCGCCGCCTCGTCGTAGCCGGCGAAGGTGTCGGCGACCGCCTCGATCTCCGCGGCGACGTCCACGTACGGGACTCCCGCCCGCAGGGCGGCCTCGATCACCGGGCCCGCGGTGATCGCGAACGGCCCGGCGCAGTTCACCACGGCCGCCACGCCCGTCAACGCCCGATCGAGCGCGGCCGGGTCGACCACCGGCGCGGGCCGCACATCGAGCTCCCACCCGTGCGCAGCGGCGACGGCCTCGAGCTTGCCGCCGTCGCGTCCCGACAGCACCGGCTCCCAACCCCGCCCGAGCAGCTCGGACACCACGAAACCCCCGGTCAGGCCGGAGGCCCCGTAGACAGCGATGCGGCGGTTCTCCGTCATGGGCGCCAGCCTGCCGGCGGCGCCGGTGGCCGTCTTGGACATCCGTGCGCGGTCGGGGCGAGCATCGGACCGTGCTGACCGGTCACCGGCTGTTCGACGAGCACGGCGTGACGATCACCGACGTGACCTGCCGGCAGCCGCCCGGCCGCGGCACCGCCGACGAGCCCGCGCACCACGCCGTCGTGTTCGTGCGCCGGGGGTGCTTCGTCCGTCGGGTGGACGGCGCCGCCCACGTCCTCGACCCGACCCGCATCTACTGCATCAACCCCGGCGGCGAACAGCGGTACGACCACCCTCACGCGCACGGAGACGACTGCACCTCGGTGCGGTTCGCACCGACCCTGCTGGGGTCGCTCTGGGGCGGCGACCCCACGCTCCCGCCTCACCCGATCAGCAGCTCGACCGGCATCGACCTCGAGCACCGCCGCCTGCTCGCAGCGGCGCACCGCGGCGACGACCCGGCCGAGATCCACGAACGCACCCTCGCCCTGGCCGCGGCCGCGCTGGCCCGGGTGGACGCCGCCCGGGTCGGATCCGGCCGCCCGGCCACCGTCGGGGCCCGCCGAGCCCTGGTCGACGCCGCCCGGGAGGCCCTCGCCGCCGATCCCGGGGTCTCGCTGGTCGATCTCGCCCGCGCGCTCGGCGTCTCCCCCCACCACCTCAGCCGCACGTTCCACGCGGGCACCGGCCACACCGTCGCCCGGCACCGCATGCGCCTCCGCGCCCGCGCCGCGCTCGAACGACTCGCCGGCGGTCACGACCGCCTGGCAGACCTCGCCGCAGACCTCGGGTTCACCGACCAGAGCCACCTGTGCCGGGTGATCCGCAGAGAGACCGGCGACACCCCGACCGCGCTCCGGCAGGCGCTCCGCCGCCCAGCGTCGTGATGGAGAGGCGCCACCGGCAGGGGTGACCGCACCGTCACCGCGACGCATCGCCTCAGCGACCGGGTCCTACGACCGAGGAAACGGTCACCATGCACGGGGGGCATCGCCTGTCGACATGCAGGTGGCGGCGAGTGTACAACGACGTTCGCGAATGTGAGAGGATGCATTCGCCATTCGCGAGGGTGGGCCTCGCGCACGGGGTCACTCCAGTAACCGAGCAAGTGCTGTGTGGACATGGCCGGTGACGGGCCGGTCCGAAGGGGGAGCAGGATGTCGAAGACCTTCGCCCGAGCGTTCGCGGTGCTGCTGGCGCTCGCACTCGTCGCTGCCGCCTGCGGCGGCGACGACGACGAGGCCGGCGGCGCCGACACCGGCAGCGAGACCGCTGCCGACATCGATCACGAGGCGCTCGGCCTCTGGGACGACGGCCCGTGCGACCCCGAGCAGGAGCCGCTGCGCGTCGGCCTGATCACGACCTTCGAGTCGCCCGTCGTGTCGCTCGGCGACCAGGCGCTGGCGCTCGAGGCGGCGGCCGAGGGCTTCAACGCCCGCGGCGGCGCCAACGGCGCCTGCATCGAGGTGACCACGTGCGACGACGGCGCCAACCTCGACCAGGCCGTCTCCTGCGCGCGACAGCTCGACGAGGCCGGCATCCACGCCACGATCAACGACCAGAACACGGCCGGCCAGGCCGAGGTGTCGGAAGCCCTCGCCGATGCGGGCATCCCCCGTGTGGCCGGGAACGTCACCAACGAGGACTGGGGCGACCAGAACGCCTACCCGATGGACGCCTCGGGTACCGGCGTCACGTTCCTGATGCCCCAGGGCCTCATCGAGGCGGGTGTCAGCGAGATCGGGACCATCCGGGTGGACTCGCCGGGGGCCGGTGCGCTGCTCGGCCTCCTCGCCGACCTCTACGAGGGCGATGCGACCTTCCCGTTCGATGTGCCGGTGCCGGCGGGCACCACCGACTTCAGCCAGTTCATCCTGGGCGCCCAGGACGCGGGCGTGGGTGGAGTCACCCTGGCGCTGGGCGAGCAGGAGGCCGTGCAGGTCATCCGCGCCGGCCAGCAGCTCGACACCGACCTGCTGATCGGCGCCTCCCTGGGCACCTTCTCCCACGCCTCGGTGGCCGAGCTCGGCGACTTCGCCGAGCAGATGGTGTTCGTGTGGTCCTTCCCGCCGGCGACGGCCGACCTGCCGGTGTACGAGGCCCTGCGGGCCGACCTCGCGGCCTCGGGAGAGGAGGCGCTCCAGGTCGAGAACCTCAAGGCCAGCCCGATGCGCTCGTGGCTCGGCCTCTACGCGCTCCTGCACATGATCCGCGAGTCCGGGATGACGGAGTTCACCCGGGACGACATCAGCACCATGCTCCAGGAGTCCGGGCCGGTGCCGATGCTCGACGTCTTCGGCGGTGAGGACTGGACGCCGGACCTCGACCACGAGGGCATGTTCCAGCGGGCGGGCACCGACCACTGGGCCACCTACCGCTGGGATCCGGAGGCCGAAGCGCCGAACGGCCTGGAGGGCAACTGGGTCGAGACGGCGACCTTCAGCTTCGACGAGATCCTCTGCGGGTCACCGTTCGGTGCTCCGGAGCCCTGCTGATCGACTGAGCGGAGGGGGTGGCGGCTCGCCGCCACCCCTGCCGTCCGGAGGCCGGTGAGGTGCAATCCTTCCTGCAGTTCCTGATCATCGGGCTCGGCGCGGGCGCCACGTACGCGCTCTTCGCGCAGGGTGCGGTGCTCGTCTACCGGGGCTCGGGCCTGGTCAACTTCGCCCAGGGGGCGGTCGGCACGTTCTCGGCGTACATCGCGTTCGTCGACCTGCAGGACGACCGCGGCTGGGCGACACTCCCGGCGGTCGTCGCCGCGGTCGTCGCCGGCGGCGCGGTGTCGCTGGCGTTCCAGGCACTCGTCCTCCGTGCCCTGCGGCGAGCCGCCCCGATCGTCCGGGTGATCGCCACGATCGGCCTCCTGGGCCTCCTCCAGGCCGTGGTCCTGCAGCGCTACGGCGCCGCCAACCGGCCGGTCGATCCCTACCTCCCCGATGACGTGTTCGACTGGGGCGGCATCACCGTCCAGGAGGAGCGGATCTACCTGGTCGTCATCACGCTGCTGGTGACCGCCGGGCTCTGGGCCTGGACGCGGTACACGCGCGTCGGGCTCGCCATCAACGCCAGCGCGCAGAACGAGCGGGCCGTCCAGACGCTGGGATGGTCGCCCGACCGCCTCGCCGCCATCACCTGGGCCGTCGGCGGCATGCTCGGCGGGTTCGCCGCCGTGCTCGCCGCGCCGTTCACGGGGCTGTCGGCCACGACGTTCACGATCGTGGTCACCGTGGCCGGCCTCGGCGCCGCCCTGCTCGGCGGCTTCCACTCGTTCCCGCTGACCCTGGTCGGCGGGCTGATCATCGGCGTCGGCGAGTCGATGGCCACCCACTACGGCGGCGACATCACCGACTTCTTCGGGCAGGAGCTCATCACCGGCCTCAACCGCCTGCCGGCGTTCCTCGTCATCTTCGTCGTCGTGGTCCTGCGCGGCCGGGGACTGCCCCTGCGCTCCCACGTGGCCGTGCGGCTGCCCAGGCTCGGCACCGGCCAGGTGAGCCTCCGGGCCGTCGCGCTCGCGTCGGGCGCCACCCTCGCACTGCTGTTCGGGGTGATGGACGAAGGCTGGGCCGGGGCCACCTCCATCTCCCTGGCGACGGCGATCATGATCCTGTCGATCGTGGTGCTCACCGGGTACGCCGGCCAGATCTCGCTCGCCCAGTGGGCGCTCGCCGGCATCGGGGCCCTGATCGCCGGTCGGCTGGTGCACGCCGGCGTCGCCGTCGAGCTGTCGATCGTCCTCGGCATCCTCCTCACCATCCCGGTGGGCCTGGCGTTCGCCCTCCCCGCGCTCCGCACCCGCGGCGTGAACCTCGCCGTGGTCACCCTCGGGCTCGGCTTCCTCGTGTCCGAGGTCGTGTTCGCGAACCCCAACTACCTCGGTGACCCGCTCGACGGCGGCACCCGGATCGGGCGAATCACGCTGTTCGGCCTCGAGGTGGACGCCTTCAACCACCCGCACGCGTGGGCGGCGGTGAGCCTGGTCGCGTTCGTGGTCCTGGCCCTGCTCGTGGCCAACCTCCGCCGCTCCCCCACCGGGCGGCGCCTCATCGCCGTGCGGACCAACGAGCGCGCCGCCGCCTCGCTGGGGATCTCGGTGTTCGGCGTGAAGCTGTACGCGTTCGCGGTCTCCGCCGGCCTGGCGGCGATGGCGGGCATCCTGGTCGGCTTCCGGGGCCAGGTCATCACCTACGGCGAGTTCAACGTCTTCACCTCGATCAACAGCCTCGGCAACGCCGTCATCGGCGGCCTCGGCTACGTGCTCGGCGCCGTCTTCGGGGCGCCGAACGCGGTCGGGGGCCTCGGCACCCGCATGATCGAGCAGTGGCTCGACCTGGGCGGCAACTGGGATCTCATCCTCGGCTCCGTCGTGCTCTTCGTGATCCTCATCGCTCACAAGAACGGCGTCGCCGACGTCGTCGCGCACGTCCGCCGGCCCTGGGAGACGCTCCGCCTGGTCGCCCCGGCCAGCGACCGCCCACCCCTCCCCGAGGCCGGCGTGGAGCCGGTGCCCGGCGCCATGCTGGCGATCGACGGGCTCACCGTCCGCTTCGGCCCGGTCGCCGCGGTCGACGACGTCTCGCTCGACGTCCGCCCCGGCGAGGTCGTCGGCCTCATCGGCCCGAACGGCGCCGGCAAGACCACCCTCATCGACGCCGTCACCGGCTTCGTCCCGGCGGCCGCAGGATCCATCACCCTCGACGGCGACCGCATCGGCCACATGAACGCGACGCAACGTGCCCGTCTCGGGATCCGGCGCTCGTTCCAGTCCCTCGAGCTGTTCGAGGACGTGAGCGTCGAGGAGAACATCCGGGCGGGGAGCGACCTGCGAGCGTCCCGGCTGTCCTGGGTCAGCGACCTCGTGTGGCCGCGGCGGCACGAGCTACCACCCACGGCGGTCACCGCGGTGCGCGAGTTCGAGCTCGAGCCGCACCTGGACACGACGCCCGAGGAGCTCCCGTACGGGCGGCGCCGGCTCGTCGGCATCGCACGCACCGTCGCGTCCGGGCCGTCGGTGGTGCTGCTCGACGAGCCGGCCGCCGGTCTCGACGAGAACGAGAGCGCCGAGCTCGCCCGCCTCATCCGGCGGCTGGCCGACGAGCGCAACATGGGCGTCCTGCTCGTGGAGCACGACGTCCGCCTCGTGATGTCGACCTGCGACCGCATCGTGGTGATCGACTTCGGTCGCGTGATCGCCAGCGGCACGCCGGAGGAGATCCGCGACGATCCCGCGGTGCGCGAGGCCTACCTCGGCCACGCCGACGAGGTCGCCGAGGTCGACGACGTCGCAGCGGCGACGGAGGTGGGCACGTGACGGACACCCTCATCGAAGCGCGGGGGCTGTCGGCCGGCTACGGGCGGATGGCCGTCATCCGCGACCTCGACCTGCACGTCGACGCCGGCGAGGTCGTCGCCCTCATCGGGGCGAACGGCGCAGGCAAGACCACCACCCTGCTCGCCCTCGCAGGTGAGCTCGCGCCGCTGGAGGGCGAGGTCCGGTTCTACGGGCAGCGCACCACCTCGCCGATGCACGTCCGGTGCCGGAACGGGCTCGGCTACGTGACCGAGGAGCGGTCGGTGATCATGGACATGTCGGTCGCCGACAACCTGAAGCTCGCCGGCGTCGCGCCGGACGTGGCGTTCGGCTTCTTCCCGGCGCTCGAGCGCATCGTGCACCGCCGCGCCGGTCTCTGCTCGGGCGGCGAGCAGCAGATGCTGTCACTGGCGCGGGCGCTCGGCCGCGATCCGAAGGTGCTCCTGGCCGATGAGCTGTCGCTCGGCCTGGCCCCGATCATCGTCACCAGCCTCCTGCGGGCGATCCGCGACGCCGCCGCCGAGCGGGGGATCGGCGTCCTGCTCGTCGAGCAGCACGTCCGCCAGGCGCTCGGGCTCGCCGACCGCGTCTACGTGATGGAGCGGGGCCGCATCGCGCTGAGCGGGTCGTCCGACCAGGTCGCCGGTCAGCTCCACAGGATCGAGGCCGCGTACCTCACGGGCACCCGCTGACGTCACGCGTCCATCCACGAGCCATCTGCAGCTCGGGGGGCAGGACTCGAACCTGCAACACACAGCTCCAAAGGCTGCTGTTCTGCCACTTGAACTACCCCCGACCGGGAGCCCCACCGTACCCGTGCCGCCGCACCCCTCCGCGGCACCGCACGGCAGGCGACACGGCGGCGGGGCACGCGTGATCCACGCCCGCCGATACCGGCTGGCACCATGGGAGTCGGTCCGGCAGCCGGCGACCTTCGCCGCTGCGATCCCGGAGGACAGCGATGCCCCAGCCACCGGACATGGGCCGCGAGCCCGAGCCACTGCCGCGACGGCCCGGAGCGGCGCCCGGCGAGCCGGACGTGCCCGGGGTCGAGCCCCTCGCCCGCTCCAAGCGCGGCCGGTGGATCGTGGCGATCATCGTGGTGCTGCTGTTGATCGGCATCGCCGTCGCGCTCGCGGTCGCCGCCGACGACGACGGTGACGAGCGGACGGCGGCCGTGCCCGCGCTGGTCGCCCGGGACGAACCCCACGACCGGTACGGGGGTGCCCAGCGTGGCGGGGCGTGGCCAGGACCCGCGTCCGGACCCGGCGGCGGGGACCGCCCGGGCTCGGGTCACCTCGCCCCGGACATGCACGCACCAGGGTGACGCCGGGGGCGGGGCCTCGGTTGGAGCCCGCGCGAGCACAGAAGTAGGGTTTGCCCCCTCATGGGCTCGCTGATCAAGAAGCGCCGGAAGCGCATGCGCAAGAAGAAGCACAAGAAGATGCTGAAGCGCACCCGCTGGCAGCGCCGCGCCGCCGGCAAGTAGCCACGGCGCCCACCCGAACCGATCTCGCCGTCCGACCGCCCCGCCGGGGCGGTCGGTGCGCGTCACGTCGCCCGACGGCTCACGGCCCTGTCCGACGGTGCCGCGCCGGGCCTCAGCCGTGGGCGGGCACCGTCCTGACCACCGTCCGGCCGTCGCCCGGGAACGAGCCCTCGACGAACCAGGTGGAGCCGGATCCGGCGAGCGCCGGCGACCGGCCCGTCGCGTCCCCGAGCGCATCCCGCCAGCGGGCCAGCTCGGGCGCCACCACCAGCGCCGCGGGCTCGAGGTCGTTCGGTCCGGCGGACCTCGGGCCGCCGAGGTCGTCCCACGCCCGGTAGACCGCGGCCGTCGAGCACCCGAACGCCGGCGTCAGCAGCGTGAAGGTGCGAGGCTCGAACGGCAGCGGCTCGACCACCTCGCCGATGCCGGTGACCCGCGCCCGCCCGCCGCGCAGGCAGAACGGCACGTCGGCGCCCAGCGATGTCGCCACCGCGAGGTCGCGGCAGCCGGCCCAGCGGAGCACTGCGGCGGCGTCGCTCGACCCGCCCCCCAGCCCGCCGCCGACCGGGATCCGCTTGACCACCCGCACGTGGGCGTCCCGCCCGACCGCCCGCAGCGCGCGGCCGATGAGGTTCCCGTCGCCCCCGGGCACGGGGGCACGGGCTCCCCCGGCGATCTCCTGCACGATCTCGAGGCCGTGGCCCTCGGAGAAGGTCAGCTCGTCGGCGAGGTCGAGGCTCACCATCTCGGCGTCGATCAGGTGGTGGCCGTCGCTGCGAACCCCGGTGATCCGCAGCGAGGTGGTGAGCTTCGCCGGTGCCCGCAGCGTGGTCAGGCGTCCTCCCGCTGCTGGCGCCCGAGCCAGACCGCAACCGCGTGCAGCACCCCGCAGTAGAGGATGCCCTGGCCGAGCAGCGGCATCCCGAGGAAGAACCTGTCCCCGGCGTCGGAGCCGGGTCCGCCCTCGATCAGGCCGTAGAGGTAGGCGAGCACGTGCAAGCCGAGCACGACCCAGGCGCCGATCATCACGAGCTTCGGCAGGTCGATCTGCCTGTTGACCCGGGCCGGGGCGGACGGGCCACCCGACGGCGGCCACCCGTACCCTGGCTGCTGCCCGTAGGCGGACTGCCCGTAGGCGGCCTGCCCGTATCCCGGATCCTGCCCGTATCCCGGATCCTCCCCGTACCCCGGATGCTGCCCGTACCCCGGATCCTGCGCGGGGCCCGACTGTCCG
>JBKHJZ010000157.1:0-7426 GCA_046537875.1 Acidimicrobiia bacterium | reverse complement strand
GGCGGCCTCGCTGTAGGGCCGCGGCCCACGCTGCAAAGTCCGTACGGTTCAGAGTCCACGTCGGGCCCATCCGCTCGGCCTCCTAGACCCCGAGATGCGCCCGGGGCGACTGGCCGTCGGACGCCGAGGCGAGGGCCTCGACCGCCTTGCGCTCGGCGCCGGACAGCTTCTGGGGAACGGCGACCTCCACGGTCACCAGCAGGTCGCCGGTCGAGCGCTTGGTGCGCACCCCACGCCCACGCACCCGCAGCGTGCGCCCCGACCGCGTCCCCGGCGGGACCCGCAGCGTCACAGGCGGGCCGTCGAGCGTGGGCACCGTGATGTCGGCGCCCAGGGCCGCCTCGGGGAACGTGATGGGGACCGTCAGCGTGAGATCGTTCCCACGCCGGCCGAACAGCGGGTGCGGCGCCACCCGGACGGTGACGTAGAGGTCACCCGCAGGCCCGCCGTTGCGGCCGGGGCCGCCCCGGCCCCGCAGGCGGATGCGCTGACCGTCGCGCACCCCCGCCGGGATGCGGACCCTCACCTCGCGTGGCCGGTGCTCGATGCCGGTGCCGTGGCACGCCGGGCAGGGGTCGTCGATCGTGTAGCCGCGGCCCGCGCACGTGGGGCAGGGCGTGGAGAAGCTGAAGAACCCCTGGTTCTCGTCGAGCACGCCCCGACCGCCGCAGCGGGGGCAGGTGTGGGGCGTGGTGCCGGGCCGGGCGCCCGTGCCGTGACAGGTCGAGCACGTGGCCTCGGAGGTGAGGTGCACGGTGGTGGTGAGCCCGTGGACGGCGTCCTCGAACGCCAGGTGCAACTCGGTCTCGAGATCCTGGCCGCGGTGCGGTCCCGCGCCGCGACGCGTCGCGCCGGTGCGCCCCCGCCGGCCGAACAGACCGCCGAGCACGTCGCCCAGATCGCCGATGTCCTCGAAGCGGAAGCCGCCGCCGGGCCCGCCCGGCCCGCCCGGCCCCGCCGTGCCGAAGCCCCCGGCCATCGGGCCGAGCCGGCGGACCTCGTCGTACTCCTTGCGACGCTCCGGATCGCCGACCACGTCGTAGGCCGCCGAGACCTCCTTGAAGCGCTCCTCGGCCGCGGCGTCGTCGGGGTTGGCGTCGGGGTGGTACGTGCGGGACAGCTTCCGGTACGCGTTCTTGATCTCCTTCTGGGACGCGTTCTCGCTCACCCCGAGGATCCGGTAGTAGTCCTTCTCGAACCACTCACGCTGCGGCGCCATCGCTCCCCACCTAATCGGTCACCTTCACCATGGCAGGCCTGAGCACCCGGCCGCGCCACCGGTAGCCGGGCCGCAGCACCTCGGCCACCACGTGCTCGCCGCCGCCGGCCGGCTCGTGGGCGACCGCCTCGGCCTCGGTGGGATCGAACGCCGCGCCCTTCGGGTCGATGCGCTCGAGGCCCTCCTTGTTCAGGGCCGTGTAGAGCGCGGAGAGGATCGGCTCGACCTCGCGCGCCCCGTGGGAGAGCGCGGCGTCGCAGGCGTCGAACACGGGGAGCAGGCTCTCGACGAAGCCGCCGAGCGCCCGCACCACCGCCTCCTCCTGCCGTCGCTGCGCCTGCTTGCGGTAGTTCTCGAAGTCGGCCTGGGTGCGCCGGAACGCCTCGAGGTACTCCTCGCGCTCCGACAGGAGCAGCTCGAGGTCGACCTCGAACTGCTCCGCGGCCTGGTCGAGATCGTCGTCGGGCTCGCCGTCCTCCGCGGACGCCTCGTGGACCACCTCGCCCTCGGCCACGTCGTCGGCATCGCGTCCGGCACCGTCCGCGCTGCCGGCATCGCCGTTGGCGGCCCCCGCCGGCCGGTCGCGGACGGCCTCGTCGTCGACGTCCTCACCCCGGGACGCGTCGTCGCCCGCCGCATGGTCGACCACCGCGTCGTCGACCCTGTCGTCCACCGTGTCGTCGACCGACCCGGCGTCGAGCATCTCGCGCTCGGCCGTCCGGTCCCGGCGCGGGCCGCGGGCGGGCCGCGACCGACCGGCCGCCCTGCGGGGCGCGTCCTCGTCCGTCGAGCGGGTCACGCGATCGGGATCGGGTGCGGGCGTCTCGCCGCTCACTGCGATGAGCCCTCCTCGTCGTCCACGATCTCGGCGTCGACCACGTCCTCGTCCGACGGCTGCTGGCCACCGGCCTCACCGCCGGCGGGGCCGCCCGCCGCCGCTCCCTCGGCCGATGCGGCCTCGTAGAGCTTCTGGGTGAACGACTGGCTCGCCGACATCAGCGCGTCGGTGGCGTTGCGGATGGCCTCGACGTCGCTGCCGCCGAGCGCTCCCTTCAGGTCGCCGAGCTTGGCCTCGACCGTCGACTTCTCGTCGCCCGAGATCTTGTCGCCCTGCTCCTTGAGCAGCTTCTCGGTCTGGTAGACGAGCGTGTCGGCCTGGTTGCGGACCTCGGCCTCCTCGCGGCGCCGGCGGTCCTCCTCGGCGTGGGCCTCCGCATCGCGGACCATGCGGTCGATGTCGTCCTTGGCCAGCGAGGACTGGCCGGTGATGGTCATCGACTGCTCCTTGTTGGTGGCCCGGTCCTTGGCGGACACGTGCACGATGCCGTTGGCGTCGATGTCGAAGGTGACCTCGATCTGCGGCACGCCGCGCGGCGCCGGCGGCAGGTCGACCAGCTGGAACTTGCCCAGCGTCTTGTTGAACTGCGCCATCTCGCGCTCGCCCTGGAGCACGTGGATCTCCACCGACGGCTGCATGTCCTCGGCCGTGGTGAACACCTCGGTGCGCTTGGTCGGGATCGTGGTGTTGCGGTCGATGAGCTTGGTCATCACCCCGCCCTTGGTCTCGATGCCGAGCGAGAGCGGCGTGACGTCGAGCAGCAGGACGTCCTTGACCTCGCCCTTCAGCACCCCGGCCTGGATCGCGGCGCCGACGGCCACGACCTCGTCGGGGTTGACGCCCTTGTGGGGTTCCTTCCCGGTGAGCTCGGTCACCAGGTCGTGCACGGCCGGCATCCGGGTGGAGCCGCCCACCAGGATCACGTGGTCGATGGCGTCCTTCGCCACCCCGGCGTCCTTGATGGCCTGGTCGAAGGGTCCACGGCACCGCTCGAGCAGGTCGGCCGTGAGCTCCTGGAACTTCGCCCGGCTGAGCGTCTCGTCGAGGTGCAGGGGGCCCTCGCTGGTGGCGGTGATGAACGGCAGGTTGATCTGGGTCTGCTGCACCTGCGACAGCTCGATCTTGGCCTTCTCGGCGGCCTCCTTCAGCCGCTGGAGCGCCATGTTGTCCTTCGAGAGGTCGACCCCGTGCGCGGAGCGGAACTGGTTGACCAGCCAGTCGATGACGCGCTGGTCCCAGTCGTCGCCGCCCAGGTGCGTGTCGCCGTGGGTGGCCTTCACCTCGAACACGCCGTCGCCGATCTCGAGGATCGACACGTCGAACGTGCCGCCGCCCAGGTCGAACACGAGCACCGTCTGGTCGGCGCCCTCCTTGTCGAGGCCGTACGCGAGCGCGGCCGCGGTGGGCTCGTTGATGATGCGGAGCACCTCGAGGCCCGCGATCTGCCCGGCCTCCTTGGTGGCCGTGCGCTGCGCGTCGTCGAAGTACGCCGGCACGGTGATCACGGCCTGGTTGACCGAGTCACCCAGGTACGCCTCGGCGTCCCGCTTCAGCTTCTGGAGCGTGCGGGCCGAGATCTCCTGGGACTTGTAGGCCTTGCCGTCGATGTCGATGGTCCAGTCGGTGCCCATGTGGCGCTTGACCGACCGGACCGTGCGGTCGGGGTTGGTGATCGCCTGGCGCTTGGCCACCTCGCCCATGAGCACCTCGCCGCCCTTCGAGAAGGCGACGACGGAGGGCGTGGTGCGCGAGCCCTCGGCGTTGGGGATGACGACCGGGTCGCCGGCCTCGAGGACCGCGACGACGGAGTTGGTGGTGCCGAGGTCGATGCCGACGGCCTTGGGCATGGGTCTGCCTCCCTGCGGAACTGCGAGCTCTCGGATTGAACTGGGACCAACGATAAAAGTTGAGTCGCCCGTTCACAACTTTTCGGCTCGCCTGTGTCCCCAGGTCGGGGTGTTCGGCAGGCGCAGCCCCCGGTGGGTGCCGCCGGCGGGCGACGGCGCCCCGGAGCCACCGGCGCCTCAGCCCACCGCCGCCCCGTGGCCGGTCCGGGCCTGCGCGAGGAACGTGCGCAGCAGGTCGCGCCCGCTGGCGGTGAGGATCGACTCGGGATGGAACTGCACCCCCTCCACCGCGAGCTCGCGGTGGCGCAACCCCATCACCGTGCCGTCGTCGGTCCACGCCGTGACCTCCAGCACCGGCGGCACCGACTCCCCCGCCACCACCAGGCTGTGGTAGCGGGTGGCCTCGAACGGGTCGGGCAGCCCCGCGAACACCCCGGTGCCGGTGTGGCGGATCAGCGACGTCTTGCCGTGCATGACCTGGGGCGCCCGCACGACCTCGGCCCCGTAGACCTGCCCGATGCACTGGTGGCCGAGGCACACGCCCAGGACCGGCCGGCGGCCCGCGAAGTGCCCGATCACCTCGTTGGACAGGCCGGCGTCCTCGGGCCGGCCCGGCCCCGGCGAGATCAGCACGGCATCCGGATCGAGCCCCACGATCTCGTCGATGGTGAGCTCGTCGTGCCGGTGGACGAGCGGCTCGGCGCCGAGCTCCCCCAGGTACTGAACGAGGTTGTAGACGAAGCTGTCGTAGTTGTCGACCACCAGGACCCGCGCTGCCACCTGCGGCAGGCTACCGGTCCGGCGCCGCCGGCCGCCCCGGATCGTGCGACCGGTCGGGCGCCGCCTCCCGCCCCGCGGGGCGCGAGCGGTCGGGCGTCGCGTCCACCACCTCCACCGGCACACCGAGGGCCTCGGCGAGCAGCTCCGCCCGCTGGCCCGCGGCGAACAGCTCGAGGTCGATGTCGGCACCCGGGGCCGCGACCGCGGCGACCTCCAGGGTGCCGTCGTCCCGCAGGCCCGCCCGCACGTCGCGCACGTCGCCCCGGTGGTCGCGGTCGAGGCCGACCGCCACCCGCAGGAGCCCGGCGAGCACCTGGACCCGCCGCTGGTCGTCCGGGGCGAGCGCGGCGAACTCGGGGTGCTTTCGCCGCGGCGGTGACTTCCGGTGGTAGCGCGCCACCTGGGCGATCAGCTCGATCTCCCGGTCGGTGAACCCGGTCAGCCGCTCGCTGTTGCGGATGACGTAGTAGCTGTGCTTGTGGTGCGCGGCGTGCGACAGGTAGAGGCCCACGTTGCACAGCAGCGCCCCCGCCTCCAGCACCTCGCGGCTGTCGTCGCCCAGGCCGTGCAGCCCGGCCGTGGCGTCGAACAGGTCGAGCGCCAGGCGCGCGACGTGGGCCGAGTGCGCCCGGTCCTCGTCCATCTGCTCGGCCAGCCGCTCGACGCTGCGACGCCGGAGCGACGACAGGTGGTGCAGCGAACCCCCGTGCTCGCGCTGCCAGGTGTCGATCAGGACGCCCTCACGCAGGGCGTAGTCGGAGAACGTGAGCCGCTCGACGTCGAGCCCGTGCATGACCTGCTCGAGCACCAGGGCGCCGGCGAGGATGATGTCGGCCCGGCGGGGATCCAGCCCGGGCACGCCCGCCCGGGCCGTGACCGTGGGTGCCTCCACCAGCCGGCCCACCACCCCGTCGACGGCATCGCGACCGACCGTGAGGTTGTTGAGGGTGCGGGGGGCGGGGCCGCCGGAGAGCGCGGTGGCCATCTGGCAGACCGCCCCGATCGTCCCCGACGAGCCGACGGCCACCTCGAACCCGAGGCGGCGGATCTCGCGGACGGCCGGCGCCAGCACCGCCCGGACGTCACGCCGGCACGCGTCGACGGCCCCCGGCGCCAGGGCCTCCCCCGGGAAGTGACGGCGGGTCAGGCGGATGGCGCCGACCTTGAGGCTCCGGGCGAACAGCACGTCGACGCGGTGGCCCACCACCAGCTCGGTGGAGCCGCCGCCGATGTCGCACACCAGCACCCGGTGCTCGTACACCGGGACGGCCCGCAGCACCCCCAGGTGGATGAGGCGGGCCTCCTCGGTCCCCGAGATGACCTCGACGTCGACACCGGCCTCCCGCCTCGCCCGGTCGATGAACGCCGCCCGGTTCTCGGCCTCGCGCACCGCGGAGGTCGCCACCGCCCGCAGCGGCGCACCGTGGATCGCCGCGACCTTGCGGAACCGCCCGAGCGCGGCCACACCCCGGTCGATGGCGTCCCCCTCGAGCCGCTTCATGTCGCGGGCCGACGACCCGAGCCGCACCATCTCGCGCTCGCGCTCGAGCACGTCGACCCGGTCGCCGTCGACGCGGGCCACCACGAGGTGGATCGAGTTCGTGCCGATGTCGGCGGCGGCCAGGATGCTGCTGGACACGTCCCTACTCTCCCCTACCGACCCCGATGAGTGGCGGTATCCCGCGCCCGGCGTGACGAGATGTCCCGCCCGGCCAACCGCGGTGTCCCGGTCCCTGGCTCCCCGTGGCAGGGAGGCGCCACCTGCTGCGGCACTAGTCTGCGGCGTCATGTCCAAGCCCGTGAAGCGCAGGGTGCCCGGGGGCCGGGTGACGCCCAAGGGCACCACACCGAGGTCCGATCGCCCCGGTGCCTCGGCCCGGTACACCCCGCCCGTGCCCATCGAGGTGAAGAGCAGCCCTCCGTGGGTCCCGGTGCTGATGTTCGCCCTGCTGGGGGTGGGCGCGGCGATGATCTTCCTCAACTACCTGGGCGTGCTGCCGGGCGGCACCAGCAACTGGTACCTGGTCGGGGGACTGGCCGCGATCTGCGGCGGCATCCTGACCGCCACCCAGTACCGCTGACCCGAGGCATCCGGTTCCACTCTTCGGCGCCTGAGGAAACTGGTTCCACATCCGGAACCCATCGCCTCGGGCCCGCCGGGGTGGAACCCATCGCCTCGGGGACTTGCCCGGGTCGACGCCGAACGCGTGGGACTCCGTCGGCGATCGCACCGTGCGCGCACCCTCAGACGCCCATGGTGACGGGGACGGGTGCGGGCGGCTGCGGAGGGTGTGGACAACCGGCCGGCCGGCGAGTTACACCGTTGTCACTCTCCCCAGGGTTGTCCACACCTGTGGGAAACCCGCCGCTCAGGCACATCGGATCGCCGCAGCCCGCGCGCTCTCACCACCCCACGTGAGATCGCGGGCGTGGTGCCGCGACCGCACGTCAGTCGATCGGTGCCACCAGGTCCATGTCCTCCTGGCAGTGCCGGGGCGGCTCGGGAACCTCGTCGTTGGCGCTGGTCATGCGCACCTCCGTGCCGCACACGGAGCACCGGAAGAGGATGCGGACCTTGCGCAGCTCTCCCGGTGGGGGCGGAGCCGGCAAGGGCGTCGCCAGACCCGACATCACGCCCCACCCGGCGCGCAGGATCAGCCATCCGGCCACGACCGCGACGATCACCGCCCACCAGCTCGCCCGCGTCAGCAGCCACGCCGCGACCCCGGCGAGCACCAGCGC
>JBKHJZ010000156.1:0-7446 GCA_046537875.1 Acidimicrobiia bacterium | reverse complement strand
CGATCGGCAGGCCGGCCGTGCGGCGCCGCGAGGTCGTGGACCGCACGCCGCATCTCGGCGGGCACGCCGTTGCGCCGCCACCAGTCGATGGCGGGGACGTCGTGATGGAGGGCGGCCGCGAGCTCGAGCTCGCCGCCCCGGGCCCGGATGGCCAACTCCAGGAGATCCTGGTCCATGCGCCCCAGCATGCTGCGGGCGGCGCCCGACATGAAGCGCATTTCGCCCGGACAGGGCTCACTTCGCGCAGTGTTCACGATCGATCCCCAGCGGATTCACATTCGGCGTCCCCGGGGCAACCTTACGATGCGTGCCGGCTGCACGACGATCGGGCCGGACGCTCGTGCGGGGACACGTCGTGCCAACCGAGGCGACCACTCGATCCGGTCACCCGACCCGCCGTCAGGCGCTGGGCGGCTCGCGTTCGAGGCTCCACACGGTGACCGGGGCGTCGAACCCCTTCAGCAGCCGGCGGCCGGCCGCCTCGACCCCGATGCCCGCGGTGCGGGCGGAAGCGACCACCGACTCGTCGACCAGCACCTCACCCGGGATCGCGGCGTCGCCCAGCCGGGCCGCGAGGTTCACGACCGGGCCGTAGTAGTCGCCGTGGCGGTACAGCACCTCGCCGAAGACCAGCCCGCCGCGCGGCTGGATGCCCTCGGCGGTGAACGCGTCGATGAGGTCGAGCATGATGCAGCACCCGGCGACCGGATCGACCGCCGCCACCATGATCTCGTCGCCGATGAACTTCACCAGCCGCCCGCCGCCGGCCGCCGTCACGTCGAACGCACGGGACTCGAAGCCGTCGACGAGATCGCCCAGCTGTGCGGGGTCGAGCGTGGCCTCGAGCGCGGTCGACCCGACCAGGTCGACGAAGCCGATGGCCACCCGGGCCAGCTCCCGCCGGCTGACACCGCTCTGCATCACCCGCGTCCTGGCGATCGCCTGGCGCATGTGGTGCCGGAAGACCGGTGCGAGCGCCACACCCAGATCGAGGGCCCCGCTCGTCGCCCGCCTGCTCGCCTCGGCGCGCTCGGTGGGGCTCGCCCCCGAACGAAACAGGTCGTCCTCGGCACCCTGCACGTACACCGCAACCGCCGCCTCGGCCAGCCGGTCCATCGCCGCGGCCACCACCCTCCACAGATCGTTGCCCCGAACGATCCCCTGCTCCTCGGCCCCGTGCAGCGCGACGACGAGCTGCACATCGGCGACCGTGAAGAGCCGGTCCCCGGGGTCGGGGACCGTTATCCCCAGGTCGTGGAACCTCCCGAGCACCTCGTCGAGGCCGAGCCCCGACCGCTCGGCCACCTCGCGCGCGGTCAGCGTGGCGCTCCGCTGGAAAACCAGGTCGGCACCCAAACGCTCGGGCCGGTCCGCGTGCCCGGTGCGCGCCAGGTCGTCGGCGGCTGCGCCGTGCGACGCCACCCAGTCACGGAGCTCGGGGTCCGGCACGTCCCCCATACACCCGGGCACGCTACGGCGTGCGGCGGGCGGACGCACCCGCGGGGCGCGCGGGACGACCGGGGGGCGGCGGTGCCTCCGCGCGCCGTGTCGAGGGCGTGCACGCGCCACCGCCCGGCACGTGGCGCACCGGGCGGCTCGGCGGAGAGGGTGGGATTTGAACCCACGGAGAGCTTGCGCCCTCACTTCCTTAGCAGGGAAGCGCCTTCGACCAGACTCGGCCACCTCTCCACGGGAACCGTCATGCTAGTGCCCTGGCGCGTCCCGGGCGGCGGGGTCGTGACGGAATCCAGCCATGGGAGCCACGTGCGGTCACGTCCCGCCGGCGGGCGAACGCGGCCGACGGCTCTCGCCCACCGCAGCCAGGCCGGAGCGGAAGCCATCGCGCCACGACGGGTACCTCAGCTCCCACCGGAGCTCCCCCTTGGCCTTGGCGTTGGACGAACCCCGGATCCGGGTCATCACCGAGACGCCGTGATCACGATCAGCAGCTTCGCCGTGACGGGGTCGCTGCCTTCAGCTTGTCTGGCCGGTGCACGGAGACGCGCTTCGCATGGCCGAGGCGCACGTCGCGATGCGATCTGTACATGCCCCTGCCCATGGTGGTGACAGATCGAATAGGCTGTCCGCGTCCGCGGCGTCATCGGGTAGCCGACATCGCGGTCGTGAAGGTGGCTCCAGGCCGCCGGGGGGTTCACCATCCAACGAGGGGGGAACAGCTCATGGTCCGAAAGACACGGTTGTGGCGCGCCGCGCTCGCGGCTGCCGTGGGAGTGGCGCTCGCGGTCACCACGCCAGGCACGGCGACCGCGCACGATGACGAGGAAGCTTTCGCCCTGGCGCAGTCGGTCGCCATGGACGGGGTGACGACCCTTCCATCATTCGCGGGCCCGTTCCCGGACACCGAGAACATGCGGCTCCTCGGCCAGGTGTTCGCCGAGGACATGGGCGCGCTGCCGATCACCGGCTTCTTCGACAAGGGCATGTTGAACGACATCTGGGGCTACACCTCCCCGGCGGGCGAGGAGTATGCCCTCATCGGGACGACGGCCAGCATGGCGGTCGTGCGGGTCACGGATCCCGAGAACCCGGTGTTCGTCGGGAGCCTCGAGAGCCAGGCGCCGCTCAACATCGGCAACCTCTGGGGCGACGCCGCCGTCTACGGCGACTTCGCCTACTACACGTCGGAGATCGTCGGCTCGCAGATCGAGATCGTGGACCTGTCGGGCCTGGACGCGCTCGGCCCCGCACCGTCGCCCGACACGGTGCTGCCGCTTCCCAACTTCCAGACCGACGCCGGCGGCTACCGGTCGTCGCACAACATCATGATCAACGAGGAGACCGGCTTCGCCTACGTGGCGGGTGTCCGTCTGGCACCGGGCGCTGCCAACAACGCCTGCGGCCTGGACAACCCGCCACGGTTCAACACGCTGATCTACGACCTCAACACGAACCCGGCCGACCCCGAGGTGGTGGCGTGCCTGCCCGACATCGGTGAGCACGACTTCTACCCGGTCGTCTACAACGGCCCGGACGAGGAGTACCAGGGCCGGGAGATCCTGTTCGTGTTCGACGGCCGCGACCGTGAGGGTCTGGCGGCCGGCCATCCGGTCGGCGGCAAGACCGAGATCTGGGACGTCACCGACAAGGGCAACATCGAGGTGATCGCCAGCTTCCGCGTGCCCGAGCTGGTGTTCTCGCACAGCGGTTGGACCACCGAGGAGCAGGACTTCCTGTTCATCGGCGACGAGATCGACGAGCTCGTCCAGGCGGGCTGGGTCTTCTCGGAGTTCTTCGCCCAGCCGGTGGACGAGCCCACGAACATGCCGGAGACCGGCACCTACATCGTCGACATCCGCGATCTCGACAACCCCGTCTTCGTCGAGCGGTTCACCGACGGCACGGTCGGGCTCGATCACAACTTCATCGTCAAGGACGACAAGCTCTACATGGCGTCCTACACGTCGGGCACCCGCGTGCTGCAGATCGTGCGCGACGCCCAGGGCAACGTGAGCCTGGAACCGTACGCCCACATGGACACCGAGCCCCGCTTGCAGGAGAACATCCTCAACATCGAGCAGGAGGAGAGGTTCGGCTCTGCGTTCCTCGGACAGTGGGGCATCTTCCCGTTGTTCGACAGCGGCACGATCATCGCCAGCGACCTCAACAACGGCCTCATGGTCATGGAGCTGAGCGACACGCCGTGCTCAGGCATCAAGTGCAGCCAGTGACGTAGCCGTCACCTCGCGGTGATCGAGCGCCCCGGTGGGCACCCACGCCGCCGGGGCGCTGCCGCGATCACGCCCCGAGTTGCCGCAGGCGGGTCGCCGCGCTCACGGAGGCCACGGAACGGCAGAGCGGAGCGGGTGGGATTCGAACCCACGGACCCTCGCGGGTCGGCGGTTTTCAAGACCGCTGCCTTCGTCCACTCGGCCACCGCTCCCCGGCGTCGCCGGACGCGCCGACCAGGAGGGTACCGGCCGGCGCAGGCGCAGCCAGCGTGCCTTGGCGGCGGTGCTCCTCCGGCTGTGCCCGCCCAGTGCCTCGGCCGCAGCGCCGGACGGGGTCAGACGATCTGGTCGCGCAGCGCCTGCACCCAGTCGCTCGCCTGGCGCCAGCGGACCTCGGCGTCGCGGCGCCGCGCCGGTCCGTGCTCGCCGGCCGCAGGGTACGACCCCAGGAACTTGACCTCGGCCACCTTCGACTTCAGGTCGCGCAGGCAGTCGGCCACCAGCTCGTCGGCCACGTGCCCCTCGAGATCGATGACGAAGCAGTAGTTGCCGAGCCCCTTCTTGGTGGGGCGCGACTCGAGCTTGGTCAGGTTGATCGCGCGGGCGGCGAACTCCTGGAGGATCGCGAGCAGCGAGCCCGGGCGGTCGGCCCGCTGGAACACGACGATCGAGGTCTTGTCGTGCCCGGTGGGGGCGGGAACGCCCCGGGGCGCCACGACCACGAAGCGGGTGGCGTTGTCGGGGTGGTCCTCGATGTCGACCGCGAGCACGTCGAGCCCGTACAGCTTCCCCGCCACCGACGGGGCGATCGCCGCGGTGTGCCCGTCGTTGCCCTCGGTGGCGACCAGCCGGGCGGCCTCGGCGGTGGACGACGCCGCCTCGGTCTCGACACCCGGCAGCTCCCGCTGCAGGTAGCGCCGGCACTGGGCGGTGGCGACCGGGATCGACACCACCCGGCGGATGTCCGGCAGCCCCACGCCGACCGGCGCGAGCAGGTTCATCTGCACGCCCAGCACGACCTCGCGCTGGATGAGCAGGTCGGTCTCGAACGCCAGCGTGTCGACCGTGGCGGTGACCGCCCCCTCGATCGAGTTCTCGATGCCGACGAAGCCGTAGTCGACCTCGCCGTCCTCGACGGCGAGCAGCACGTCGGTGATCGACGGCAACGCCACCAGCTCGTGGCTGGCCAGGTCGCCCTGAGACAGCAGGGCCTGCTCGGTGAAGGTGCCCTCGGGCCCCAGGAAGCCCACCCGCATGCGGGGGGCGGGCGTCGGTGCCGGGGCGTCGGAACCGTCGGTCATGGCGTGCGATCGTATCCGGACCGGCGGTCCGCCCCCCGGATGGGACCGCCGCGGTGGCCCGGTCATCCGGCCTCCTCCGGGCCACGTGGCGTAGCGGGCCGGCCGCCGGGAAGCGAGCCGTGCGACGACCCACACCCGGGAGGCGACGCCATGACCAGGTTCGGCTGCACCCTGTTGAGCGAGGACCACCCTCCCCGACGAATGGTCGAGGTGGGACGCCAGGCCGAGCGGGCCGGATTCGACTTCCTGGCGGTCTCCGACCACTACCACCCCTGGCTCCCCGAGCAGCACCACTCCCCGTACGCCTGGTCGGTGCTTGGCGCGCTCGCCGTGACGACCGAGGAGGTCGGGTTGGTCACGATGGTGACCTGCCCGTTCGTCCGCTACCACCCGGCCGTCGTGGCGCAGAAGGCGGCCACGGTCGCGCTGCTCAGCGGCGAGCGCTTCACCCTCGGGGTGGGTGCCGGCGAGGAGCTCAACGAGCACGTCGTGGGCGAGGGATGGCCGCCGATCGACGTCCGCCACGAGATGCTCGCCGAGGCGCTCGACGCCATGAGGTTGCTCTGGCAAGGCGGCTACCGCACGTACCGGGGCGACCACCTCACGGTCGAGGATGCCCGCGTGTTCGACCTGCCCGACGAGCCGGTGCCGCTGGCGGTGGCAGCGAGCGGCGAGCGGTCGGCCGGGTTGGCCGCCGAGCTGGGAGACGAGCTGATCTGCGACCAGCCGCTCCCGGAGATCGTCGACGCCTACCGTGCCGCCGGGGGCACCGGCAAGACCTGGACGCAGATCCCGGTGTGCTGGGACGAGGACGAGGCCAGGGCCCTGCGGACCGCGCACGACCACTTCCGGTTCTCTGCGCTCGGCTGGAAGGTGATGTCCGAGCTGCCCAACCCCGTGAACTTCGCCGCCGCCACCGCCTCGGTGACCCCCGAAGCGCTGGGCGAGAAGATCCCGGCCGGGCCGGACCCGGACCGCTACGCCGAGGTCGCGCGGTCCGCAGCCGACGCCGGCTACGACCGCATCGCGTTCCTCCAACTCGGGGACGACCAGGAGGGGTTCTTCCGGTTCTGGGAGCGGGAGCTCGCCCCCCGACTCGCCGACCGGGCGATGGTCGGCACCAGCTGACCTCGGGACGATGGCCCGCCGTCGGGACCGTCGAGCACCACGGCGGGCGCCCGCTCCGACCCGAAGCGCAGCACGAGGGGCGAGGCTCCTAACCTCGTGAGGTGTGATGGAAGGCGTCACCGCCGCGCCGTCATCCCGCCGGATCCTGCGCGACGAGGTGTGGATCGTCCTCGGCCTCACGTTCCTGGCGTCGGCGATCTGGGCGGTGCTCGACCTGGTCTCGCGACCCAGGCTGGCGGGGACGACCGCCGTGCTCTACCAGGCCGACGCGTCGCCCCCGTTCCACCAGCTCGTGGCCGTCGCGCTGGCGCTGGTGCCGGTGCTGCTGGTGGTGCACCTGCTGCACCGGTCGGGCGAGGGGCCGGCCGACATCGGGCTGTCGCTCCGCCCCCGGAGCCAGCTCCGGAGCGACCTGGCCCGGGGGCTGGCCCTGTTCGCCCTCGTGGGGTCGGTCGGCCTGGCCCTCTACCTGGGAAGCGTCGCCCTCGGGGTGAACCGCGACGTGGCGGTGATCGCCGGCGAGGCCTCGTGGTGGACCGTGCCCGTCTGGCTCGCCCGGTCGGTTCGCTACGGCCTCACCGAAGAGGTGATCGTCGTCGGCTACCTGCTCCACCGGCTCGGCCAGCTCGGATGGTCGGCCAACCGGTCGCTCGCCGCGAGCGCCCTGCTGCGCGGGACGTACCACCTGTACCAGGGGTTCGGTGGGTTCGCCGGCAACCTGGCGATGGGCCTGCTGTTCGGCCGCGTCTACCAGCGCACGGGCCGCACGGTGCCGCTGATCGTCGCCCACGTGCTGGTCGATGCGGTCGCCGGCATCGGCTACCTGGCGCTGCGCAACCGGGTCGGCTGGCTCGCCGGGCCGTGAACGACCGGGCCGGCCGGCTCGCCGGGTCGTGAGCGACGATGACGGCGCAGCCCTCAGGCCTGCGTCGCCCGGCGGCGGTCGAACGCCACCTCGCCGCCGATGATCGTGGCCACCAAGCCGCCGTCGGGGTCGAGCAGCACCAGGTCGCCCACCGCACCCGGCACGCAGACGCCGCGGTCGTCCAGGCCGAGCGCCGCCGCCGGCGTGGCGCTGGCTGCCTTCACGGCCACGTCGAGGGGCACCTCGGCGTACGCCACCAGGTTGCGCACCGCCTGGTCGAGCCCCGTCACGCTGCCCGCCAGCGTGCCGTTCGACAGCCGGGCCGCGCCGGGGGTGCCGTCGACCGCCGCCGGCGCGGCGCCGATGCCGGCCCCACCGGGCGCCACACCACCCGCCACACCCGTGCCCCCAGCCGGACCGGACGCCACACCACCCGCCACACCCGGGCCCCCAGCCGGACCGG
>JBKHJZ010000155.1:0-7530 GCA_046537875.1 Acidimicrobiia bacterium | reverse complement strand
CCGGAGCTCGTCGACAGTGTCGATCCGGATGGCCGTGCCGCGTGGGCTGTGGTGGACCGCCCGGCCCACGAGATGGGCGCCGACGGGAGCGGTGACGAAGACGAGGACGCCCACCAGGAGCAGCTTGGCGGCCTCGGCGGCACCGAGGTGGAAGCCGGCTCCCGGCAGGATCAGCAGCAGGCCGAGCGTCGTGGACTTCGTCGCGGCGTGCATGCGGTTGTAGACGTCGTCGAACCGCAGCACACCGAGGGCCGCGAGCAGCGCCCAGGCCGCCCCCACCAGCATCAGCAGGTCGCTCGCCAGCCGCAGCATCAGGCTCCCCGCCGTTCGATGAACCGGGACGCGACCCCGGTGCCCACGAAGCCGAGCAGGCCGATGACCACCGCGACATCGGTGAAGGCGGTGGATCCGGTGCGGGCGGCGTTGACCGCGAGCCCGCTGACCACGACCACGAGGATCGCGTCGATGGCCACCACCCGGTCGGCGATCGACGGTCCGCGCACGAGGCGGACCACCAGCAACAGCGCCGACACGATCAGCAGCACGAACGCGGCCGTGATGATCACCGGGCCCCCCCGGGTGAGCGCTCGGACCTCCGGTGGCCGGACCCGGGCTGCTGCGCCACTGCGAGCTCCGCCTGGCGGATCGCGTCCCGCGAGCCGATCGCCCGCATGACCAGCAGCTCGAGGGTGAGGATGTCGCGCCGCACCCGGTCGACGTCGTAGAGGTGCATGACGTGCACGTACAGCGTCGGCGGGCGCTCGCCGACCTCCAGGGTGAGCGTGCCGGGCGTCAGGGAGATGGCGTCGGCCACCACCGTGGTCACCAGCTGGCTGTGCCCGATCATCGGGACGGCGATGATGCCCGACCGGATGGTGTCCCGGGGGGTGATGATCTCCCGCGCGACCACCACGTTCGAGACGACGAGCTTGTAGGCGAACCAGCCAACGAAGCGGATGAGGGCCACCGGGCGCACCGTGTGGCGGCGGCCGGCCGGCTGCTCGGCGACCCTGAGCTGCCGCATCCGGTAGAGACCGATGATCGCCACCGCCACCAGGACCCCGCTCACGACGTTGCCGACCGTGAGGTCGCGCCACAGGATCACCCACAGGGTGGTGAGCCAGGCCACGAGCGCCAGCCGCCTCATGAGCCCAGGACCGCCCGGATGTACGCCGAGCCGTCGAGCAGGTCCGCCGCGGCACGCTCGCTCAACGAGTAGAGCGGCCCGGCGAACCCGGCGACCGCGAGGCTGAGCAGCACCAGCACGACGGTCGGGGCGATCATCGCCACCGGCAGCACCCGGAGGCCGACGGTGGTCGCCTCCTCCTCGCCCCAGAACGCGCCGGCCCAGATCTTCGTCATCGAGAAGAGGGTCAGGAGGCTGACCAGGAGGCTCGTGCCCACGACGGCCCACTGGCCACCATCCAGTCCGGCGTCGACCAGCGCGAACTTGGCGACGAAGCCGGACAGCGGCGGGATCCCTGCGAGGCTCAACGCCGGCAGGAGGAACAGCACGGCGACGACCGGCGTCGAGCGGACGAGCCCACCGAGGCGGTCGAGGTGCCCGGTCCCCGACCGCTGCTCGACCAACCCGCCGGTGAGGAACAGCGTCGTCTTCACGATGATGTGGTGCACGATGTAGAACACGGCGCCCGCCACACCGGCGACCGTGAAGAACCCGAGCCCCATCACCATGTAGCCGATCTGGCTGACGATGTGGAACGACAGGATGCGCTTGATGTCGTTCTGGGCGATCGCCCCGAGCACCCCGAGCAGCATCGTGGCTCCGGCCACCACCAGCAGCAGCGCTCCGAACCGGTCGCCGGCGGGCAGGAGCGCGGTCTGGGTGCGGATGATCGCGTACACCCCGACCTTCGTCAGCAGCCCGGCGAACACCGCTGTCACGGCCGTGGGGGCCGTGGGGTAGCTGTCGGGGAGCCAGAAGAACAGCGGGAACACGGCGGCCTTGATCCCGAACACCACGAGCAGCAGCCCGGCCAGCCCTTGTCGCACGCCCGCCGGGAGCAGCTCGAGCTCGGACGCCAGGTCGGCCATGTTCACGGTGCCCGTGCTGGCGTAGACGTACGCGAGCGCGGTGAGGAACAGCGCCGACGCCACCAGGCTGATCACCACGTACGTCATGCCGGTGCGCACCTGGTCGGGTCTCCCGCCGAGGGTCAGCAGCACGTAGCTCGCGGTGAGCATCACCTCGAAGGCGACGAAGAGGTTGAACAGGTCGCCCGTCAGGAACGACGCGCTCACCCCGGCGGTGAGCGCCAGGTACACGGGATGGAAGCCGACGTGACGCCGCTCGACGCCCCCCTGGCCGATGGCGTACACGAGCACCGAGAGCAGCATCACCATCGCGACCACGAGCATGATGCCGGTGAGGCGGTCGGCCACCAGCGTGATGCCGAGCGGTGCCGGCCAGCCGCCTGCCTGGCTGGCGACCGGCCCGTCGTCGTCGACCCTCACCAGCAGCAGGATCGTGGTGACCAGCAGGACCGACAGCGTGGCCACGCCGATCACCCGCTGCACCACACGCCACCGGCCGACGACGATCGAGAGGGCCGCGGCGCCGAGCGGCAGCCCGATCGGCAGCGCGAGCAGCGCCGTCACCGGAGCTGCTCCTCGGTGTCGTGCTCCGGGCCCGCCGGTCCCCCGGCCTCCCCCTCGGCCTCGCCTTCGTCCGGTTCCCGGAACGCAGCCTGCTGGGCGGCGAGGGCGGCCATGGCGTCCTCCACCTCCTCGGCACGGGTGCGTCGCGCCACCAGGCGATCCTCGAGATCGTCCTGCACCTCGTCGTCGTGGGTCAGCATCCAGCTCCTGTAGGCGAGCGCCAGCAGGAAGGCGGTGGCGCCGAAGGTGATCACGATCGCGGTGAGCACGAAGGCCTGGGGCAGGGGATCCAGCAGCGCCCCGGCATCGTCGCCGCCCACGAACGTGGGCCGTCCCCGGCCGCCGGCCGACAGCAGGATCAGCAGGTTGGCGCCGTGCGACAGCAACGACAGCCCGATGAGGATGCGGGTGAGCTGGCGCTGGAGCAGCAGGTAGGTGCCACAGCCGAAGAGCGTGGCGGCCACCGCCGCGAGGACGACGGTCATCGCCGGTCCCCCGGCGGCGCGCCGGCCCGGCCCTCGTCGAGCTCCTCCCCGGCCCCGTCCGGTTCCCGCTCCTCACCGAACGCCTCGAAGACCATCAGGACGAGGCCCAGGACCACGCCGTAGACGCCGATGTCGAACACCAGCGTGCTCGTGACCTCGAGCTCGCCGAACAGCGGAAGGTCGACGGCGACGTGATCGCTCTCGAGAAGGCTCCCCCCGACCGCCAGCGGCACGAGAGCGGTGCCGCCCGCGATGACGAGCCCGCCGCCGAGCACGGTCCAGGGCCTGATCCGCGAGAGGGTCTCCACGTCGTCGATGCCGCCCGCCACGTAGATGAGCGTGACCGCCGCGCCTGCGACGAGCCCGCCCACGAACCCCCCGCCCGGCTGGTTGTGGCCGGCGAAGAGCAGGTAGATCGAGAGCACGAGCGCCGAGTGGAAGACCAGGCGCGCCGTCGTGTCGACGACGATGGATCGCCTCATCCCGCCTCCTCGACGGGCGCGGATCGCAGCGCCGAACCGGGAGACTCGACCACGGCCGGCCCGTCCGGGGGCCGCTCGCCGAGGCGCTGCTCGTCGCGGCGCGATGACCACGGACGCACCCGGGCGAGCGCCACCACACCGAGCCCGGCGACGACGAGGACGCTGATCTCGCCCAGGGTGTCGAGGCCCCGAAAGTCGACGAGGATGACGTTCACCACGTTGCGACCGCCACCCTCGGGCAGCGACCGTTCGATGAGGCCGCCCGAGATGGGCGGCCCGGCCCGGCTGCCGGCGCTGACCAGCGCGAAGGTGAACACGCCGGCCGCTACGGCACCGGCCACCGTGAGCCGCAGCCAGGTGCCGATCGCGGGGGCCCGGCGCTCGAAGTGCTCGGGCAGGTGGCGCAGCACCAGTGCGAACACCACGAGCGTGAGGGTCTCCACGGCGAACTGCGTGAGGGCGAGGTCGGGGGCGCCCTGGACCACGAACACGAGCGCCACGCCGTAGCCGACGCCCCCGAGCAGCAGGACGGCCGCGAAGCGGCGGGCGACCGTGGCGGCGCCCAGTGCCGCACCGACGACGACCGCGGCGAGGGCCACCTGCAGCGGCGTCTCGGCGAAGCGGGGCCACCCGGCCCACACGTCGTCGAGGGCGAGCAGCGCGTTGGGGACGGCGACGGCGGTGAGCAGGATGACCGCGATGTAGACCGGGAGCGAGCCGCTCTGGGTCACCCCGGTGACCCGGCGGGCGGTCGCGTTCAGGCCCCGGATCGCCGCGGTGAACGCCTCGTCGGCGCCGTGCGGGGTGGCGAGCGCCTCCTGGAGCCGCGCCAGCGGGTGGCGGGCGGCGACGAGCAGCACACCGAGGCCGTAGGTGAGCAGGGACAGGAGGAGAACGACGTTCAGGCCGTGCCACAGCGACAGGTGGACCGGCTCCACGCCGGCGTCGAGCGACTGCGCCGCCGCCTCGACGAGCGGGTCGATGAGCGGCACCGCCAGCCCGACGAGCACGGTGAGCCCGGCGAGCACCAGGGCCGGCAGCACGAACGGCAGCGACGGCGCGTGGGCCCCGTGGCTCTCGCGACCCTCGTGAGCCTCGCGCGCGTCGGGCGTCCCGACGCCGGTGGCGCCGGCACCGGACGCAGCGCCGCTGTCCGCGGTGTCGCTCACCGCATCGCGGACGGCCGTGCCGGCCGGCGCCAGGACCGGTGCCGCGAACCGCACGCTGTAGGCGAAGGTGAGCACCGAACCGGCCACCAGCCCGGCCAGCGTGACGACTCCCCAGACGCCCTCGTGCACGAAGGCGTCGTACGCGCCCTCCTTCGCGACGAACCCGAACAGCGGCGGAAGCCCGGCCATCGACGCCGCCGACACCAGCGTCACGGCCTTGACCGGCCGCCACCCGGCACCGAAGCCGTGGAGGCGGCGGCGGTCGCGGGTCCCGGTCTCGTGGTCGATGATCCCGACCACGAGGAACAGCGCGGCCTTGAACAGGGCGTGGGCCAGCAGCAGCACCGCACCCGCCACGGTGGCGTCCGGGCGGCCGGTGCCGACCAGGACGAGCATGAACCCGAGCTGGCTGACCGTGCCCATCGCCAGCAGGAGCTTCAGATCGTGCTGCTGGAGCGCGCGCAGGCCGCCGTGCAGCATCGTGGCGAGCCCGATCACGGTCACGGCGGCCCGCCACGAGCCGACGACGGCGAAGACCGGCGCCAGCCGGGCAGCGAGGTAGATGCCCGCCTTGACCATGGTGGCGGCGTGCAGGTAGGCGCTGACCGGGGTGGGCGCGACCATGGCGCCGGGGAGCCAGGCGTGGGTGGGCACCTGCGCGGACTTGGTGACGACCCCGACCAGGATGCAGCCGAGCCCGATGCCGACGGCGCCCCCGGAGGGGGGATCGGCGAGGATCTCGCTGAACGAGTACGTCCCCGCCGCCTGGCCCAGCACCACGAACCCGGCCAGCATCGCCAGGCCCCCCGCAGAGGTCACGATCAGCGCGTGGAGCGCGCCGGCGCGGGCCGACGTGTCGGTGTGGTGCGACCCGATGAGCAGCCACGACGTGATCGACGTGAGCTCCCAGAACGTGTACAGGAGCAGCAGGTTGTCGGCCAGCACCACGCCGAGCATCGAGCCCGAGAAGAGCACCAGCAGCCCCGCGATGCGGGCGGACAGGGCGGTGGGACTGAAGTAGCTGGCGCCGTAGCCCATCACCGCCACGCCGATCCCCGACACGATGAGCACCATGAGCAGGGCGAAGCCGTCGAGGCGCAGGTCGACACCGAGGTCCAGGACCCCGACCCAGCTCGTCGTCTCCCGGACGGCATCACCGTCGAGGATCCGGTCGGCGTACGCCGCGCCGAGCCCGAGCGCGGCGAGCATCGGCAGGGCGCCGAGCGCGAACGCCGAGCGGCCGAGCCGCGGGGCTCCCGCCATGACGGCGAGGCCCACGACCCCGTGCGCGACGAGCAGCCAGGTCACGAGCGGGCCCTGCTGCGGGGACCGCTCAGTGCCGGCAGCGTCTCACCTCGGCGGGCCGGCGTGCGGCGGCGGGCCCTGGGGGATGCGTTGCGGGGGGCGGTGTCCGGCACGGGACGAGGGCTCCTGCAGGCGGTCGACGACGGTCTTGCCGACCAGACTTCCCGGCACGCCGAGGGACCGATGCTAGCCCTCTGTGCCGGGTCGCCTGCCACCCGGCTCGGGTGGCGTCACACGACGGTGGAACGGGACGAGGGGGATCGTCCCGCTCCACCGTCTGCACCCGTAGGTGCACCCGTTGCGATCAGTTGGGCAGCGTCCCGAGGGCCACGTCGGCGGTGCGCTCGTCACCGTCCCGGCGGTAGGTCAGGGTGACCGTGTCGCCCGGCTGCTGGGACCGGACGGCGGCGGTGAGGTCGGCCGCATCCGCGATCGGCTCACCCTCGACATCGGTCACCACGTCGCCCCGCTCGAGCCCGGCCGCGGCCGCGGGGCTGCCGTCTTCGACGGAGGCGACGATCGCGCCGCCGTCCTGGGCATCGGCGATCCGCACACCGAGGTAGGCGTGCTGCACCTCGCCGTCGGCGATGAGCCGCTCTGCGATGTCTTGCGCCGCGTCGATCGGGATGGCGAACCCGAGGCCGATGTTGCCTCCCTGTGAACCCACGCCGAAGGCGAGCGATGCGATCGCCGTGTTGATGCCGACGACCCGGCCGTCGGTGTCGATGAGGGCCCCACCGGAGTTGCCGGGGTTGATGGGGGCATCGGTCTGGATGGCGTCGATCATCGAGGCCGGTCCCCCGCCACCGAGCGGGCCGCCGCCCACGGTGATGGCCCGGTTCAGGGCGCTGACGATGCCGGCTGTCACCGACCCGTCGAGGCCGAGCGGGCTGCCGATGGCGAGGACGGTGTCCCCCACGTTCAGGTCTGCGCTGCTGCCGAGGGTCGCGGGGGTGAGACCCTCGACCTCGACCCGGATGACGGCGAGGTCGGTGACCGGGTCGCTGCCGACGACCTCGGCGTCCGCGGTGGTGCCGTCGGCGAGCGTGACCGCGAGGCCACCGTCGCCGGCGCCGGCGACCACGTGGTGGTTGGTGAGGATCGTGCCGTCCTCTCCGATGACCACGCCCGAGCCCTGGCCCTCACCCTGCGACGACTCGACGGTGATCGACACCACGCTGGGCAGGACCGCAGCCGCCGCCCGGGACAGCGGTTCGTCGGGCTCGCTCCCGGCGCCCTCCCCGGGTGGCTCCGGCTCGCTGGCAGGTGCATCCGCCGTGGTCGATGTGGCCGGGTCCGGCGTGTCGTCGTCGATGGCCTGGCCGAGCAGGGCCCCGCCGGTGGCGGCGCCCAGCAGGAGCACGGCCAGCCCGGCGACGTTCGCGATGCGGCGGCCGCGCCCGGAGGTGGGGCGGCCGGGCGCGGGCTCCGGCGGGAGCGGCGGGGGCGGCGGGGCCGACAGGGCGGGCG
>JBKHJZ010000154.1:0-7575 GCA_046537875.1 Acidimicrobiia bacterium | reverse complement strand
GAGGCATCAGGTTCCACCCCACGCCGCCCGAGGCAAACGGTTCCACTTCCGGAACCCATGACCTCGGGCTCGACACCGCGGAACCCATGACCTCGGGAATCCCCGTGGCCGCCGGTCCCAGGTCCGGGACCCCGGAACCCATGACCTCGGGAAGGCTCCGCCCGAGCGGCCAGAGCTAGAGGACCAGGCGGGAGCGCAGGAAGCCCATCACCCGGTCGAGGGCGTCGCGGGTCGGGTGACCGGGCTCGTCCACGAGGTGCTCGGTGAGCACCGAGTGCGACCACCGGGAGATCCCGTGGGGGTTGCCGGGCGACGAGTCGATCTCCACGCCCACGAACGCGTCGCCGAGCTCGTCCCGCAGGCGCTCGAAACGCTCGGGCGGCACGAGCCGGTCGCAGGTGAAGCGCAGGCCGAGCACGGTGACGCCCGCGCCCGCCCGCTCCCGGACCCGAGCGAGGTCGGCGTCGCCGATGCCCAGGTCGCGCCGGCGGCTCCGGGACACGGGCAGCGGCAACGACGGCTGGCTGAGCACCGGCGCCAGCACGGTGTCGTCGACCATCATCGCCAGGGCGAACCCGCCCGTCAGGCACATGCCCACCACGCCGATGCCGGGCCCGCCGCACCGCTCGTGCTCGTGGCGGCCGAGCGCCCGCAGCCACTCGGTGACCGGTGAGGCCCGTCGGGTGGCGAGCATCGTGAACTCCCGCGAGACGCACGCCCAGCCCATGGTCTGCGCCCCTCGGATCACCGTGGCCGGCGCCCCCGGCTCGCCGAACAGGTGTGGCAGCACCGCCGTGCAGCCGATGCCGGCCACCCGGTCGGCAAAGCCCAGCACGTCGGGAGTGATGCCCGGCACCTCGGCGATGACGAGCACCGCGGGTCCGGTCCCGCGCCGGTAGACCCGGCGCTCCTTGCCGCCGTCGACGAACGTGTCGACCGCGTAGTCCTCCAGCGGCATCGCACCCACGCTACTGCGGGTGCGGCGGGCCGTCCGGGTCGTACCGGGGTCCGGCCGTGCAGGGGTCCGGGTGGCGCCGCGGTTCGCGTCGTGCCGGGGGCCCGGGCCGTGCGGGCGTCCGGGCCGTGCAGGTCAGCGCGACCGGAAGATGTCCGGCCCGAACTCCTCCTTCGGGACGCCGTCGATGACCACCGTGCTCATGATCTTGTCGGCGAGGGTCTGGTTCCTGTCGTCCCACAGCGGCCACAGCCAGCCGAGGTAGCAGACCAGGCTGTCGACGATGTGGGCCAGGCCCCGGACGATCCCGAGGCCGCCGCCGATCGGCTGGCCGCTGCGCTCACCGATGACCTTGATGCCGATGAGCCGCTTGCCGGGCGACTGGCCGACCGACCCGTTGAGGTAGAGGAAGTAGAAGCTCGCCACCGCCACGGCCAGGTAGCCGACGAGGCCCACCAGCACGCCCAGCGCATCGGCGACCGCGCCGAAGATCGCCGCCAGGATGAACACGGCGATGTAACCGGCGACGAGGATCGCCGCGTCGATCAGGTATGCGACCACCCGCTGCCCCCACTCGGCGAGCGGACCGTAGGCGTAGCCACCTGGTGCCCCGTACGGGCTGCCGTACTGCGGGCCGTGGCCCGGAGCACCGGGCCCGCCCGGCGGCCCGTAGCCCGGAGCACCCGAGCCGGGCTGACCGTAGCCCTGCGCTCCGCCCTGGCCGGGAGGCCCCCAGCCCGGGGCGTCCTGCCCGGGCTGACCGTACCCCGGAGCCCCGTACCCGGTGCCCTGGCCCTGGCTTCCCGGCGGCGGGCCGCCCGGCGCCTGCTCGGGTGGGTACCACTTCCCGTCCGAGGCCTGCCACCACCCCGGTCCCTGCGACATGTCGCTCATTCGTCCGCCTTCTCCCGCTCGTCGTAGACCCGGGGGAACCTAGTGGCCCACGCCGCGCATCGCCGATTTCCTGGCGAGCGCGGGAGCACGACGCCTGTGCGAGCCACCCCGAGCCGACCCGGCCGGCACCAGCTCCGGTCGGGTCCACCGCCGGCCGGCATGCCGGCGGTCCGGTACGACGACCGATCGCCTCGCGATCACTGGTAGGCGTAGCGGCGAGAACTCCTACCTGGTCGCACGCATCGGGGCTCGGGTTGGCGTTGAGCCCACGTTACCTCCAGGTAACGAGCGGGCTCTGCCGGTGAAACGTAACTCTCGTCACTCCCACTCGATCGTGCCGGGCGGCTTCGACGTGATGTCGTAGGCCACCCGGTTGACGCCGGTCACCTCGTTGATGATCCGGCTCGACATGGCCTCGAGGAGATCGTACGGCAAACGCGCCCAGTCGGCAGTCATCGCGTCCTCGCTCGTGACCGCCCGGATGATCACCGGGTGCGCGTACGTGCGCTCGTCGCCCATCACCCCGACCGAGCGGACGTCGGGGAGCACGGCGAACGCCTGCCAGATGTCCCGCTCGAGCCCGGCGCGGCGGATCTCCTCACGGACGATGGCGTCGGCGTGCTGGAGCATCGCCACCTTGTCGAGCGTCACCTCACCGATGATCCGCACGGCCAGCCCCGGCCCGGGGAACGGCTGGCGCCACACGATCTCCTCCGGCAGCCCCAGCTCCTCGCCGACGCGCCGCACCTCGTCCTTGAAGAGGTGGCGCAGCGGCTCGACCAGCTCGAACTCCAGATCCTCGGGGAGCCCGCCCACGTTGTGGTGGCTCTTGATGGTGGCGGCGCCGTTGCCGCCCCCCGACTCGATCACGTCGGGGTAGAGGGTGCCCTGCACGAGGTAGCGGGCGTCCTCGATGCCGCCGGCGGAGTCCTCGAACACCCGGATGAAGAGCTCGCCCACGGCCTTGCGCTTCTCCTCCGGGTCGCGCACCCCGGCCAGCCGCTCGAAGAACCGGTCGGCGGCCCGGACGTGGATCAGCTCGATGCGCTGGTGCCGGTGGAAGGTGTCGACCACCTGCTCGGCCTCGCCCCGGCGCAGCAGGCCCGTGTCGACGAAGACGCACGTGAGCCGCGGCCCGATGGCCTTGTGCACCAGCGCGGCGGCGACCGCGGAGTCGACGCCCCCCGACAGGCCGCAGATCGCCCGCCCGTCGCCCACCTGGGCCCGGACGTCGTCGACGGCGGTCTCGATGATCGACGTCATCGTCCAGTTCGGGCGGCACCCGGCCAGGTGGTGCAGGAACTGGCGGAGCAGCTGCTGGCCCGATGCCGTGTGCGACACCTCCGGGTGGTACTGCACCCCCCAGATGCGCCGGCCCGGCGACTCGAGCGCGGCCACCGGCGTGTCGGGCGTGGAGGCGGTGGCCACGAAGCCGTCGGGCGGGTCGGTGATCGTGTCGAAGTGGCTCATCCACACGGTCTGGTCGACCGGCTGGTCGGCGAGCAGGCCGAGTGTGTCCTCGGCCGCGACCGACAGCGGGGTCCGGCCGTACTCGCCCCGGCCGGTGCGGGCGACCGTCCCACCCAGCTCGTCGGCGATGAGCTGGGCGCCGTAGCAGATGCCGAGGATCGGGATCCCGAGGTCGAAGATGCCGGGGTCGAGCCGGGGGGCGCCCTCCACGTGCACCGACTTGGGACCGCCCGAGAGGATCAGCGCCTGCGGGCCGCGCTCGCGCACCTCGGCGGCCGTGATCGTGTGCGGCACGATCTCGGAGTACACGTGCGCCTCGCGCACCCGCCGGGCGATGAGCTGCGCGTACTGGGCGCCGAAGTCGACGACCAGGCAGGTGTCGAAGTCGTGGTGGTCGCTCACGGCCGCCGGCCTCCCCGGGACGTGCCGGCTCGGCCTGGAGGCCGAGCGAACAGGTGGCGGGTCATCGGCCGTCCACCACCACGAGATCGGACTTCTGCAGGTCCTTCAGCGTCTCGGAGCCGGTGAGCGCCATCGCCCGGCGCAGGGCGCCGGCCAGGTTCACCCGCCCCGAGCCCGAGCGGGCGGGGCCCACCAGGATCTCCTCCAGCGTCCCGACCGGCTCGACCCGCACCCGCTCGCCCCGGGGGATGCTGCGGTGCACGGCCGCCATGCCCCAGTGCCAGCCCCGGCCGGGCGCCTCGTGGGCGGCGGCGAGCGGCGTGCCGATCATCACGGCGTCGGCCCCGCAGGCGATGGCGCGGGCGATGTCGCCACCGGTGGAGACCCCGCCGTCGGCGATCACGTGGCAGTAGACGCCGGTCTCGTCGAGGTGGCGCATCCGGGCCGCCCGGGCGTCGGACAGCGCGGTGGCCAGCGGGACCCCGACGCCGAGCACGTCGCGGGTGACCTCGGCGGCCCCCGAGCCGGCCCCCACCAGCACGCCGGCGGCGCCGGTGCGCATGAGGTGCAGCGCCGAGTGGTACGAGGTGCAGCCGCCCACCAGCACCGGCAGCTCGTAGTGGCGGATGAAGGCCTTCAGGTTGAGCGGCTCGACCGTGCGGGCCACGTGTTCGGCCGACACGATGGTCGCCTGGATCACCAGCAGGTCGGGCTCGGCCCGCAGCACCGCGTCGGCCAGCTCGAGCGTGCGGTGCGGGGTGACGGCCACGGCGCAGGTGACCCCCGCCTCCTTGACCGAGGCGATGCGCTCGCCGATCAGGTCGTGGTCGATCGGCTCGGCGTAGATCTCCTGCATGCGCCGCGTGGCCTCGCCGTCCGGCAGGCCCGCGATCTCCTCGAGCACCTTGTCCGGGTTCTCGTAGCGGGTCCAGAGCCCCTCGAGGTGGAGCACGGCGCCCGCCCCGAGCTGGCCCATCCGGACCGCGGTGGTGGGCGAGGTCACGCTGTCGGTCGGTGCGGCGAGCACCGGCATCTCGAACCGGTAGGCGTCGATCTCGCAGGCGATGTCGACGTCCTCGGGGTCGCGGGTGCGGCGGCTCGGCACGATCGACACGTCGTCGAGCCGGTAGGCGCGCCGGGCCGTCTTGCCGATCCCGATCTCGACCTCGGCCATCGTGCGGCACCACCTTCGTCCTGTCTGGGAAAGACAGGAGTCTACCGGGGCACGGATGCGGGCCCGCGGCCGCATCCGCCTGGTGGTGGCGCGCGCGATCCCAGCTCAGGCCAGGTCGTCGATCAGCCGCCAGAGGCCCTCGACGTGGCGCTCGGTGGTGGTCCACGCGCCCACGACCGCCCGGAGCACGTAGCGGTCGCCCAGCCGGGTGTGGGTCAGGTGGACGCGCCCGGTCCCGTTCAGGTCGCGATGCAGCCGCTCGGTGGCGGCGTCGCCGTCGCGGTGACGGAAGCACACCAGGTTCAGCCGGGGCGGGGCGGCCAGCTCGAGCCGCTCGTCGGCGGCGATGCGCCCGGCCAGGCCGCCGGCCAGGCGCACGTGCTCCCGCAGGTGGTGGCGCAGGCCCTCGGCGCCGTACCAGCGCAGGACGAACCACAGCTTGAGCGCCCGGAACCGCCGCCCCAGCGGCACCTGCCAGTCGCGGTAGTCGATCACCGCCCCCGACTCGGTGGCCGGGTTGCGCAGGTACTCCGGCAGGATCGACAGCGCATCCACCAGCGGCCGGCGATCGGCCACCCAGAAGCACGAGCAGTCGAAGGTGGTGAACATCCACTTGTGGGGGTTGGTCACCACGCTGTCGGCCCGCTCGATCCCGTCGAGCAGCCCCCGGTGCTCGGGGCAGACGGCGGCGACGGCCGCCATGGCCCCGTCGACGTGGAGCCACAGCCCGTGCCGCTCGGCGATCTCGCCGATCGCGGGCACCGGGTCGACCGCCAGCGAGCTGGTGGTGCCGACCGTGGCCATCACGAGGAACGGCACCCGGCCGGCGGCGGCGTCGGCGGCGACCGCGTCGGCGAGCCGGTCGGGCCGCAGGGCGAAGGCATCGGGCCCCCGATCCCACACGTCGACCAGCCGCACCTGCTCGTTCCCGAGTCCGGCGATGCGCGCCGCCTTCTCGAGCGACGAGTGCGCCTGCGTCGAGCCGTAGACCACCAGCCCCTCGAGCGACGCGCCGGCGGCGAGGGCCCGCTCCCGGGCGGCCAGCAGGGCGCACAGCGTGGCCGACGAGGCCGAGTCCTGGATGACGCCGCCGCCGGCGCCGGTGGAGCGGAAGCGCTCGGGCAGGCCCAGCAGCTCGGCCATCCAGTCGAGCACGTGGGTCTCCACCTCGGTGGACGCCGGGCCCGTCTGCCAGAGCATCCCCTGGGTGCCGAGCCCGCCGGAGACGATGTCGGCCAGGATGGCCGGCCCCGACGTGTTCGCCGGGAAGTAGGCGTGGAAGCCGGGGTGCTGCCAGTGGGTGGTGCCCGGCACGACGATGCGGTCGAGGTCGGCCAGAACCCGCTCGAACGGCTCCGGGACCTCGGGCGGCGAGGGCGGGAGCCAGGAGCGCACGTCCCCGGGCGCCACGTCGGGCACCACCGGGTGCTCCTCGATGGTCTCCAGGTAGCCGGCGACCCAGTCGACCACCTCGTGGCCCCAGCGCCGCAGATCGTCGGGCGTCATGTGGAACGACCGGCCGGCGGATGAGCGTGAGGCGGGGTCGGCGGTGGCAGAGTCGGTGGGGTCGGCTTTCTCGACGGGGGCGGCGGGTCCCACAGGGTCGGCGGAGTCGACCTTCTCGGCGGGGTCGGCGGGCTCCACAGGGTCGGTGCCGCCGACCTGGCTCGATTCGACCATCCGGGGCACCGTACCGGTGGCGGGGGCGACCACGGCATCCGCACCCTGTCGGCCCGGCCAGGGCCGGCGTCGGTGGTGCGACACGACCTGGCGCTCGGTGCCCGGACCGGTGGCATTCGTTCGCCCCGATCCCTTGCACACGAACGTGTGTTGGTGTAAGATGACGCCATGCCGTTGGATGCCATATCTCCACATGGCTCCACGCCCGGCGGCGCGACCACCCGGGCGCCCTCGACGGCGGCCGATGCCGGCCCCGCAACTCCGGGCGCCCTGGTCCCCGGGGTCGTGGCAACCCGTGCCGACGAGGTCGAGTCCGAGCTGTGCGAGCTGGCCGCGCTGATCCACGCGGCGAACGCCGACCTGATGCGCCTGCTGGCGGAGTTCGACCAGCTCGGGGGCTGGGTCGGGGTGGGCATCCGCTCCATCGGCCACTGGGCCGCGATCAACCTCGGCATCGACGCCCGCACCGCCGCCCACCAGGCCACCGCCGGGCGGCGCCTCGCCGAGCTCCCCGCCATCGCCGCGGCGTGCGTCGCCGGCGAGATCGGCTGGGCCAAGGCTCGCGTGCTCGCCGACGTCGCCGAGCCCGACACCGACGAGCGCTGGCTCGGCCTGGCGCGGGAGATGTCGGTCACCCAACTCGTCCGCTGCGCCCGCGCCTACCGACGCGCCGAAGACGCCGACGACCCAGAGCGCCTCGAGCGGGCCCGCGAGCGCCGCGGCATCTGGCTGTTCGACGAGCCCGACGGGCTCGTGCGGGTCACGGGCCTGCTCGAGCCCGACGACGCCGCCGTGCTCCGCGCCGCCCTGGCTGCCCAGGGCGAGCTCCTGTGGCGTGATGGCACCGCAACCACCGAACCCGCCGGACCAACCGAGCGCGCGGAGCCTGCCGAGCGCGCCGAGCCCGCGGGACCAGCCGAGCCCCCACACCCCGTCGAGCACGCGGAGCCCACGGACCCCACCGAGCGCGCCGACCAGGTCGAGCACGAGGAGTCGGCGG
>JBKHJZ010000026.1:0-28471 GCA_046537875.1 Acidimicrobiia bacterium | reverse complement strand
CCTCTGCCCGGTCGAGCCCCGGACATTCGGTTTCGGGGACGGCCGCCGGGCTGTCCTAGTGCCCTGGCCAGCAACATCGGCGACCCGCCACGCCGGCCAGGTTCGCCGCTGGCTGCGTCCTCGTCCTCGACGTAGCTACGGCTATGCCTTCGTCCTGCGTCCTTGCCAACGACGAACCTGGCTCGCCGTGGACGGGGCAAACGTTACTGGCCAGGGCACTAGCATGACGGGGTGCCGGCGACCACCCCCATCGACGCCACCGACGATCAGCTCGCCGAGATCCGCTACGACGCGAACGGGCTGGTGCCCGCGATCGTGCAGGACGGGTCGACGGGACAGGTGCTGATGATGGCGTGGATGACCGAGGAGACGGTCCGACTCACGCTCGCCGAGGGGCGCACGGTGTTCTGGAGCCGCAGCCGGGCGGAGGTCTGGCGCAAGGGCGAGACGTCGGGCGATGTCCAGGTCGTGCGGGGCGCCTACTACGACTGCGACGGCGACACGCTGCTGTTCGTGGTCGACCAGCAGGGCCGTGGCGCCTGCCACACCGGCGCCCGCTCGTGCTTCTTCCGTTCCCTCGGGGACGACGGCTCCGGTGGGGCGCCGGCGTGGCCCGGCGCCCCGACCGGGTGACGCCCGCCGCACGATGGTCCGACCCTCGCGCGACGACTTCCGGGCGCTCGCGTCCACCCACACGGTCATCCCGGTCTGGCGGGAGCTGCTCGCCGACCTGACCACGCCGGTCGCGGCGTTCAGCCGGCTGGTGGGCGACGGGACCGGCTTCCTCCTCGAGTCGGTCGAGCACGGCGAGGCCCGGTGGAGCCGCTGGTCGTTCATCGGTCGCAACCCGCTCGCCACGATGACCGCCCGGGGGCGTCGCGTCGACATCGACGGCGTGATCGCCGACGGGGTACCCCGCGATCGCGGGATCCTCGCCGCCCTCGACGCCCTGCTCGCTGCGTGGCACGCGCCCTCGCTGCCCGACCTGCCGCCCCTGCACGGCGGGGTGCTCGGCTACCTCGGCTACGACGTCGTGCGCGAGGTGGAGCACCTGCCCCACGTGCCCGGGGACGACCAGGGCCATCCCGACGCCGTGGTGTCGGTCATCGGTCAGCTCGCGGCCTACGACCATTGGCGTCAGCGGGTGGTGCTGATCGAGAACGTGCTGGTGCCGCCGGGCAGCGACGGCGACGCGCTCGACCTGCTGTACGACGAGGCGGTGGCGCGGCTCGACCGGCTCGCCGCCGACGGCGCCCGCCCGCTCGAGGAGATGCTGGTCGAGCCCCCGTCGCCCGACGATCCCCTGCCCGAGGTGCGCTCCACCGTCGGCGCCGACCTGTACCGGCACGCGGTCGAGGCCGCGCGCGAGCACATCCTCGCCGGCGACATCTTCCAGGTGGTGCTGTCTCAGCGCTTCGACTTCGACCTCGACGCCGACCCGTTCGACGTCTACCGGGTGCTCCGCCAGGTCAACCCGAGCCCGTACATGTACTTCGTGCGGCAGCCGGGGCTCACGCTCGCGGGAGCGTCGCCCGAGCCGATGGTGCGGGTGACCGATGGCCGGGTGATCTCCCGCCCGATCGCCGGGACGCGCCGCCGTGGCGCCACCGATGCCGACGACGCCCGCCTGGCCGCGGAGCTGAGCGAGCACCCGAAGGAGATCGCCGAGCACGTCATGCTCGTGGACCTCGCCCGCAACGACGTCGGGCGGGTGGTCCGCTTCGGCACCGAGCACATGGACGAGTACCTGACGCTCGAGCGCTACAGCCACGTGATGCACCTGACGTCGCAGGTGTCGGGCGAGCTGGCCGAGGGGTGCTCGGCCATCGACGTCATCCGGGCCACCCTGCCGGCCGGCACCGTGTCGGGCGCGCCGAAGGTGCGGGCGATGGAGATCATCGACGCGCTCGAGCCCACCAAGCGTGGCCCGTACGCCGGCGTGGTCGGCTACATCGACTTCTCGGGCAACGTCGACACGGCCATCGCGATCCGCACGATGGTCATCGACGACCGGGGGCGCGCCTCGGTGCAGGCGGGCGCCGGCATCGTGGCCGACTCCGTGCCCGAGCACGAGGACCTGGAGTGCCACAACAAGGCGCGCGCCCTGCTGGCTGCCGTGCCCGCCGCGCGGCGGATGACGGCGGCGCGCCGGCGACACCGCAGCCCCCGCCCCGACTGATCGGGCCCCCGCCCCGAAGGATCGTGCCGGCTCCGTGGCGGACGCTCCTCGGCCGCGACGACCGCCCAGGCCGGCGTGTCCCACGTCCCGAGGACAGCGCGTGTCGTGCGTCGACGGGGTCACGCAGTCGCCCGGAGCGCGAGCTCCAGCCGTCGCTCGCTCTGCTCGATCCGGGTGGCGGTCCAGTACGACGGGCCGTGCTCGAGGACCGAGGCGATCTCCCAGAAGCGGTCGTACGCACGCCCGGTCACCGCTTCGTAGGCGGCGAGGAACCGGTCGGCCGCCTCGGGCCCCGACAGCTCGATGAGGTTGCCGCGGCAGTGCGCGATGTCGCAGCCCCAGGGTCCGCTGCAGGCGTTGGCCCAGTCGACGATCCCGGAGAGCCGGCCGCGCGACCACAGCACGTTGCCGGGATGGAAGTCGCGGTGGATGAACACGGGCCTGTAGGCGGACAGGTCCCGGCTCCAGCGATCGATCGCGGTCCGCCAGAGGGCGGGGCGGGTCGCGGGCGCCGGTGGTCGCGTGGCCATGCCCCGGTACCAGGGGAAGTAGTGGTGTGCGAGACCGCCGTCGGGGTCGACGTCGTGGATCGCGGCCGCGACCTCGGCGAGGGTGCGCAGGTCGGGGAGACCGACGGGTCGCCCGGGAACGAGGGACATCAGGATCGTGGGCACGCCGTCACCGGTCGAGGTGCCGTCGACGTCGGCGGCGACGACCTCCGGGACGGCGAGGCCGTGGCGGCGGGCGAACACGAGCGCATCGACCTCCCGCCGGGGTGCGAGCGGCTCGTCCTCGAGGAACCCCGGCCATGCGTAGCGGCGCAGCACGACCGGCTCACCGGTCGCCAGGCGGACGAGGTGGACGGCCGTCGACGACGCGCCGGGCAGCCGGCGCACGCTCCGCACCGCCGCCCCCGTCGCCTCGGCCACCCACGCGCGAACCCGCTCGGGCACGGGGGCGCGTCGAAGCTCCGGAGGCAGCGACGCGGGGTCGCGGCGGTTGGGATGGCCCGGCTCCGGCGACATCCGCACCATGCTGCCTGCCGCCCCGTGCCTCCGCTGCCGTGAAAGGGTGCGCTGGTGCGGCGGTGTGCCCGGTCCCCAGGCAGGCGGGCGACGGGACGACATTTCGAGGCACGGGGTTCCGCCGCCCTCGGGGCGAGGACATAGGTTCCGCATCCGGTACCCATTGCCTCGGGCTCACGGTGCTGGAACCTATGACCTCGGGAAGCCGCCGCCCGCGCGGCCGCCGGTGCCGGAACCCATGCCCCGCGGGAACCACCGCCCGCCTCCGCGTCCCGCCGGGGGACATGCCGGTGCCCATCGGATCCGGCCGGACTGCTGCCAGACTGGGCGCATGACGGGTGACGCTGACGCCGTGGTGGACCTGCGCACCTCGCTCGGTGCCGTCGAGGTGGCCCGCGACGCCCTGCGGGTGGGCGGGCCGGAGGCGATCGGCTACCTGCAGGGGCAGCTGAGCCAGGACGTGGAGGGCCTCGACGTCGGCGCGAGCGCCCGCTCGTTCGTGCTCCAACCCACCGGCAAGGTGGACGCGTGGGTGCGGCTCAGCCGCACCGACGAGGACGAGGTGGTGATCGACGTCGACGGCGGGTTCGGCGAGGCGGTGGTGGCCCGGCTCCGCCGGTTCCTCCTCCGCACGAAGGCCGAGATCACGCCGCTCGAGTGGCGGTGCGTGGCGCTGCGCGGGCCGGGCTCGCAGGAGGCGGCCGTGCGGGCGGTGACCGATCGCGACGGGGCGATCGCGGTGCCCGCCGGCTGGCCGGGGATCGAAGGGGCCGACCTGCTCGGGCCCGATGTCGAGGTGCCCCCCGGCGTGCCGGCTGCGACCCGGGTGGCGTACGAGGCGGCCCGGGTGCGAGCGGGGGTGCCGGCGATGGGTGCCGAGCTGACCGAGCGCACCATCCCCGCCGAGGTCGGCCGCTGGGTCATCGAGGCGTCGGTCAGCTTCACCAAGGGGTGCTTCACCGGCCAGGAGCTGGTCGCCCGCATCGACAGCCGGGGCGGCAAGGTCCCCCGGAACCTCCGGCTGGTGGTCGCCACCGCCGGCGAGATCGCCGCCGGTGCGCCGATCGTCGTGGACGGTGGGGAGGCCGGTCGCGTCACCTCGTCGGCCCCGGCACCCGGCGGTGGCGCAGTGGGCCTGGGGCTGGTGGGGCGGGCCGTCACGCCCCCGGCAGCCGCCGAGGTCCGCTCCGATGCCGGCGCCGTGCCGGTGACCGTGCTCGAACCCCCGGACACCGCCTGAGGCGGCCGCCCGACCGGGACAACCCCATGCCCGAACCAACGCACTACGACGTCCTCGGCCTCGCCCCCACCGCCTCGGCGGCCGAGGTGCGTGCCGCGTACCGGTCGGCCGCACGCGACCACCATCCCGACGCCGGTGGCGATCCCGGGCGGATGCAGGCGGTGAACGCGGCGTGGGCGGTGCTGGGCGACCCGGAGCGGCGGGCGACGTATGACCGGGCGCTGGCCGAAGCTCATGCGGGGCGGGCGGTCGGAGCGGCGCGGACGGATCCGGTGGAGTGGGAGCCGCCCGGCACCGCTGTGGCCGACCCGGCCGACCTCGACGAGCGGCCGTTGCGCCCGATCCGGGGCCTGCAGGGCTGGTGGGCCGTGCTGCCGCCCGGGGTGCTCGTCGCGTCGGTGGCGCTGTTCGTGGCGGCGTTCGTCTTCACCTCCCCTGCGCTGCTGGGGATGTCGATGGGGGCGTTCATGCTGTCCGGCGGTCTCTTCGTGCTCGCCCCGCTGCGCGCCATGGCCCGGCCCCACGAGTAGGGTCGCCGGGATGCCCCGGATCGTGCCGAGGAGCGAGCCCCACACGACACGTCGCCGCGCCGACGCCGTCGACCACGTGGTCGGGCGCGGGCGCACCGGCGCCACCGCGGCGTGCTGAGAGGCGGCGTGGCCACGTACCTCGACCGCATCGTCGCCGCGCACCGCGAGGCCGCGGCCGGCGATCGGCGGCCGCTCGGCCGGTTGCTCGACGAGGCCGGCTCGCAGCCGCCCACCCGGGGCTTCACCGCGGCGCTGCGGGCGGCCGGGGGCCTCGCCGTCATCGCCGAGGTGAAGCGCCGGTCGCCGTCGAGGGGGGAGCTGCTCGCCGGCCTCGACCCCGCAGAGGTGGCCGGCGCGTACGAGCGCGGCGGGGCGACGTGCCTGTCGGTGCTGACCGACGGCGAGTTCTTCGGCGGTTCGCCGGACGACCTGCGGGCCGCCAGGCAGGCGGTCGGGGTGCCGGTGCTGCGCAAGGACTTCACGGTGACCCCGGCCGACGTGTGCGACGCCCGCACCATGGGTGCCGACTGCGTGCTCCTCATCGTGGCCGCGCTCGACGACGCCGAGCTGGCCGACTTCCACGCTCTGGCCGGCGAGGTGGGGCTCGACGCGCTGGTCGAGGTGCACGACGAGCGGGAGGTCGAGCGGGCCCTGTCGGTGGATGCCGACCTGGTCGGCGTCAACCAGCGTGACCTCGAGACCTTCGAGGTCGACACCAACCGCGCGGCCCGGGTCGTGCGGGAGATCACGGGGCCGGTCGTCCGGGTGGCCGAGTCGGGCATCCGGGGCCCCGGCGATGCCCGGGAGCTCGCCCGGGCGGGCTTCGACGCGATCCTGGTGGGCGAGTCGCTGGTGACCTCGGGCGATCCGGAGGCGGCGGTGGCCGCGCTGCGCAGCGCAGGGCTGCCCGAGGCCTGATCAACCGGTTCGGCCGGACGCGCGGTGATCGGTAGCCTGCGTCCGTGTTCGTGAAGGTCTGTGGCATCACCAGCGAGGAGGACGCCCTGCTCGCGGTGGCCATGGGGGCCGACGCCGTCGGCTTCGTCTTCGCGCCCTCGTCCCGCCAGATCGCGCCCCAGAAGGTGGGCGACATCGTCAAGCGCCTGCCCACCGAGGTGCTCACGGTGGGGGTGTTCCGGGACGAGCCCCGCACCCGCGTCGCCGAGATCGTCCACCGCACCGGCCTGCGCGCCGCCCAGCTCCACGGGCACGAGACCCCCGGTGACTCGCTGTGGATCCACCAGCGGGTCCCGTTCGTCGTGAAGGCCTTCGCGGCCGGCGATCCGGCTCTGGATGCGGCCGACGACTACGGGGCCGATGCGATCCTCATCGACTCGGCGGCGCCCGGGTCGGGCGAGGTGTTCGACTGGTCGCTGGCCGAGGGGGCGCCGTCCAACCGGCGGATCATCCTCGCCGGCGGCCTGACGCCCGAGAACGTCGGCGACGCCGTGCGGCGCGTGCGTCCGTGGGGTGTCGACGTGGCCAGCGGGGTGGAGGCGTCGCCGGGGCTCAAGGACCCCCGCAAGGTCCGGGCGTTCGTGCAGGCGGCGCGCGCCGCCGAGCCCGCCGGCTACCGGCCGGCGACCGCCGACGAGGACCGTCCCTTCGACTGGATGCTGGATGAGCTCTGACCCCGCCGCGAGCCTGATGGGTGACCCCGGCGCCTCTGGCCGCTTCGGCGAGTTCGGCGGCATGTACGTGCCGGAGACGCTGGTGCCGGCGTGCCAGCAGCTCGACGCCGCGTTCCGGGAGGCATGGGCCGACGAGGGCTTCCGCGGCGAGCTGGACGGGCTGCTGCGCTCGTACGCGGGGCGGCCGTCGCTGCTCACGGAGTGCTCGAACCTCTCGGCCGAGCTGGGGTGCCGGATCCTGCTCAAGCGGGAGGACCTCAACCACACGGGCTCGCACAAGATCAACAACGTGCTGGGCCAGGCGCTGCTCACCCGGCGGATGGGCAAGAGCCGCCTGCTCGCCGAGACGGGTGCGGGCCAGCACGGGGTGGCCACCGCCACCGCGGCCGCGCTGCTCGGGCTCGAGTGCACCGTGTACATGGGCGAGGTCGACATGGAGCGGCAGGCGCTGAACGTGTTCCGCATGCGGCTGCTCGGCGCCGAGGTGCGGCCGGCCTCGTCGGGCAGCCGCACGCTGAAGGACGCCGTCAACGAGGCGCTGCGCGACTGGGTCGCCACCGTGGAGACCACCCACTACTGCATCGGGTCGGTGATGGGACCGCACCCGTACCCCTGGATGGTGCGCGAGCTGCACCGGGTGGTCGGCGACGAGGCACGCGGGCAGTGCCGCGAGCAGGTGGGTCGGGACCCCGACGTCGTGGTCGCCTGCGTGGGCGGCGGGTCGAACGCGATCGGCATCTTCTCCGGGTTCGTCGACCTTCCCGGTGTCGAGCTGGTCGGGGTCGAGCCCGCCGGTGGCGCGGCCATCGGCCACGGCGTGCCCGGGGTGGTGCACGGGCACAAGTCGTTCCTGCTCCAGGACGAGCACGGCCAGGTGCTGGAGGCCGAATCGGTCTCCGCCGGTCTCGACTACCCCGGGGTCGGGCCGGAGCACGCCCACCTCGCGGCCTCGGGGCGGGCCCGCTACGAGCCGGCGAGCGACGCCGAGGTGCTCGACGCGTTCGCCCTCCTCGCCCGCACCGAGGGGATCATCCCCGCCCTCGAGTCGGCCCACGCCCTGGCCTGGGTGAGCCGGGAGCGGGCGTCGCTCGCCGGTGCGGTGGTGGTGGTGAACATGTCGGGCCGGGGCGACAAGGACGTCGCCCAGGTGGCGCGCCTGGTGGGGGCCGACCTGTCCGGCACCGGCCAGCCCGGCGACGTGCCGGGGCGCCACCCGTCGGGTGCCGACCTCGACGGCGCGGGCGTCCCCGACGCCGCAGGGCGGCGCTGAGATGTGCGCCACGGTCGCCACGGGGTCGCTCGAGGCGCGCCTGCGCGAGCGGCGTGATGCCGGCCGCAAGCTGCTCGTGCCCTACGTCACCGGCGGGTTGCCGGGCTGGGAGAGGGTGGTGGAGGCCGTGGCCCACGCCGGCGCCGACGCGGTGGAGCTCGGCATCCCGTTCTCCGACCCGGTGATGGACGGCCCGACAATCCAGGAGGCCTCCGAGCGGGCGCTCGCCGCCGGCACCACCCCTCACGACGTGATCGCCGCCGCGGGGCGCCTCGACACCGGGGGCGTGCCCCTGGTGGTCATGACCTACTACAACGTGGTCCACCGGTACGGCCACGAGCGGTTCGCCCGCTCGCTCGCGGAGGCCGGGATCGCGGGGGCGATCGTCCCCGACCTGCCCCTCGAGGAGGTGGGGGAGTGGGCCGCGGCCGCCGACGCCGCCGGGGTCGCGACCGTGCTGCTCGCCGCCCCCACCGCGTCGGACGAGCGGCTCGGCAGGGTCTGCGCCCGGGCACGGGGGTGGGTCTACGGCGTCGGCCTGCTGGGCGTGACCGGGGAGCGGGCCGCGCTGGCCCGCAGCGCGCTGGACATCGCCCGCCGGCTCAAGGCGACCACCGACCTCCCGGTGCTGGTCGGCGTCGGGGTCTCCGACCCGGCGCAGGCCGCAGAGGTGGTGAGCGTCGCGGACGGCGTGATCGTCGGCTCGGCGCTCGTGCGCCGCCTCCTCGACGGCGGGGGGCCGGAGGGGGCGGCCGCGTTCGTGTCCGAGCTGCGCGCCGCGATCGACGCCGTCTGACGACACGCCGGCGCTCCGCCACGCCCTCCGAGGGCGCGCGTCCCGGGGGTCACGTGCACGGCGGGGGCTCGGCGTCGCCCGTCCCGTCGAGGTGCTCGTGGAGGAACCCGACGGTGCGCCGCCACGCCAGCGCCGCCGCGCCCTCGTCGTAGGCCGGACGGTCGGCTTCGAAGAACCAGTGGCCGGTCCCCGGGTATGTGTGGAAGGTGACGTCCTTCTCGAGCAGCCGCAGATCGGCCTCGAGCAGGGTGAGCTCGTCGGTGTCCACCAGCGAGTCGCGCTCGGCGAAGTGGCCGAGGAACGGCGACGTGGCCGGCGCCATGTCGATGTTCTGCGACCCGTAGAACACCACGGTGGCCCCCACCAGGTCGTGGAGCCGGCTGGACAGCCAGAGCGCCCAGGAGGCGCCCATCGAGAAGCCGAGCACCCCCACGGGTCGCTCGGGGGTCGCCGGCATCGATCGCAACGTGAACAGGCTGGAGCGCACCAGGTGGGCCATGGCGTCCATGTCGGCACCCGCCAGCATGGCCCGCGCCTCGTCGGGGTCGTCGGTGGTGCGACCGGCGAAGAGATCGGGGGCGAGCGCCACGAAGCCCGCGTCGGCCAGCCGATCACACACCTGCTTGAAGAAGGGGGTGAGCCCCCACCAGGCGTGGAGCACCAGCACCCCGGGTCCCGAGCCGCTGTCGGGCACGATCACGTAGCCGGTGCCTGCTCTCCGGGACGACATCCCCGCCGACCGTAGCGCCGGCGGGAGCGAACGCTACGCTCGCTCGGCGTGCACCCCGGCCAGCGAGACGACGGCTGCCTGCTCTGCGCCGCCGAGCGCATCACCACCTGGTACCACGAGGACGACGTGTGCTGGATCGCCGACTGCGAGGTGTGCGCCACGCCCATGGTCGTGTGGCGGAACCACGGCGCCGACCCCCCGGCCACCGACCTCGACCACATGATGGAGCGGCTGAGCGCGGTGGCGGAGAGCGTGTTCGACGGGCACTACGTCGACGGCGAGATGCGCAAGATCCCGTCGCACTTCCACGCGCACGCGCGTCCCCGGGGCGGGTTCTTCGGCCACGGCTTCCGCCGCGCGGGCGAGGGGGTGCCGTGACCGCGACCGAGGGACCCGGCGCCGGTGCCGGCCGGCCGGGCGAGCTCACCGTGTACGAGGCGGTGGGGGGCCAGGAGTTCTTCGACGAGCTGGTCGGTCGCTTCTACCGGGGCGTGGCGGTCGACCCGCTGCTCCGACCCCTCTACCCGGAGCCCGACCTCGCCGGGGCGACCAGACGCCTGGCGCTGTTCCTCGGGCAGTACTGGGGCGGACCGACCACCTACTCCGACGAGCGGGGGCACCCGCGGCTGCGGATGCGTCACGCGCCCTTCATCATCGGCGAGCCCGAGCGCGACGCCTGGCTGCGGCACATGAGCGCCGCGCTCGATGCCATCGTCGCCGAGCGCGACGTCTCCCCGGCCGTCGAGGCCCGCCTGCGGGAGCACCTCTCGATGACCGCCGACGCGATGGTCAACGTCCGCTGATCGGCCGGGGCGGCGAGCGGCCGCCACTCCGGCCGTCGTGACCTGGCATCGGTGCCCGCGGTCAGGCGCCGTCCCAGAACACCTCGATCTCGGTGCCGTCGGGGTCCCAGCACCGGAAGGTGACGTAGTCCTCGCCGGGCCGGTGGTCGTCGACCGCGGAGACCGCGACACCGGCCGCCGCCAGCGACCGCTGCTGGGCGATCACCCGGTCCGCCCGGTCGACCCCGAAGCCGATGTGGACGCCCTCGGGCAGGGGGCGGTGGGCATCGGCGGGGCACACGGCCAGGAGGAACCCTGCGTCGTTGCGGAGGAAGTGGCCGCCCTCGGCATCGAAGGCGTGGCGGAAGCCGAAGTGCCGCTCGTAGAACTCCCGGCAGGCGCCCGCGTCCCGGACGCGGAGGTTCAGGTGGTTGAGGTTCATCGACCCGCTCATGCGTCGCCCCCGTGCTCGGTGGCTCCCGGCCCCGAGCGCCCGACGTGCACCGCGAGCCAGCGGGTCCCCGGCTCGGTGGACACCAGGCGGTGCGGGGTGCCGCGCGGCAGCAGCACCCAGTCGCCGGCGGCGAGCGCCAGCAGCTCGTCTCGGACTTCGAGCTCGGCCGAGCCCTCCAGCACCGCCACCCACTCGTCGTGGTCCTGGAGGTAGTCCGCCGGCCCGGTGAGCCGGCCGCTCAGGAGGTGCTCGACGACCACGCCGTCACCGGCCCACAGGCGCTCGACGCGCTCGCCCCGTGCGGGCGCCGACGCGGCGTCGGAGAGCCGTCCCCGCACCATGCCGATCATGCCGGTGGAGCGTACCGGTGGGGCGGAGGGGCCCCCGGGGCCGGCCCGGGGGAGCGTTGGCCGGCCGGGCACCGGATACGGTGCACGGCATGCTGAAGCCCGGCGACGACGCACCCGACTTCGAGCTCCTCGACCAGGACGGCACCCCGGTCTCGCTGTCCGGGTTCCGCGGTCGCACGGTGCTCGTCTACTTCTACCCGAAGGCCGACACGCCGGGGTGCACCACCCAGGCCTGCGGGCTCCGCGACGTGCTCGGCGAGATCGGCGACACGGCGGTCGTGGGCATCAGCCCCGATCCGCCCGCCAGGCAGAAGAAGTTCGACGACAAGTACGGGCTCGGGTTCCCGCTCCTGTCCGACGAGGATCACGCCGTCGCCGAGTCCTACGGCGCGTGGGGCGAGAAGAAGAACTACGGGCGGACCTACATGGGCATCATCCGCTCGGCGTTCCTCGTCGCCGAGGACGGCACGCTGGCCGATGTCTGGCCCAAGATCAGCCCGAAGGACACGCCGACCAGGCTGCTGGCCGCGCTGTCGGGGTGATGCGTGGCCGGGCCGGGCGTGCCGTCGTCGGTCCGGACCGCGTCGCCTCACACCGGCCGGGGCGCCGGCGTTGAACGTGCGGTGACCCTTCCTCCGTTCCAGGCGCTGCTCGACAGCCACGCCGCCGACCTGCACCGCTTCCTGGTGGCGTCGGTCGGCCGGCACGACGGCGCCGACTGCTTCCAGGAGACGATCCTGTCGGCGCTGCGGGCCTACCCGCGTCTCCGCAACGCGGAGAACCTGCGGGGCTGGTTGTTCACGATCGCCCACCGCAAGGTGATCGACCACGCCCGTCGCCGCACCCGGCAGGCGGTTCCGGTGGGCGACCCGCCCGAGCCGGTGGTGGCGGCCGGCCCCGGCGGGTCGATGGCCGGCCCGGCGGGCCCGGTGGACCCGGGCGACGCGCTGGCGGACGGCGAGGTGTGGGCCGCCGTCAAGCTGTTGCCGGGGAAGCAGCGCTCCGCGGTCGTGCAGCGCTACCTGCTCGACCGGCCCTACGAGGAGATCGCCGCCGTGATCGGCTGCAGCGAGGCCGCGGCGCGCCAGAGCGTGCGTGCGGGTCTCCGGCGACTCCGCCAGGAGGTGAGCCATGAGCTCGCGTGACGTGACGGGACGCCCCGGCCCCGACGAGCGGGTCGACCCGGGGCAGCAGATGGGCGACGACGGGCGGGAGGACCACGACGAGGTGGTCGCCCTGCTCCGCGCCGGCCGGTCCACCCGGGCGGTGGGTCCGGCGGAGGTGGAGGCCGTGGTGGCGTCCGCCGTCACCGGGGCCGCAGCGGCCGGCCTGGTCGACGTGGCCTGGGTGATGCACGACACGCCTGTCGGGCCGCTCACCCTGGCCGCCACCGATCGGGGGGTGGTCCGCATCGGCTTCGGGCGGGAGCACACCGTTCTCGACGAGCTGGCCGGCGCCGTGTCGCCCCGCGTGCTGCACGTCCCCGACCGGCTCGATCCGGTGCGGCGCCAGCTCGACGAGTACTTCGCCGGCGAGCGCCGGGCGTTCGCCGTGCCCCTCGACCGGCGGCTGTCGCGGGGCTACCGGCTGCGGGTGCTGGAGGCGCTGAGCGAGGTGCCCTACGGCTACACCGTCAGCTACCGGGAGCTCGCCGAGCGCACCGGCAACCCGAAGGCCAGCCGCGCCGTGGGCTCGGCGATGGCGACCAACCCGATCCCGATCGTGGTGCCGTGCCACCGCGTGTTGCGCACCGGCGGGGCGCTCGGCGGCTACGGCGGCGGCATCGAGACCAAGGTGTGGCTGCTGCACCACGAGGGCGCCCGCCTGGTGGGGTGACACTGACGAGCGGCCCTGGCCAAAGCGTTCGCTGTCACAGTCAGCCGATAAACTGAGGGGTCTGCCCGGATGGTGGAACATGGCAGACACTGAAGCCTCAAAAGCTTCTGCCCGAGAGGGCGTGCGGGTTCGAGTCCCGCTCCGGGCACACGCTGGACGCCGTCGTGGGGTCGGCGCTCACTGCTTCGGGCCGACGAACGAGTCGAGCCTGGCGACGCTGGCCCGGCGCGACACGGCCACGGTGTAGCGGTTCATCTGCCGCCATTCGACGCCGAGCCGGTCGCACGCCGCCGTGAACAGGCCCCGGACGTCGTCCGAGCGGTTCGTGAACATGTAGCGCGCGTACGAGTAGCGGTTCCCGTTGGCGCCGCGCACGCGGTTGACCGTCCGGCAGCCGTCGCTGTGGACGAGACCCCGCAGGAACCGCTCCGGATGGGACCCCAGCACGATGGCCGCCTGCCACGGTTCGAGGACGATCGGCCGGGTGTGCTTGCGGCCAGGTCCGTGCTGGGGAAGCAGGCACGGCCAGTGCGTGGAGTAGCAGGTGATGTCCACTGCGCCGGGCTTCGCACGGGAGCCGACCGCGTTGGTGGGCAGGACGGCCGCGATCGCCCGCCGGCACTCCGCGATGATCGCCGGATAGTCGGCGCAGCACGTGATGAAGAGCCGATGGACCCGTCCCCGTGTGCGGACCAGCGTTCCGTCCCCGAGGTACTGGCCGAGCAGATACGCATAGTGCCCGTGATTCGCCGTCTCGCGGCGGGGACAGAGATCGGGGCAGCCCTCGGACGCCGCACGGACGGCCCGCATGGGTGACGTCAGGACGGCGTCGTAGCCGGCGGCCAGCCAGCGGCTCACGGTGCGCTGGCTGACGTTCGTGCGTCGGGCGATCTGGCTCTGTGTCAGACCACATGCACGTAGCAGAAAGACCTCGTCGAGATCGGAGGTTGACCGCATAGGCCCAAGATAGCATGAACGAACTGGCGTTCGCTGCGTGTTGCGTGTACCCGTGTCGGGCCAGGCGAGTGCGGGTTGGCTGCTGACTCGTTACAGCGCGTCGGCGGCGAGCCGGCGGACGCGCTCGGGATCGGCGAGGATGTCGATGCGGACGATCCTGCCGCCGCTGATGGTGAAGCCGATCACCGAGTGGGGGCGGCCAGCCACGAGAACCACCGCGCCTGCAGACCCGTTCACCAGCGCCGGCCGCGTCACCTGACCCGGGCTGGCGAACCTGAGCGCCTGGCCGGCGACCGTGCCCGCGCCCCGGAGCACCACCGAGGCGGCCGGGCGGCCGGGGCCGGCGTCGGCCCGCAGCACCACGTCGGGGTCGAGCACCGCGACGAGCCCGTCGAAGTCCCCCTCCCGCGCCGCCCGCAGGAAGGCGTCGGCCACCTCTCGCTGGCGGGCGACGTCGGCGTCGGGAGCGGGGACCCCGGCGCCGCCGACGCGGCGACGCGCCCTGCTGGCGAGCTGCCTGGCGGCCCCCGGGGACCGGCCGACCACGGGAGCGATCTCCTCGAAGGGCAGCTTGAACATGTCGTGGAGCACGAACGCGAGCCGCTCCGCCGGCGTGAGCGTGTCCAGCACCACCAGGAGGGCGAGGCCGACCGAGTCGGCCAGCAGCGCCTGGTCGTCCGGCCCCGTCCCGCTCTCGGGCCGGATGACCGGATCGGGGATGTGCACCTCGAGGGACTCCTCGCGCCGGGTGGTGCGCGACCTCAGCATGTTCAGGCACACGCGCGCGACGATCGTGGTCAACCACCCGCCGAGGTTCTCCACCCCGTCGGCCCCCGCCCGGTTGACCCGGAGCCACGCCTCCTGCAGGGCGTCATCGGCCTCGGTGAGCGACCCGAGCATCCGGTAGGCGACCGCACGCAGGTGCGACCGGTGCTCCTCGAAGCGGTCGGTCAGCCACGCGTCCTCGTCCATCCGTCACATCCTCCTCCGGCGACGGGTCAGGGAACCGACACCCGAGACACGACGGATGTGACGAGGAGACACACCATGGACGCTCGCATCAGGCCCCCGATCCTGGTCACCGGGGGCACCGGAACGCTGGGCCGGCTCGTCGTCCCCCGGTTGCGGGAGGCGGGCCACGACCTGCGGGTCCTCAGCCGGCATGCCCACGACGGGGCGGACGGCATCGACTACGTGACCGGCGACCTCGCCACCGGCGAGGGGATCGACGCCGCGGTGGCGGGGTCCGAGATCGTCGTGCACTGCGCCGGAAGCTCCGAGGGAGACGCGGACAAGGCCCGTCACCTCGTCGCGGCGGCGTCGCGCGCCGGGGTCCGCCACGTGGTGAACGTCTCGGTGGTCGGGGCCGACAGGGTTCCGCAGGCAGGCCGCGCCGACCGCGCCATGTTCGGGTACTTCGGATCGAAGCTCGCCGCCGAGCGGGTCGTGGCCGACTCCGGCGTGCCCTGGACGACGTTGCGTGCCACCCAGTTCCACGACCTGATCCACATGGTGGCGGAGCAGCTGACCCGGCTGCCGGTCGTACCGGTCCCGGCCGGGTTCCGCTTCCAGCCCGTGGACGCGGGGGAGGTGGCCACCCGGCTCGTGGAGCTGGCGCTCGGCCCGCCTGCCGGCCTCGTGCCGGACATCGCGGGCCCGCGGGTGTACGGGGCTCGCGAGCTGCTCCGCGGCTACCTGCAGGCCAAGGGCAGGCGCCGGCCCGTCGTGCCCGTCCGTCTGCCGGGGCAGGCGGCCCGTGCGTTCCGGGCCGGTGCCAACCTCGCCCCCGACCGGGCCGTCGGCCGGCGGACGTGGGAGGACTTCCTGGCGGCACGGCCGGGCTCGCCGGACAGGGCCTAGCCGATGGCGCCGCGGCGACGGTGTTGCCGGCGGGGTGGCTCAGGCCGGCTCGTTCGGCTCGGGGGCGTCGCCCACGTCCTCGGTCTCGTCCGCGGCGCCGAGGCCGGGGTCAGCCGGGTCCTGCGCCATCTGCGCGGCAACCTCGCGGTCCGCGTCGCTCGCAGGAGCCTCCCGATCACGCGCCTCCAGGTCGTCCAGGTCGCCGGCCTCCCGGTCGCTGGCCTCCGGTTCGCCGGCGGCAGTGGGCTCGTCGGGTGCGCCCGACTGTTCGTCGCCGTGGCGGGGTCGATCATCGGTCACGGGTGACGCGTACCCGCCGACGGCGCACGGCAACGGCTCGGCGACATCGCTTCGCCCCGGGCCACGGTCCCGGTTCGAGAGCCGACCCCCGGCGCCGCGACCGGCCGGCCGGTGCGCTCAGCGCCGCAGGGCATCGACCACCCGTCGGAGGAGGGGACGGGTCAGGGCCTCCTCGAGGAGAACCGGGAGCCCGAGCGACCAGTTCGGGCGCTCGTCCACCGTGCCGGGCAGGTTGGGTCGCCGGGTCAGCGCGAGGGCGTCCTCGAGCGTGGCGCCCACGAGCGCGCTCGGTGCGCGGGCGAGGCGACGGTGGATCGCCACGATCACGTCCTCGACGCGGGCGTCGCCGGTCAGGCCGGTGAGGTCGGTCAGGGTGCGGCGCAGCCCGGCGAGGGCGGCCTCGTCGGGCTCGATGCCGGCCTCCCGCTGGTCGGCGGCGTCCTCGCCCGACCACACGCCGGCGATCGTGGGCAGGTCGTGTGTCGTCACCGCGGCCATGGCCTGAGCCGGGTAGCGCTCGGGCGGCTCCTCCTCGAACCACACCAGCCGGTACGAGAGCACGCCGGCGTGCCCGAGCGCCTCCCGCACGCTGTCCTCGACGGTCCCGAGGTCCTCGCCGACCACGACGGCCCCGTGCCGCACGCTCTCCACCGCGAGCACCGCGAGCATCTCGTCACCCCGGAAGCGGACGTAGGCGCCGTCGGTCGGCCCCCCACCCGGCGGGATCCACCAGAGCCGGAACAGCCCCATCACGTGGTCGATGCGGAGGCCCCCGCCATGCCCCATCGCTGCCCGCCACAGGGAGGCCAGCGGCTCGTAGGCGGCGGCGCGCAGCGCGTGCGGGTCGAACGGCGGCAGGCCCCAGTCCTGGCCGGCCCGGTTGAACGCGTCCGGGGGTGCGCCGACCCGCACACCGGGGGCCAGCAGGTCCTGCATCGCCCAGGCGTCGGCACCGTCGGGGTCCACGCCGATGGCCAGGTCGGTCAGCAGCGGCAGCGGTTCCTCGGCGGCGCGTCGCTGCTCGTCCGCCAGGAACTGCAGCCAGGCCCAGAAGCGGACCCGGCCGGCCCGGTCGGCGGCGAACCGGCCGACCGCCGGCGCCGTCGGATGCGCGTGTTCGGCCGGCCAGCGCGACCAGCCGGTCCCGTGGTGCTCGGCGAGCGTGCAGAACCGGGCGTAGGTCTCCAGCTCGGCACCCTGGGCGGTGCGCCACGCGTCGAAGCCGGCGGCCGGCCCGTGCGCCCGCCACAGGTGCTCGAGGGCGTCCAGCTTGAGGGCCCACACCGCGTCGCGGTCGATCACGGGGCGGTCGTTCAGCGCCCGGGCCCGGGAGGCGAGCGCCGCGACGTGCCCGTCGCCGGCCGCACCGGGGACCTCGTCGATCCGCAGGGCCAGGGGGTCCGACCACCGGCGGCTCGACGGGAAGTAGGGGCTCGGCTGCACCCGCCCGGCGAGCTGCGGTGCGTGCAGGGGGCCGACGCCCACCATGCCGGCACCGGTGCCCGCCGCCCACCCGCTGAGCGCCCGGAGGTCGGCGAGGTCGCCGATGCCCCAGCTGTCGGCCGACCGGCAGCTCGGGAGCTGGACGGCGAGCAGCCATGCGCGGAGCCCGGCCGGCAGGTGGCAGCGCCCCGGCGTGATGATCAGCCGGGTGGTCGGGCCGTCGGCGTGGCGCGGGCGCAGATCGTGGTAGCCGATCGGGACGTCGGGAGGGATCGCTCCCGAAACGCCCAGGCTCGTGCCGTCCTCCAGGGTCAGCTCGCCGGGCTCCCGCACGGGGGCCGCCTCCCCGGCCCTGACGATCCGGAGGGGCCTGGCGGGCGGCGGCGGGGCGGTCCCGTCCTCGGGCGCGCCCATCGCGGCGCGCAGGGCGGACACGGTGGCCGGCGGGGTGGCGTGCCAGGTGCGGTGGACGTCGAGGTACCCGTCCTCGATGCCCCAGGCGTCGGTGGCCACCCGGCCGCACCGTAGCCGTGACGTAGCCCGTCCCGGTGCCACCGGACACGAGCTCCCGATCGGTCGTCTGCGCCTCCATCGGCGGGGGAGCGTCCGGTCCGGCCGCCGCTGTCACCGGAGGGCGGGTGCGACAGTCAGCGGAGGGCGGGTGCCACCCGGGGCCGGCGGTTCACCGCGGCGATGCCGGTCACGGTGAGCGCACCGCCCACCACGAGGCGCCAGCCGAACGGCTCGCCCAGCACCACCACGCCGACGATCACGGCGACGACCGGGATCAGGTAGGTGACCAGCGATGCCCTGGTGGCGCCGAGGTCGGCGATGATGCGGTAGTTCAGGACGTAGGCCACCCCCGTGCCCACCGCGCCGAGCAGCAGCACGGCCCCGACCCGGGTCGGGGTGAGCGACACGCCGCCGGCCACCGACGTGGCGAGGGCCAGGGGTGCCAGCAGCACCGTGCCGGCGAGCAGCTGGCCGGTGGCCGCCACGATCGGCTGGTAGGCCACGAGGTGCCGGCGCATGTACACGAACGTGATCCCGTAGCCGACGCCCGCCAGCACCGCCGCCCCCGCACCGGCCGCCGAGGATCCCTCGAGGTCGGACCGGCCCACCCCCGCCGCCACGCTGACGCCCGCGATCCCCACCACGAGGCCGGCGAGCTGCACGGGGCGGAGCCGCTCGCGCAGGCCGATCGCCGCGAACACGGCGGTGAACAGCGGCGTCGACGCGTTGAGCACCGCGGTGAGGGCCGAGCTGATGTGCTGTTCGCCCCACGCCAGCAGGGTGAACGGCACCATGTTCCCGACGACGGCCGCGACCGCGAAGTGCCGCACCGAGGTCGGGTCGAGCGGGATGCGCCCGCCGCGTTGCTGGAGGACGATGCGGAGCACCAGCGCACCGAGCGTGATGCGCCCCCAGGCGACCGCGCTGGGCGGGATGCCCTGGACCGCGACCTTGATGAAGAGGAACGACCAGCCCCAGATGAACGCCAGCGCGACGAGTCGGCGCACGCCGGCAGTCAAGCAGCCGATCCGCGACACGCTGCCCGAATTGCCGGGCGCCGGTCGGTCGACCCCCCCGCCGCCACCTACAATCCCCCGCATGTCGAAGTCGTTGGTCGAACGGCGTCTCAGGCAGGTCGCCGAGCGGCTGCGGCAGCTGCGCGAGGAGCTGGAGGTCAGTGCCGAGCAGCTCGCGCACCTCGCCGATGCCGCCGACGATGCGCACCTGCGCGCCCTGGTGTCGGAGACCCCCGTCGCCGACCACGACCGCCGCCAGGCCGAGCGGCACGCCGACGCGATGCGCCGGCACCGAGCGGCCGTGCTCGACGAGATCGCCAGGCTCGAACGGGCCCAGGACGAGCTGCTCGACAGGTTCCTCGCCGAGTCCCGCGCGTAGTTGATCGAAGCATCGAAAGGATCGCCCTTGGCCACCCGCGTCGTCATCGCCGAGGACGAGGCGATCATCCGCCTCGACCTGAAGGAGACCCTCGAGGAGGAGGGGTACGAGGTCGTGGGTGAGACCGGTCGCGGCGACGAGGCCGTGAAGCTCGTGCGCGAGCTCGGGCCCGACCTCGCCATCCTCGACATCAAGATGCCCGGCCTGGACGGGCTCGCGGCCGCCCGCGAGATCGCCGGCGAGCGGCTCGCGGCGGTGCTCATCCTCACGGCGTTCAGCCAGCGCGACCTCATCGAGCAGGCGCGCGACGCCGGGGCCCTGGCGTACCTGGTCAAGCCGTTCGAGCGCAGCGAGCTGGTGCCCGCGGTCGAGGTGGCCCTCGGCAGGTTCAACGAGATCAAGGCGCTGTCCGACCAGACCGCCGACCTCGAGGAGCAGCTCGAGACCCGCAAGATCGTCGACCGCGCCAAGGGGAAGCTCATGGATCAGCACGACATGCGGGAGGGCGACGCCTTCGGCTTCATCCAGAAGCGGGCCATGAGCGAGCGCGTCACCATGCGGAAGGTGGCCGAGCGCATCATCGCCGGCGAGCTGACGCCAGACGGCTGACGCGGTGGCCGGCGATCCGCTCCTGCTCGTCGACGGGAACTCGCTCACCTACCGCGCCTTCTTCGCGCTCCCCACCGACCTGGCGACGGCGTCGGGGCAGGTCACCAACGCGGTGTTCGGGTTCACCTCCATGCTCGTGAACCTGATGCGCGATCACGGCGACGACCGGATCGCCGTGGCGTTCGACCGCCCGGAGCCCACCTTCCGCCACGAGCGGGCCGAGGCCTACAAGGCCAACCGCGAGGCGGCGCCCGACATCCTCCGCCAGCAGATCGGTCTGGTCCGCGAGGTGGTCGAGACCCTCGGCATCCGCGTGCTGGAGCTTCCGGGCTACGAGGCCGACGACATCATCGCCACCCTCGCCACCCGGGCCCGCGACGCCGGCAGCGAGGTGATCGTCGTCACCGGCGACCGCGACGTGTACCAGCTGGTCGAGGATCCCTGGGTCAAGGTGCTCTACAACCGGCGGGGCGTGTCCGACTACGTGCTCTACGACGAGGCGGGCATCGAGGAGCGTACCGGCGTGCCACCCCGCCGCTACCTCCACTACGCGGCGCTGCGCGGCGACCCGTCCGACAACCTTCCGGGGGTCCCCGGCGTGGGCGAGAAGACCGCCGCCCGCCTCGTCAACGACTACGGCGACCTCGACGGGATCTTCGCCCACCTCGACGAGCAGACGCCGAAGCTCCGGGCCAACCTGGCGGAGCACGAGGAGCAGGTGCGACTCAACGCCGAGCTGATGAAGCTGATCTGCGACGCCCCGGTCGACGTGACGCTCGACGAGCTCGACCGCCACCCCGCCGACGTCGAGGCGGTGCGCCGCCTCTTCGACTTCCTCGAGTTCCACAGCCTGGCCGAACGCCTGGACGAGGCGCTCGGCGAGGACCTGGGCCTGCGGGGTCCGGCGGCCGAGGTGCTCGAGGCCGAGGTCGCGGTGCTCGAGCAGCCGGCCGAGGCCGCGGCCCTGCTCGAGCGCCTGCGGGGCGACGACGGCGAGCGCCCGCTGGCCCTCGCTGCGGCCTGGGAGGGGAGCGAGGGACGCTCGCCACTGGCGGGCATCGCGCTCATGGTCGACCCGGACGCGGCCGACGCGGCCTGGCTCCCCGCCGAGCTGATCGCCGACCCGGCGGTGCACGCGGCCCTCGGCGCGCTCGTGGCCACGCCGGCCGAGGGCGGCCGGCCCGTCGCAGCCCACCGGGCGAAGCCGATCATGCGCTCGCTGCTCGCCCTGGGCATCGATGCCCGCTGCCTCGTCCTGGACACGGCGATCGCCGCCTACCTGCTGGATCCCGCCGAGTCCCGCTACCTGCTCGAGGAGGTGCTGCGCCGGTACGCGGGCGCGGAGCTGCCCGCCGACGACGCCGCCCCGGAGGGCCAGCTCGACCTCGACGGCTCCGGCGTCGGCACCGCGCAGCAGATGGGGCGGCACGCCCTCGCAGTCGACAGGCTGGTCGCGCCGCTCCTGGCCGCCCTCGACGCCCACGCGCTCCGCCCCCTCAACGACGACATCGAGGTGCCCCTGGTGCGCGTGCTCGCGCTGATGGAGCACGTCGGGGTCGGGGTCGACGCCGACGAGCTGCGGGCGCTGCGCGACCGGCTCAGCCGCGAGGTCGAGCGCCTGCGGGAGAAGATCTGCGAGGAGGCCGGCGGCGAGTTCAACGTCAACTCGACGCCCCAGCTGCGCGAGGTCCTCTTCGACAAGCTGGGCCTGACACCGCAGAAGCGGACCAAGACCGGCTACTCCACCGATGCCGCCTCGCTCGAGAAGCTGCAGGGCCAGCACCCGATCATCGACCACCTGCTGGCGTACCGCGAGGTGGAGAAGCTGCGGTCGACCTACGGCGACGGGCTGCTGGCCGAGGTCGCCGGGGACGGCCGGATCCACGCCACGTTCAACCAGACGGTCGCCCGTACGGGCCGGTTGTCGTCCGACCAGCCCAACCTGCACAACATCCCGGTGCGCAGCGACATCGGGCGGGAGTTCCGGCGGGCGTTCGTTCCGGCGCCGGGGTGCGAGCTGCTGGTGGCCGACTACAACCAGATCGAGCTGCGGTGCATCGCCCACCTGGCCGAGGACCCGGGCCTGGTCGAGAGCTTCACCGCCCACCGTGACATCCACACCGAGACGGCGGCCCGCGTGTTCGGCGTCGAACCCGGAGACGTGACCATCGATCAACGGTCGAAGGCCAAGATGGTCAGCTACGGCCTGGCCTACGGCATGGAGGCCTACGGCCTGGGGCAGCGGCTCAACATCCCCACCGAGGAGGCGGCGCTGATCCTCGCTGCGTACTTCGAGGCGTTCCCCGCGGTGAAGGAGTACATGGAGCGCACGGTGGCCGAGGCGCGCGAGCGGGGGTACACCGAGACGCTGTTCGGGCGCCGGCGGCAGATCCCCGAGCTGTCGTCGCCGAACTTCCGCATCCGCCAGGCGGGTGAGCGCCAGGCCATGAACGCCGGCATCCAGGGGCTGGCGGCCGACATCTTCAAGGTTGCCCTCGTGCGGATCGAGACCGCCCTCGAGGACGCGGCCATGGAGAGCCGGCTCATCCTCCAGGTCCACGACGAGGTGCTGCTCGACGTCCCGCCCGCCGAGCACGATGCGGCGGACGAGCTCGTTGTCGACGCGATGGCCGGCGCCGCCGACCTGCGGGTGCCGCTGGAGGTCAACCGGGCCTTCGGTCCCACGTGGGCCGATGCGAAGGGCTGAGGGTGGCAGGGCGGTCGCCCGACCACTGGTTCGAGCCCGTCGCCGACCACCTGGGGGAGGCGTACCTGCGGTACTCGTTCACGATGGGGACCGACCAGGAGGTCGCGTTCCTCGTGGATGCCCTCGATCTCCGGCCGGGGATGCGGGTCCTCGACGTCGGCTGCGGGCCCGGCCGCCACGCCCACGCGCTGGCGCGGCGGGGCCTCGAGGCCGTCGGCATCGACATCAGCCAGCGGTTCGTCGACCTCGCGAGCCGTGAGGCACCCCCCGGGGCGACGTTCGTCCGGGCCGATGCCCGCCGGGCGCAGTTCGACGCCGAGTTCGACGCCGCGATCTCGCTGTGCCAGGGGGCGTTCGGGCTCTGCGGTGGACCGGGCGCACCGCTCGATGCCGACGGCGAGGTGCTGACCACCATCGCTCGCGCCCTCCGGCCCGGCGGGGTGGCCGCCGTGTCGGCGTTCTCGGCCTACTTCCAGGTGCGGTGGTTGGAGGAGCGCGACACGTTCGACGCCGACGCCGGGGTCAACCACGAGCACACCGAGGTGCGCGACGCCGCCGGGAGCACCCGGCCGGCCGACCTCTGGACCACCTGCTTCACCCCGCGCGAGCTGCGCCTGCTGGCCGAGCGCTCGGGGCTGTCGGTGCGGCACCTGTGGTCGGTGACGCCGGGGGCGTACGCCCGGACCCGACCGGCCGTCGACTCGCCGGAGCTGCTGCTGGTGGCGGCGCGGCCGGGGTGACGGCATCTCGCCGGGTGCCCGTGCCGGGTGCCGGTGCCGGGTGAACTGGTGCCGGTACCGGTGCCGGTGGTGAGGGGATGGCGGGTCACTCCCGCTCACGCCAGTCCCACACCTCGACGTCGACGTGATCGGGGAACGGCGTGACCAGCGCGTGCATCGTCCGACCGGACGCGGTGGTGACGGCCCGCAGCTCGTGGTCGAGCCTGCCCGCCAGGTCGGGTTGCTCGGAGGCGTGCCAGCCCTCGCCGTCGTGCACCCACACCATCGGCGTGCGCACGCCGGCCGGTCGCCACACGGCCCCGACGACCACCAGGTTGCCGCCGGGACTCCGGGTGGCGCCGGTGACGCTGAGCTCCGTCGTGCCGGCCTCCGGGTCGGCTTCGATCGCTCCCAGGGTGGTGACGTCGTCACCGGTGACCCGCTGGACCGTGGCGGCGGGCCCGCTGCGAGGGGCGTCCTCGCCGCCCTGCGCCAGCCAGCCGATCGCCAGCTCGCCGTGCCCGAGCGGTCCGAGGATGCGGACCGACCCGGTGCCCGCGGGGAGCTCCCCGATGGTCACGGCGTCCCACGCGCGGGCGTCCGTCGAGGTCCAGAGGTGCGCGTCGCCCTCGTCGTCGACGCCGGCGAGCACCAGCCGCTCGCCGTCGCCCGCCACATCGAGGGTCATGAGGTCCTCGTCGAGCCCGAGGTCCGGGCGCGCGGGGCGCACCGGGCGCGCCCCGCGCGATCCGGCGTCCCTGCGCCCCGCATCCTCCGGGGCATCGTCGGGATCGTGTACCCACATGACGGCCGCGCCGTCCACCACCCCCGTGATCACGCTGGTGTCGAGGTACCGCCCCGCGCTGACGCGCTCCGGGACCTGGAGCCCCGGTGCCGCCGGGCCGAGCTGCACGGGGGCTGGACCGGACCGGGCGCGTGAGTGCCACGCGACCATCCCGGTGTTGTCGCCGTTGGCTCGTTCCCGGGTGACGGCCACGGCCGACCACCCCTCGCGGTCCGTCGCCAGGGCGACCGGGATGAGAACCGGATCGTCGGGCATGGGCAGCGGGGTGGCACGGACCCGGCGGTTCTCGTCCAGCCGCCAGTAGGCGAGGTCCTCGGAGCCGCCGTGATCCCACGTGAGCCAGGCGACACCGTCCGTGTGGGTGTCGACCGCCACCCGGTCGAAGGCGTCGGCGACGTCGTGGTGGCGCCGCACCTCGCCCCGCCGCCAGCCGTCGAGCTCCCCGGGATCCCCGCCGTCACCCGAGCACGCGACGGCGACCGCGGTGAGCGTGAGGGCCGCGGCCACCGTGGCCGCGGCCGGGCGGCGTCCGGGGACGCGCGCCCTCGTCGACGGTCGGGGTTCCCGCAGCATGACCACACTCTGTAGCCGACGCGGGCGGCGACGGCGACGCGCCTGGCCCCACCACCGCCCGTAGCGGCAGCGGAGACCGGGCTGCTACCCTCGCAGCCCACGCCCAGCGGCGTGGCCGCTCCGGCCGTCCCCCCTCCGGCGGCGGTCGTCCCAGACCCCTTGCCCCTGAAGAAAGCACCCGTACGTGTCCGACGTCCAGACCACCGATCCCGACGCTCCCGAGCCCGGCGCCGAGGGCGCGGAGACCGGTTACACCCCCCGCTCGATCGTCGAGGACGATCTCGGGGGCAGCTTCGCCGATGCCATCGACGCCACGCTCGTCACCGTCGAGGACGGGGCGATCGTCAAGGGAACGGTGGTGCGGGTCGACCGCGACGAGGTGCTCCTCGACATCGGCTACAAGTCGGAAGGGGTCATCCCCAGCCGCGAGCTCTCGATCCGCAACGACGTCGACCCCAACGAGGTCGTCTCGCTGGGCGACGACATCGAGGCGCTCGTCATCACCAAGGAGGACAAGGACGGCCGGCTCGTCCTGTCGAAGAAGCGGGCGCAGTACGAGCGGGCGTGGGGCGACATCGAGCGCATCAAGGAGGAGGACGGGGTCGTCTCCGGTCCGGTGATCGAGGTGGTCAAGGGCGGCCTGATCCTCGACATCGGGTTGCGGGGCTTCCTGCCCGCCTCGCTGGTCGAGCTGCGCCGGGTGCGCGATCTCCAGCCCTACGTGGGCAAGTCGCTCGAGGCCAAGATCATCGAGCTCGACAAGAACCGCAACAACGTCGTGCTGTCGCGGCGGGCGTGGCTCGAGGAGACCCAGCGCGAGCAGCGCGAGGACTTCCTCGCCAACCTCAAGCCCGGCGAGGTGCGCAAGGGCGTCGTGTCCAGCGTCGTCAACTTCGGCGCCTTCGTCGACCTGGGCGGCATGGACGGCCTCATCCACGTGTCCGAGCTGTCGTGGAAGCACGTGGACCACCCGGGCTCGGTCGTGTCGGTGGGCGACGAGGTCGAGGTGCAGGTGCTCGACGTCGACCTCGACCGCGAGCGCATCAGCCTGTCGCTCAAGGCCACCCAGCAGGATCCGTGGCAGGAGTTCGCCACCAGCCACCGCGTCGGCGAGCTGGTGTACGGGCGGGTCACCAAGCTGGTGCCGTTCGGGGCGTTCGTCCAGGTCGGCGACGGGATCGAGGGCCTGGTGCACATCTCCGAGATGTCGGCCCACCACGTCGATCTCCCCGAGCAGGTCGTCACCCCCGGCGAGGAGCTGTGGGTGAAGATCATCGACCTCGACCTGCAGCGCCGCCGGATCAGCCTGTCGATCAAGCAGGCGGCCGAGGGCGGCATCGTCGCGGCCGAGTACCAGGAGCACTTCGGCGAGCACGCCTACGACGACCAGGGCAACTACATCGGCCCGTCGGTCGAGCACTCGCCGGAGGCCGACGAGGCGTGGGCCGACTACTACGCCGAGTCGGGGGACGAGCGCCCACCGCAGGCGGCGGAGGGAGACGAGGGTCCGCCGCAGGCGGCGGAGGGAGACGAGGGTCCGCCGCAGGCGGCGGAGGGCGAAGCCGCTGCCGGCGAGGCCGCGCCGCCCGCCGACGAGGACGAGCCCGGGGCGTAGCCCGGGTCGCCGCTCGGGCGGCGGGGCGGCCACGCGGGACGCGGAGCCGCCTCCGCTACGGTGCGCCGCCGTGCTGGTCATCGGGCTCACCGGGGGCATCGGATCGGGGAAGTCGACCGTCTCGGCCATGCTCGCCGAGAGGGGTGCGGTGGTCGTCGACGCCGACGAGATCGTCCGCGACGTGCAGCAGCCCGGCACCCCGACGTTCCGGGCGATGGTCGAGCGCTTCGGGCCGGGCATCGTCGCCGACGACGGCACGCTCGACCGGGCCGCGGTGGCGGGCCTGGTGTTCGACGACCCCGAGGCGCTCGCGGACCTCAACGCGATCGTCCACCCGGCCGTGGGCGCGGAGATCCTCCGCCGCATGGAGGAGCTGGCCGGCTCCGACGCGGTGGTGATCCTGGACGTGCCCCTGCTGGTCGAGTCGTCCAGGGCCTACCCGGTGGCCGGCCTGCTGGTGGTCGACGTCGACCCCGAGGTGGCGGTCCGGCGCCTGGTGGAGCAGCGGGGGATGCGGGAGGAGGACGTGCGGTCCCGCATGGCCCGCCAGGCGAGCCGTGAGGAGCGCCTGGCGCGGGCCGACCGGGTCATCGACAACAGCGGCACGCTGGCCGACCTGGAGCGCCAGGTCGACGAGGCGTGGGGCTGGATCGAGGACCTGCGGGGGTCGTGACCGCCGCCCCGGGCGGGTTGTCTCACCTCACGGGTAGATTCGACCCGATGTCGGTCGCCACCCCGTTCACGGATGCGCCGTTCCGGATGGTCGCCGAGTACGAGCCGGCCGGCGATCAGCCCAAGGCGGTCGAGGCGCTCAGCCGCGGCATCGCCGACGGCGAGCGCTACCAGACCCTGCTCGGCATCACCGGGTCGGGCAAGAGCGCCACGGTGGCCTGGACCATCGAACAGGTCCAGAAGCCCACGCTGGTCATCGCGCCGAACAAGTCGCTGGCCGCCCAGCTCGCCAACGAGTTCCGCGAGTTCTTCCCCGACAACCGGGTGGAGTACTTCGTCAGCTACTACGACTACTACCAGCCCGAGGCCTACATCGCGTCGTCCGACACCTACATCGAGAAGGACTCGTCGGTCAACGACGAGATCGACCGGCTGCGGCACTCGGCCACCTCCGCTCTGCTCACCCGGCGCGACGTCATCGTCGTCGCCTCGGTGTCGTGCATCTACGGCCTGGGCTCGCCCGAGGAGTACCGCGAGAACCTGCTGTTCCTGCGGGTGGGCGAGGTGATCGACCAGCGCGCGGTGCTCCGCAAGCTGGTCGACATGCAGTACGACCGCAACGACACGGCCCTCACCCGCGGCAGGTTCCGGGTGCGGGGCGACACCATCGAGCTGCACCCCGCCTACGACGAGACCGCCGTGCGCATCGAGCTGTTCGGCGACGAGATCGAGCGCATCACCATGGTCGATCCGCTCACCGGCGAGCAGCTGCGGGTGCTCGACGACCTGGCCGTGTACCCGGCCACCCACTACGTGGCCGGCGAGGAGCGGATGCAGCGGGCCATCGGGCGCATCGAGGCCGAGCTGGCCGAGCGGCTGGCCCGGTTCGAGGCGCAGGGCAAGCTGCTGGAGGCGCAGCGTCTGCGCATGCGCACGCAGTACGACCTCGAGATGTTGCAGGAGGTCGGCTACTGCAACGGCATCGAGAACTACTCGGCTCCGATCGACGGGCGTGGCCCCGGCGAGCCTCCCCACACGCTGCTCGACTTCTTCCCCGACGACTACCTCTGCGTGATCGACGAGAGCCACGTCGCCGTCCCCCAGCTCCACGGTCAGTACGAGGGCGACCGCAGCCGCAAGGAGCAGCTGATCGAGCACGGCTTCCGGCTGCCGTCGGCCGCCGACAACCGCCCCCTCCGGTTCGAGGAGTTCGTCGAGCGGATCAACCAGGTGGTGTTCCTCTCGGCCACCCCGGGGGACTACGAGCTCCAGGTGTCGTCGCAGGTGGTGGAGCAGATCGTCCGCCCCACCGGGCTGGTCGATCCCGAGGTGGTCGTGCGGCCCACCAAGGGCCAGATCGACGACCTGCTCGCCGAGATCGCCGCCCGGGTCGAGCGTGACCAGCGCGTGCTGGTCACCACCCTCACCAAGAAGATGGCCGAGGACCTCACCGACTACCTGCTCGAGCAGGGGCTCCGGG
>JBKHJZ010000153.1:0-7706 GCA_046537875.1 Acidimicrobiia bacterium | reverse complement strand
CGGTGCTGCTCCTCGGTGCCGGCTGCGCGCAGTCGGCCGACGACGACCCGCTCGCCACCGGAACCGATTCCGAGGCGACCACGGGGTTCCTCGCCAGCGCAGCGGAGCGGTCATCGGCCACGGTCCACCGGTTCGAGATCGACTTCTCGATGGTCATGCGCGACCCGGCATCGGGTGTCGACATCGACTTCAGCGGCCAGGCGGGCTACGGCGAGCAGCAGGGCGACCGCATGTCGATGGTCATGGACATGGGCACGATGATGGAGGAGATGGGCGAGCAGGCCGGGGAGCCGATGCCCCCGGAAATGGAGGCGTTCGACCTCACCATCGAGATGGTGATCGATCCCGAGACGCTGTACATGCGGGCCCCGTTCTTCGCGCAGCTGTCGGACATGCTCGAGTCCGAGGGCATGCCGCCCGACATGATGGGCCCGTTCGACCGGATGGGCGACGGCTGGGGGCGCATCGACCTGGCGGCGCTGGGCGACAGCTACGGCATGGCCGACCTCCAGTCCGCCATGAGCGGGGCGCAGTTCGGCGACCCGACCGTGTACCTGGATCTCGTCGCGGGCGCCGACCAGGTGCGCGAGCTCGGCGACGACGAGATCCGGGGCGTGGAGGTGCGGGGCGTGGCCGCCGACGTCTCGGTCGAGGAGATGCTCGACCAGCAGGGCATCGATCCGGAGGACTACGTCTCGCAGTTCGCCGGGCCGGGGCTGCCCGGTGCGGGGGAGACCCTCGACGAGCTGTTCACGGGAACGCTGCCGATCGAGGTGTGGGTCGACGGCGACGGCTACGTCCGCCGGCTGTCGATCGACATGGACCTGACCGAGGCGCTCTCGTCGCTCGACCTCCCGTCGGCACCGCCCCTGGACTTCGAGATGTCGTTCGGCACGTCGATCGACTTCTTCGACTACGGCGACGAGTCGATCAGCGTGGAACCGCCGGAGGACTGGGTCGACGTCACCGACGAGTTCGTGCAGTTCCTCGAGAACCCGGTCCCGGGGGCGGGCATGGGTCCCGACCCGATGCCGCTGGCCTGACCGGTCGGCGGCCGGCCACGATCTGTGAGGTGGTGGCGGCGCCGTCTAACTTCTCGCGCCATGAGCGCCCCCGACCTGAACGCTGCCGACGCTGCGGTCGAGACCGCCCGCGACGTCGTCCGCTCCGGTCTCTCCCACTTGGCGGCCACCGGGTCGGTGGACGCCGACCAGGTGGTCGCCTACGACCTGGCGCACGCGGCCGCTGCGGTCGAGACGGCGCGCACGCTGCTCGACTACGGCGCCAAGGGCGACGAGGAAGCCCGCATCACCTGCGCGTTCGCCGCCGACGCCGTGGCCGACGTGGCGACCCGGGTCTACGGGCTGGAGGCCGCGTGGGGGGTGGAGCCGACCGCGCTGGACGCCACCCGCGGGTTCGTGGCCGCCTACCGCGACCCGGCGTTCCTGGCGTCGATCGAGGGGCCGGGACCCCGCCACCTCGACGACGACTTCGAGATGGTGCAGGACACGTTCCGGCGCTTCGCCGAGGACAAGATCCGGCCGGTGGCCGAGCACGTCCACCGGCACAACGCCGACATCCCCGAGGGGATCATCTCCGGCCTCGCCGAGCTGGGCGCCTTCGGCCTGTCGGTCCCCGAGTCCTACGGCGGGTTCGCGGCCGGCGGCGAGAGCGACTACATGGGCATGGTGGTCGCCACCGAGGAGCTGTCGCGGGGCTCGCTCGGCGTGGGCGGGTCGCTCATCACCCGCCCGGAGATCCTCACCCGGGCGCTGGTGAAGGGCGGCACCGAGGAGCAGAAGCAGCGCTGGCTGCCCGCCCTGGCGAGCGCCGACGCGATGGCCGCCGTGGCGGTCACCGAGCCCGACTACGGGTCGGACGTCGCGGGCATCAAGACGTCGGCCACCAGGACCGACGGCGGGTGGCTGATCAACGGCGTGAAGACGTGGTGCACGTTCGCGGCACGTGCCGACGTGCTGATGCTGCTCGCCCGCACCGACCCCGACCGCTCGAAGGCCCACCGCGGGCTGTCGATGTTCGTGGTGCCGAAGCCGGTGGCGCCCGGCGAGGGGTTCGTGCTCACCCAGGAGTCTGGGGCCGACGGCGGCGCACCGGGCGGTGGTCGCATGGAGGGCCGCCCGATCGACACGATCGGGTACCGGGGCATGCACTCCTACGAGATCGCGTTCGACGGCTGGTTCGTGGCCGACGACAACCTGGTGGGTGGCGAGGAGGGCTTGGGCAAGGGCTTCTACCTGCAGATGGCCGGGTTCGAGAACGGCCGGCTGCAGACCGCGGCCCGGGCGATCGGCGTGATGCAGGCGGCGTACGAGGACGCCCGGGCGTACGCCGAGGAGCGGGTGGTGTTCGGCCAGCCGATCGCCGAGTACCAGCTCACCAGGGCCAAGCTCGCCCGGATGGCGGTCACGATCCAGGCCGCGCGGCAGTTCAGCTACGCCGTGGCCCGGATGATGGCCAAGGGCGAGGGGTCGATGGAGGCGGCGATGATCAAGGCGTACGTGTGCAAGGCCGCCGAGTGGGTGACCCGCGAGGCCATGCAGATCCACGGCGGCTACGGCTACGCCGAGGAGTACGCGGTGAGCCGCTACTTCGTCGACGCCCGGGTGCTGTCGATCTTCGAGGGCGCGGACGAGACCCTGTGCCTCAAGGTCATCGCCCGCCGCCTGGTGCAGCAGGCTTCGGCGTAGCGCGCTCGCCCGGCGCGCAGTACCCGAGGTCATGGGTTCCACATTCCTGAGCCCGAGGCAATGGGTTCCGGATCTGGAACTCATACCCTCGGGCGTCGGTCCACGGAACCGATCGCCTCGGGAGGAATCGTGACGGGCACGGCCGGACCATCGCTCACCGAGATGCCCGAGGACTGGGAGCGGGCGCTCGCGGTGATGGCGCACCCCGACGACCTGGAGTACGGGGGTGCGGCGGCCGTGGCCCGCTGGACCGGGCAGGGCAAGCACGTCGCCTACCTGCTCGTCACGAAGGGCGAGGCGGGCATCGACTCGATGGACCCCGACGAGGCCCGCCGGGTCCGGGTGGCCGAGCAGGTCGACAGCGCGAGGGTGGTCGGCGTGGAGACGGTCGAGTTCCTCGATCACCCCGACGGGACGATCGAGGCGGGGCTGCCGCTGCGGCGTGACATCGCCTCGGCCATCCGGCGCCACCGGCCCGAGATGGTGGTCGCGGTGAACCACCGCGAGACCTACGGCGGGACGTACCTCAACATGGCCGACCACCGCATCGTCGGCCAGGCCACCATCGACGCCGTCCGCGACGCCGCCAACCGGTGGGTGTTCCGGGATCTCCTGACCGCCGGCCTCGAGCCCTGGGACGGCGTCCGGCACCTCGCGGTCCTGGCGTCGCCGCGACCCACGCACGCGGTCGCCGTCGACGACACCTTCGAGCGGGGGGTCGAATCGCTGCGCCGCCACGCCGCCTACCTCCGCGGCCTCGGCGATCCCGACCCGGAGGCGTTCCTGCGCCGGAACGCCGAGGCCACCGGCACGCGGTTCGGCTCCCGCCTCGCGGTGTCGTTCGAGCTGCTCGGCATCTGACCCTCGCGGAGATCCGGCGCCTGCTCGGGGGCGTGCCTCCCACCACAGCGCGCGCCTAGCGTCGCCGGCGATGGACAGCTTCGAGGGCAAGGTGGCCGTGATCACCGGCGCCGCGTCGGGCATCGGCCTGTCGCTCGCCCGGCGGTTCGCGGGCGAGGGGATGCGCGTGGTGCTGGCCGACGTGGAGCGCCCCGCGCTCGATCGGGCGGCCGCCGAGCTGGCCGAGCGGCACGGCACCGAGGCGGTGCTGGCCGTGCCCACCGACGTGCGCCACGAACGGGCGGTCGAGGCCCTCGCCGCGGCGACCTTCGATCGCTTCGGCACCGCTCACGTGATCTGCAACAACGCCGGCGTGGGAGGGGGCGGGTTGACGTGGGAGGTCCCGGCCGACCGGTGGCGCTGGATCGTCGACGTGAACCTGCTCGGTGTCGCCAACGGCATCCGGGCGTTCGTGCCCCGCCTGGTCGAGCAGGGTGAGGGGCACGTGGTCAACACGGCGTCGGCGGCCGGCATCCTCACGGGCCCGGGCATGTCGCCGTACTACGCCACCAAGCACGCGGTGGTGGCCCTGTCGGAGTCGCTGCTCCTCGACCTGCAGCTGGTCGGCGCCCCGGTGGGCGTGTCGGTCCTGTGCCCCGAGTGGGTGCGGACCAACATCGCCGAGGCGCACCGCAACCGCCCGGACGACGTGGCGCCGAACGAGGACGAGGACGATCCGGCCGCGTCCGGGCCCGTGCGCGAGCTCGTGCAGGGCCTGATCGCCGGCGGGCTCGACCCCGACGACGTGGCGGCCATGGTGGTCGACGCCGTGCGGTCGGGCCGGTTCTGGATCCTCACCCACCCGACGACGTTGCCCGCCGCCCGCCGGCGCTGGGACGCCATCGCCGCCGACGGGCAGCCGGTCGGCTGGGGCGTGATCGCCCCCTGACGGCGGGCCGGGTCTCAGCCGGCGGCCAGCGGGCCGCGGCCGGCGGCTCAGCCGGCGGCGAGGGCCTCGATGGCCTCCTGGAGCGCCAGCGTGCGCCGGGCCTGCTCGACGTGGAGGTTCTCGACCATCCGCCCGTCGACCGTGACGACGCCCCGGCCTTCGGCCTGGGCCTCCTCGAACGCCGCGATGATCCGCCCGGCCCGCTCGACCTCCTCGGCCGTCGGGGCGAAGACCCGGTTGCACGGCTCGATCTGGCTCGGGTGGATCAGCGTCTTGCCGTCGAACCCCAGGCGGCGTCCCTGCAGGCACTCGGCCTCGAAGCCCTCGGCGTCGCTGATGTCGTTGTAGACGCCGTCGAGGATCACCCTGCCGGTGGCCCGGGCGGCCAGGAGGCTCAGCCCCAGCCCGGTCAGCAGCGGCTCGCGGCCGGGCACGTGCTCGGCCTGCAGCTCCTTGGCCAGGTCGTTGGTGCCCATCACCAGAGTGGTCAGCCGGTCGGACGCGGCGCAGACCTCCTCGGCGTGGAGCATGGCGAGGGGTGTCTCGATCATCGCCCAGATGGCCGTGTGATCCGGCGCCCCGGCCGCCTCGAGGGCCTTCTCGATGGCGTGCACGGTCCCGGCCGAGTCCACCTTGGGCACCACCACGGCCGCCGGCCCAGCGGCGGCTGCGGCCCGCAGGTCGTCGTCGTGCCAGGCGGTGCCGATGCCGTTGATCCGGATCGTGACCTCCCGCCTGCCGTAGCGCCCCGATGCGGCGGCCTCGCACACGCGGTCGCGGGCCTCGGCCTTGGCGTCGGGGGCCACGGCGTCCTCGAGGTCGAGGATGAGAGCGTCGGCGGGCAGGCCCGTCGCCTTCTCGAGGGCTCGCTCGTTGGCGCCCGGCATGTACAGCACCGAGCGGCGGGGACGGAGCGTTGCGTCGGCCATCGGATCAGCCCTCCTCACCCACGGTGGCGTAGGCGGCGGCCAGCTCCGGATCCCGGGCGGCGAGGGCGTCGGCCAGCTCCACCATCACCCTGCACTGCTTCACGGAGGCGTCGTCCTCCATCTTCCCGTCGAGCATGACGGCCCCGGTGCCGTCGCCCATCGCCTCGATCACCCGCCGGGCGTGGTGCACCTCCTCGGGCGGCGGCGAGAACACCCGGCGGGCGATGTCGATCTGCGCCGGGTGGAGCGTCCAGGCGCCGACACAGCCCAGGAGGAAGGCGTTCCGGAACTGGTCCTCGCAGGCGACGGTGTCCTGGATGTCGCCGAACGGACCGTAGAACGGCAGGATCCCGTGGGCCACGCAGGCGTCCACCATGCGGGCGATCGTGTAGTGCCAGAGGTCCTGCTGGTAGGTGGCCCGTTCGGCCTGGACGTCGTCGCCGGGCGGGTCCTGGCGCACCAGGTAGCCCGGGTGGCCGCCGCCGACCCGGGTGGTCTTCATCCGCCGGCTGGCGGCCAGGTCGGCGGGGCCGAGCGACAGGCCCTGCATGCGGGGGCTGGCGCCGCAGATCGCCTCGACGTTGGCGACGCCGCTCGCCGTCTCGAGGATCGCGTGGATCAGCAGCGGTCGCTCCAGGCGGGCCTTCGCCTCGAGCTGGGCGACCAGCCGGTCGACGTAGTGGATGTCTTCGGGGCCCTCGACCTTCGGGATCATGATCACGTCGAGCTTGTCGCCGACCTCGGTGACCGCGGCGTTGAGGTCGTCGAGCGCCCACGGCGAGTCGAGGCTGTTGACCCGGGTCCAGAGCTGCGCCCCCCAGCTCCGGTCCCACGTTCGGCCCACGTCGAGCAGCCCGGCCCGTGCCGCCTCCTTGTCGGCGGCGGGGACACCGTCCTCCAGGTTGGCGAGCAGGATGTCCACCTTGGGGGCCATGTCGGGCGCCTTGGCCACCAGCTTCGGGTTCGACGCCGGGAAGAAGTGGATCATCCGCGAGGGCGGGAAGGGGATCTCCCGAACGGGGTCGGGCGCCCCGACCGCGAGCGGCCGGAAGAAGTCCTTGGGGGAACGCATCGAACCTCCACGCGTCGCGTCGGTCGGACGGCCAACACCCTACGAAGCGGCGCGGCTGCCGGCCCAACGGCGGGCGGCCTGAGCGTTGGCGGGGCTCGGCGGGGTGGCGCGCCGCCGTCGTGGCGAGCACCGGGGCGGGGTGCCGGCCCCGGCGCCTCGAGTCACCGTCCCTCAGCGATGCCGCGGCCGCGTGGGCGCGCGCGAGCGGCGGCGTGCCCGACGCGGGCCCCGCCGCCAGCGGTTCTGGCGTCTATCGCGCGGCGGCCTGCCGCTGCTCCTCGCGGCGGCGCAGCACCTCGGTGGCACGCCCCTCGAGGGCAGATATCAGGAAGTCGCGCAACGTCACACCTTCGAGCCCGGCTGCCGCCTTGGCATCTCGGTGCACGTCCTCGGGAATCTCGTAGTGAATGCGGCCCACAGTGTCGTTCACGTTACGTGGCCTTTCTCAGTTCCTCTGCGCATGCTGAGCCCACTGGATGGTGCTTGCTAAGCGCACTGTCGCGTGCTTAGTGTAATCGTCGTGGCCCACACGATGGAGGGGATCGCGCCGATCGCGCCGCGCGTGCGCGAGCTGGGAGGCGTGGTCGACGAGCTGGAGGCGGTGGCAGACCACGAGGACCGGACGGTCCTCGGCCGTCGCCTTCCGGCGATCCATCGCGCAGGTCTGCGACGACCTGCGCACCACCTGTGTGGCGCCGCCCCGTCCCACAGCGGGGCAGCGCCATCAGCGACACCGTCAGGTGTCGACCCGACGAGCGCGGCCACTCCGGTGACCGCGCTCGCCATCACCCGCGGTGATCCGGGGCGGAGGTCCTAGGGCAGCCGGCCCGGACACCCAACTGCTGGGGGGCAGGCGGGGGCAGACCGCCGGCGGGCGGTGGTCCCGGTGTGTTCCCGGCCGTCAACACCCGTTGCCAAGGAGAGCAACCACAATGAGGACCAAGACCCGAGTCGCGCTGGCGGCCATCGCCGCCTGCGCGCTCACCATCGGCACGGCCGTCCCGGCCGGCGCCCAGGAAGAACCCGAATCGCTGGGGTTCGCGGTGGACAAGACCGAGGGCCCGCCCGGGGCCCTGGTGCTCGGCAAGGCCGACACTACCGACATCCAGGAGCATTGCATCACCACCGTCGAGGAACTCCAGGCCACGTTCCAGGAGCTGCTCGACGGGCCGTACAACCCCGAGGAGGGCGTCGAGCTCTTCGATCGG
>JBKHJZ010000152.1:0-7731 GCA_046537875.1 Acidimicrobiia bacterium | reverse complement strand
GACCCACCCCCATAGCCCGACCATCGCCGGAGGACCGGGACCGGCCAAGCGCCGGCCGGTGTAGGGTCCGCGCGACATGGCAGGGATCTCCCGCGACGACGTCGCCCACCGTGCCGGCGAGGCGCTCTACACGGCGGTCGGCCTGGGGGTCCTCGGGGTGCAGCACCTGCAGGTTCAGCGGCGCGAGCTGGCCCGCGCGGTCGGCGACGCCCGCGCCCGCCTCGGCGAGCGGGTCGCCACCCTGGACGAGACCTTCGAGGCCGTCGACGCGACCATCGACGGCCGGGTGAGCGAGGCCCTCGAGTCGCTCGAGCCACCGGTGGCGGAACCCGCCCGCGCGGTCGTGCGTCAGGCCCTGACCGCGGCCCGTTCGGCCCGCGACGTGGCGCTCGCCACGGCCAAGGCGGCGCTCGGCGCCCCCTCCGCCGCCGACCGGACCTGAGCGCATCCCGTGCTGCGACTGGCGGTCGACCTGACATCGCTGCTCACGCCGCGCACCGGTGTCGGTGTGCTCGCCCACGAGCTGACCGCCCGCCTCGCGAGCCGGGAGGACCTGTGCGTCACGGGATTCGCCGTGACGTGGCGGGGCCGCGGGGCGCTCCGCGACGCCGCGCCCCCGGGAGTGCGGGTGGTGGATCGGCCGCTGCCCGCCCGGCCGCTGCGCGCCGCCTGGTCACGCAGCGACCACCCGCTGGTCGACCGCTGGATCGGCCGGCACGACGTGGTGTTCGGGCCCAACTTCGTCGTGCCCCCCACCCGGGCCGGTGCGCTCGTGACCGTCCACGACCTGAGCTTCGTGCGCTTCCCCCGGCTCGCGACCCCGAGCGCCCTCGCGTACCCCCGGCTGATCCGGCGCGCCCTCGCCCGGGGCGCCTGGGTGCACACACCCTCGGACTTCGTCCGCACCGAGGTCATCGAGCACTTCGGTGCGGACCCGGAGCGGGTCGTGACCATCCCGCCGGGCGTCCGGGTGACGCCGCCCGGCGAGCCGGCCCCCGGGCGCCGGCTCGCCGGGACCGACCGCTACGTCTTGGCGGTCGGCACGGTCGAGCCCCGCAAGGACCTGCCACGCCTGGTGCAGGCGTTCGACGAGGTCGCGGCCCGGCACCCCGATGTCCGGCTCGTCATCGCCGGTGCCGACGGCTGGGGTGCCGAGGCACTGGGTGACGCGATCGACGCGGCGCACCACGCGGCCCGGGTGGTGCGACTCGGCTGGGTGAGCGACCCCGACCGCGAGGCCCTCCTGCGGGGCGCCACCGTGTACGCCTACCCGTCGATCTACGAGGGCTTCGGGTTCCCGCCGCTCGAGGCGATGACCGCCGGCGTCCCGGTCGTGGCCACCAGCGCCGGCTCGCTGCCCGAGGTCTGCCGCGACGGTGCCGACCTGGTCCCGCCGGGCGACACGGCCGCCCTCGCGGCCGCGCTCGACCGCGCCCTCCGCGACGAGGAGCACCGGCGCTCGCTGGTTGCACGCGGTCGGGCGGTGGCTGCCACCTACCGCTGGGATGTGACCGCCGAGCGGTTCGTGGCGCTGGCCGAACGCGTCGCAGGCGAGCGCGCCGACCGGGCCGGTCCGATCGGGTGACCGGTGGCCCGGGCGGCTAGACGCACCCACCGGCCCATCGCACCCGGCCACGACACACACCCACCGGCCCTCGGCGCCCGCCGCGCGAGGGCACGTGACCGCTCTCACGAGGCCGTCGCGCCAGGGCCTACGATGACCGGTCGTGAGAGCGCTGGTCACCGGAGCCGGAGGGTTCGTCGGCGTGCACCTCGTCCGCCACCTCGAACGGTCCGGTGACGAGGTGGCCCAACTGGAGCGCACGGTCGACGGCATCGACATCACGGACCACGACGCGCTGACCGAGGCCGTCGTCTCGGCCCGCCCCGAGGTCATCTACCACCTGGCCGGGGCGTCCGACGTCGGCGGCAGCTGGTCGACCCCGCACGAGACCTTCCTCTCCAACGCGCTCGGCACGCTCAACCTGCTCGAGGCGGCCCGCCGCGTCCGCACCGAGCGGGTGCTGGCGGTCACGAGCGCGGACGTCTACGGGCGGGTCACCGAGGACGAGCTGCCCCTCCCCGAGGAGCAGCCGCTCCGCCCCGTGTCGCCGTACGCGGCGTCGAAGGTGGCCGCGGACGCGCTCGCCCAGCAGGCGTGGCTCGGGCACCGGCTGCCGGTCGTGCGGGTCCGGGCCTTCAACCACCTCGGCCCCGGCCAGAGCGACAGGTTCCTGGCGCCCTCGGTGGCCGCCCGCATCGCCCGCAACGAGCGGCAGGGCACCGACGAGGTGCCGATCGGCAACATGACGCCGAAGCGCGACATCACCGACGTGCGCGACGTGGTCCGCGCCTACCGGTTGCTGGTGGAGCACGGCGAGCCCGGCGAGGCCTACAACGTGTGCAGCGGCCGCCCGGTGGCCGTGAAGGAGATCGCCGACATCCTGCTGAGCATGGCGGAACGCCCCATGCGCCTGGTGACGGACCCGGAGCTGCAGCGCCCGGTGGACATCCCCGTGCTCGTGGGCGACAACACGCGGCTCCGGAAGGCCACCGGCTGGGAGCCGACCATCCCGCTCGACCGCACGCTCGCGGACGTGCTGGCAGACTGGCGTGCCCGCGTCGTCCGCTGACAACCTGACGGCGCGCGGAGCCCGGCGCCACGCGACGCTGGGATCGCGTGCTCGCCGCCCGGGGCTCGACCGCCGGCGTGGCCTCTCGGAGGAGACCCCAACGTGACGACCAAGCGAGCGCTCATCACCGGCATCACCGGTCAGGACGGCTCCCACCTCGCAGAGCTGCTGCTCGACAAGGGCTACGAGGTGCTCGGCATGGTCCGCCGCACCAGCACCGTCAACTGGGAGCGCATCGGTCACCTGCAGGACCGGATCCAGTTCGTGCACGGCGACCTGCTCGACCAGGTCTCGATCCTGTCGATCCTCCAGGAGCACCGACCGAGCGAGGTCTACAACCTCGCCGCCCAGTCGTTCGTCCCCACGTCGTGGCAGCAGCCGGTGCTCACCGGCGAGTTCACGGCACTGGGCGTGACCCGCATGCTCGACGCCATCCGCACGATCGATCCCGACATCCGCTACTACCAGGCGAGCTCGAGCGAGATGTTCGGCAAGGTGCTGGAGACGCCCCAGCGGGAGACCACGCCCTTCTACCCCCGTTCGCCCTACGGCGTCGCCAAGGTGTACGGCCACTGGATCACGGTGAACTACCGCGAGTCCTACGACTTGCACGCCACCAGCGGCATCCTGTTCAACCACGAGGGCCCCCGCCGCGGCCTCGAGTTCTCGACCCGCAAGATCTCCCACGGCGCCGCCCGCATCAAGCTGGGGCTCGCCAGCGAGCTGCGCATGGGCAACCTCGACTCCAAGCGCGACTGGGGCTACGCCGGCGACTACGTCGAGGCCATGTGGCTGATGCTCCAGCAGGACGAGCCCGACGACTACGTGGTGGCCACCGGCCAGACCCACACGGTGCGGGAGTTCTGCCAGCTGGCGTTCGACCGCGTCGGCCTCGACTGGGAGCGGTACGTGGTGGTCGACGAGCGGTTCTTCCGCCCCGCCGAGGTCGACCTGCTGGTGGGCGATGCCTCCAAGGCCCGCAAGGTGCTCGGCTGGGAGCCCCGCACCACGTTCAACGAGCTGGTGGAGCTGATGGTCGACGCCGATCTCGCGCTGCTCGAAGGAAGGCTCAGGGGCATCGCGTGACGCCGGCCGCCGCCCGCACCCCCGGCGCGCAGGTGCGTGTCACGGTGCTGGCGGGAGGTGTCGGCGCCGCCCGACTGCTGGCCGGCCTGGTGCGGGTGGTCGACCCTGCCTGCGTCACCGCCGTCGTCAACGTGGCCGACGACACGGTGCTGCACGGCCTGGCCATCAGCCCCGACCTGGACACGGTGGTGTACACGCTGGCGGGCGCCATCGACCCGGAGCGGGGCTGGGGCCTGCGCGACGAGACCTGGCACGCCATGGAGGCGCTGGAGCGCTACGGCGGTCCCACCTGGTTCCGGCTGGGCGACCGCGACCTCGCCACGCACCTGCACCGCACCCGCCGCCTGTCCGAGGGGGCACCGCTGTCGCAGGTGACCGCCGAGATCGCGGCCGCCTGGGGCCTGGGGCTCGACGTGCTGCCCGTGACCGACGACGCCGTCCGCACGATGATCACCCTCGGCGGCCCCCACGCCGAGGCGGGATCGGAGGTGGCGTTCCAGGACTACTTCGTGCGGCTCCGCCACGCCGTGCCCGTCACGGGGGTGCGGATCGAGGGCACGGCCACGGCGCGACCCGCGCCCGGCGTGCTCGACGCGATCCGGCTGGCCGACCGGATCGTGATCGCCCCGTCGAACCCGATCGTGTCGATCGGTCCCGTGCTCGAGGTTCCCGGGGTGCGGGCCGCCGTCGAGGCCCGGCGCCACGACGTGGTGGCGGTATCGCCCATCGTGGGTGGCCGGGCCCTCAAGGGCCCCGCCGACCGCCTGCTCGCGGAGCTCGGCCACGAGCCGTCGGCGGCGGGCGTCGCCCGGCTGTACGCGCCGGTGGCCGGAACCCTGGTGCTCGACAGCCTGGACGACCAGCACGAGCAGGCCGTCCGAGCAGCGGGTTTGCACTGCGTGGTGACCGACACGATCATGCGGGATCCGCCCTCGGCCGCCGAGCTGTGCACGGTCGTGCTCGGCCTCTGATCGGCACGCACCGCAGCCCGGGCCGGTGACCACGGGGCGTCACCGCAGGCGCGCGTGCGCCTGCGGCCAGCACGACGAGGGTGATCGGGCGCGGTCCGCCGGCGGCGGGCCCGCCGTAGCGACGGAGAGGTGGCACCGATGGGTCGGCGGCTCGAGATCCTGCCGGTCGAGGGCATCGGCGAGGTGCGTCCGGGCGACGACCTCGCCTCGTTGCTCGCCGACGCCGCCCGCGACCTCACGGACGGTGACGTCCTGGTGGTCACACAGAAGGTGGTGTCGAAGGCCGAGGCCCAACTGGTGCCGATCGACCCCGGGGATCCCGGCTCGAAGGCCCGCGTCATCGAGGGCGAGTCGGTCCGCGTGCTGCGACGCCGCGGCGAGCTGGTCATCGCGGAGACCCGCCACGGCTTCGTGTGCGCCAACGCGGGCGTCGACATGTCGAACGTCGAGGACGGCTGGGCCGCACTGCTCCCCGAAGACCCCGACCGCTCGGCCCGGCGGCTGCGCGACGGCCTCCGGGCCCGGCGTGACGTCACGGTGGCGGTCGTCATCAGCGACACGTTCGGCCGTCCGTGGCGCCAGGGCCTCACCGACGTCGCGATCGGCTGCGCCGGCATCCGGGCCGTCGTCGACCTCCGGGGGACCGCCGACGGCCACGGGCGGGAGCTGGCGGTGACCGAGGTGTGCGTCGTCGACGAGCTCGCCGCGGCCGCAGACCTGGTGATGGGCAAGGCCGACAGGATCTGCGCCGCGGTGGTCAGGGGCGTCGACCCGTCGTGGCTGGTTTCCACCGGAGGCCGCGCCAACGGCCGCGGCGGCGTGCGTGCCGAGGTGGTGCGATCGCCGGCCGAGGACCTCTTCCGCTGACATCGCCCGACACCGGGCTGGCCCACGCACGGGCGTGCCGCTCAGCCGTGCCGCCGGGAGGCCTCGCTGTGCGGCCCTGGCTCACACCGCCAATCCCGTACTCTTCCCAGCCCACGCACGGCCCTGCCGCTCGGCCGTCAGCCGTCGCGGCGCTTGAACCAGTCGAGGACCCGGCCCGTGCCCTCGTCCAGCCCGGTCCAGGGCCTCCAGCCCAGGTGGATCGCGGCGCGGCCCGGGTCGAGCGCCGACCGGCGCAGCTCCCCCGGGCGTTCGGGCGCCGTGGCGGCCGGCGCACCGACCCCGGCCGCCGCCGCCATCACCGCGTAGAGCTGGTTCACCGAGGTCTCCATCCCGGTGCCGACGTTGATGAGGAGCCCGCTGCCCTTGGCGGCGGCCCGCACGAACGCGTCGACGACGTCGTCGACGTAGACGTAGTCGCGGGTCTGCTCCCCGTCGCCGTAGATCGTGCACGGGACGCCCGACAGGAGCTTGCCCGCGAAGATCGCGACCACCCCGGCCTCCCCGTGGGGATCCTGGCGCGGGCCGTACACGTTGGCGAGCGCCAGCGCGGTGAACTCGATGCCGTAGAGCTGGCGGTAGACGTTGAGGTAGTCGAGCGCCACCTTCTTGGTGACGCCGTAGGGAGAGACCGGCACCTGCGGGTGCGACTCCCGGCAGGGCAGGTCGGAGGGGGCGGCCTCGCCGTAGATCGTGCCGCCGCTCGACGCGAACACCACCTTGCGGGCAGCGGCGGCCCGGGCACCCTCCAGCACGTTGATGGTGCCGATCAGGTTCACCTCGGCATCGAACGCCGGCCGCGCCACCGACACCCGGACGTCGGCCTGCGCTGCGAGGTGGAACACGACCTCGGGCCGGCGGCGGGCGATCAGCTCGGCCACGTGCTGGTCGCGGATGTCGATCTGGTGGAACGTGAACCGCCTGGTCCGGTCGGCGCGGGCCTCGGTGAGGTTGGCGAGCGAGCCCGACGACAGGTCGTCGAGCACGTCCACCTCGTGCCCCTCCGCCAGCAACCGGTCGACCAATGTCGACCCGATGAAGCCGGCTCCCCCGGTCACCAGGGTCCTCACGCCTGCTCCAGCGGCACCCGGTCGCCGTCGAGCCGGCGACCGGGCTCGACGACGTGGTCGTGACCGATCACGCTGCAGCCCAGCACCTGGGCGCCCGCCCCGATGACTGCGCCGCCCCCGACGACCGATCCCTCGACCGTGGCGTCGCGTCCCACGTCCACCCCGCCGAGCAGCACCGATCCCTCGACCCGCGCGCCGGCGGCCACCACCGCACCCGGTCCGACGACCGAGCGCTTGACGGTCGCATCGGGGTGGATGCGCGCCGTGGGGTGCACGCCGTCGACCGGGTCGCCCCGCAGGCCGTCGAGCAGGTCGAGCTGGGCCTCGATGTAGTGCTGGGGGGTGCCGGCGTCGATCCAGTAGGTGTGGTCGTCGAACGCGTAGAGCCGTCCCTCCGCCGCCAGCGCCGGGAACGTGTCGCGCTCCACCGACACCCGGCGGCCGCCGGGGATGCGATCGATCACCGACGGCTCGAGCACGTAGGTGCCTGCGTTGATGAGGTCGGTCGGGGCTTGACCGGGCGGCGGCTTCTCGACGAACTCGAGGACCCGTCCCCGGTCGTCGGTGGGCACCACCCCGTAGCGCGAGGGATCGTCGACGCGGTGGAGCGCGATCGTGGCCTCCGCGGCCCGGGCGACGTGCAGCTCCACGAGCTCCCCGATGTCGAGGTCGGTGAGCACGTCGCCGTTGAGCACCAGGAAGCGCTGGTCGATGCCGGCGTCGGTGGCCGCGAACCGGATGGCGCCCCCGGTGTCGAGCGGCTCCGGCTCGACCGCGTAGTGCAGGCTCGCCCCTGCGCACCGGCCGTCGGGGTAGGCGGCCACGAAGGCGTCGGGGCGGTAGCCCAGCGAGAGCACCACGTCGTCCACCCCGTAGGCGGTGAGGTGCCCCACCACGTGCTCGATCATCGGCCGGTTGACCACCGGCAGCATCTGCTTCGGTCGGCTCCGGGTGAGCGGGCGGAGCCGCGTGCCGAACCCCCCGACGAGGACGACTGCCCTCATCTACCCCCCTGAGGTCGCGTCCCCGCCGCCCGCCGAGGCCCCGGTGTCGCCGTCGCCGGTGCCATCGCCCCCGCCGGCCGGC
>JBKHJZ010000151.1:0-7813 GCA_046537875.1 Acidimicrobiia bacterium | reverse complement strand
CTGCGCGAGGGCGACGTCGACCTCGTCGTCGACGGCGACCGCTGGTGGCTGGCCGCCGGCCGCCGCTGCTCCCCCGCGCCCGGCCGGGTCCGCTGCCCCGACGGGCCGCTGCGCTCGGTGCGGGCGATGACGGGGCGGGAGCCGTTCTCCCCGGCGGCCCCCGTCCCACTGGATCTCGTGACCCCGGTCGACAGCTTCACCTTGGCCGCGGAGCCTCCGAGCCTGGGGGAGCGCTCGATCGCCGGCCGCCGGGCCGTGGGGGTGGTGGTGCCGGCCGCCCAGCTCGCCCCGTTCCTCGACGGGCTGTCACCCGCCGGGGACCTCCGCGAGGTGCACCCGACCGATCCCGTCGACGTGTGGCTCGACGCCGAGCACCTCGTGCCGCTCGACGTGGTGGTGCGGGCCGGCGCGGATGCCGGCCGGCGCCGCTGGGCCGAGGCCCGGGGCTACGACGATGCGCCGGGCGAGCCCGTGCTGCGCGTCGCGCTCGACGAGGTCGCGATCAACGCCGGCGTCCCACCCGGGGCGTTCGCGGCCCCCGCCGGAGCCGGGCCGTCGCAGGTCGTCGACGCCGGGTTCGCGGCCGGCGAGGCCCCCGACGCACCGGTGCCCGACGGGCTGCCGGCATCGTGGAGCCCCTACCGGGCGGGCACGGTGGACACCGAGACCGGGCCGACGGTCTCGGTGCGCACGTGGTCGGACGGCCGGGCCTGGCTCACCGTCCGCGCCACCCGCGACTGGCGGGCCCCCCGCCTGTTCGGCGACCTCGGCGCGCACGTGCGCGAGGTGGATCTCGGCGACGCCGGCCGGGGCTACGTGAGCGAGGACGGGCGCCGCATCGGGCTGCACGCCGACGGCATCGACGTCGTGGTCGCCGGCAGCGTCCCCGAGCGGCGCCTGCGAGAGATCGCCGAAGGGCTCGGCGTCGTCGGGGTCGCGGTGCCGGAGCACTGGCGCGAGGCGGCCACCGCCACCCTCGACGAGGCCGTGACCGCCCGCCCCGGCCTGCTCGTCGCCGCCGGCATCGACGGCTTCGGACCTCCGGCGATCCGCCTGGGCGGCGACGGGACGGTGACACAGGTCCACGCGGGACCCGGCGACCGCACGGTGACGCTGGTCGACGTCGCCTCGCGCACCCTGCCGCCACCGACCGGCGACGAGGTGGGCGTGCGGGTCCGGGGCGTCGCCGGCCGCTACAGCGCCGAGCGGGGCGAGCTGGAGTGGCTGGAGGGAGGCTCCTCGCACAGCCTGCGGTCGCCCGCCCTCTCGCCGGAGGAGCTGCTGGCCATCGCCGCCCGACTCGAGCCGGTGCCGCAAGACCCCCCTCCAGGGGTCGCGCCGTGACCGGGCGCAGCGGCCGACCGCACCCGCTGGCGCGCCACGCCCGCACCGCCCTGCTGGCGCTCACGGTCGTCACCGCCGCGGCCGTCGGCCTGGCGACGGGCGGTGCGGCGATGCACGCCGTGCAGGGGGGCGGCGACCGGCCGGACCTCCGCCCTCCCACCCCGGGCACCGTGCCCGCATCCGCGGCCCCGCTCCCCGAGCCCGCCCCCGACGTCCTGCTCGCCTGGACCTCCGGAGGCCTCGATCCCCGGCTCGCGGGTGCGGCGGGCGCCCACCCGTCGGTGATCGGCACCTCGGTGGTCCGGGGGGACGTGGTCGACATGGTCGGCTCGCGCGACGACGAGGGGCGGACGGTGGACGACCTCCGACGGGGGTGGGCGGTGCCGCTCGACGCGGTGGCGATCGACCCGGCGAGCCACGCCCCGCTGGTTCCCGTCGCCGACCGCGCCACGGTGGCCGCCCTGGGCGACGGCGAGGCGCTGCTCGGGCGCACCTCGGCGAACCTGCGCAGGCTCGCTCCCGGTGCGGTCGTCGAGCTGGCCGGGGGTCGCTCGGTGGTCGTGGCCGGGATCGTCGACGACGCGACGATCGGCGGGGCCGAGCTGGCGATCACGCACCCGACCGGGGAGCGGCTGGGCGTGCGGACCGACCGCTACCTGCTGGCGTTCCACGACGGCGACCGGGCCGCCGTGGAGGCCGCGCTGCGGGAGGCGCTGGCCGGCGACGACCGGCGGGTACGGTTCCGCGGCCCGGGCGAGACGCCGTTCCTCCGGCACGGCGACGGCGTCCTCACGCAGGTCCAGCTCAAGGAGCGGTTCGGCGAGTTCTCCTACCGCCGCCTGCCCGGTGGCGGGCGGGACGGCCGGCAGTTCGAGCAGGACCCGGGCTGGCGGGCCGAGCACCTGGTCGTCCGCGAGGTGCCGATCCTGGGCCGGGTCCGGTGCCACCGCGACGTGATCGACGCGCTGGCGGGTGCACTGGGAGAGCTCGAGGACGCCAACCTCGCCGGACTGGTCGACCGCGAGCTCTTCGCCGGGTGCTGGGCCCCGCGGCTGATCCGCCCGGGTGAGGGCGTGTCGCACCACGCCTGGGGGGTGGCGGTCGACCTGAACTACCAGCAGAACCGGACCGGGCTGGACTCAGCGCAGGACCCTCGGCTCGTCGAGGTGCTCGCCCGCTGGGGGTTCACGTGGGGCGGCGACTGGCTGCTGCCGGACGCATCGCACTTCGAGTACCGGGGCCCGCCGACCGCGTGACCCGGGGGCCGCGTCCCGTCCGCCGGACGGTGGTGAGGCCCCGAAGGGGTCAGTGGACGAGCACCGGGGCGCCCATCGCGGCCAGGCCGCTCGACCAGACCATGTCCATCGCCGAGTTGGTCACCCGGACGCACCCGTGCGAGGCCGGGAACGCCGGGACGCTGCCCGAGCCGTGCACCGCGATGCCGCCGATGAAGTACTTGGGCCGGTACAGGGTGCCGAGCGGCGCCTCACGCGTGCCGTCGATCTGGCGCTCCACCCGGAACTTGCCCGTCGGCGTGACCGCCACGGCGTCACGACCGGTGGGGCTGGCGTAGGCCTCGCCGTTGCCGGTGGAGGCGTTCAGCGCCCACCGCACATGACCGCCCTCCACCAGGAACAGCACCTGGCGCTGGAGGTCGATCTCGATGCCGTTGCCGGCCTGCGCCTTGGGTCGACCGGCCGCTGGGAGTCGCTCCTGGGTGGCCGGTCCGGCGACACCGTCCCGCCCGAGACCCTCCACCTTCTGGAACGCCATGACGGCCTGGCGGGTGAGCTGCCCGTAGTTGCCGTCGGGCTTGCCCAGCCAGTAGCCGAGCTCGGTCAGCCGGTTCTGGAGCTTGAGCACCGCATCGCCGCTCTCCCCCAGCTCGAGCACGCCGTCGGCCTCCGGAGGCGGTGGTGGTGCGGTGGTGGTGGTCGTGGGCGGAACCGTGGTGGTCGGCGCCGTGGTCGTGGTGGTGGTCGGTGCGGTGGTGGTGGGTGCCTCGGTGGTGGTCGTCTCTGCGACCACGTCGCTGCCCGCGTCCCGACCCGAGGCCTCGGTGTCCGACGAATCGCCGCCCGGGAGCCCGCCGGCGAGCGCGGTGGTACCCAGGCCGACCACGAGGGCCGCACCGACGGCGGTGGGCACCAGCCACCGGGATCTACCTGCCAGTCGTGGGATGCGGGGCACGAGGTCACTGCTCCTGGGTTCGCGGAGGTCGCCGCGGCGACGGAGATGGCAGGAGTCGGCGCATCGGGTGCCGTGATGCGCGCCGACCCGTCCCAGCCCGCCTGAGCGGCATGCCGTTGTCTACCTGACGCTCGACGGCCTGTGGAGGTTCACCTGCGAAGCGACATCAGACCGACACATCCGCGCCGCATGATCGCGCGCCCGGTCGTCGGCGCAGGCGCAGCCGGAGCGGTCGACCGCGGTGACGACCCGGTCGGCTCACGCCTTCTCGAGCGGCGCCCACGACAGGAGCAGCCGCTTCTCCCCCACGCCGCGGAAGCGGACGAGCACCTCGGTCTTCTCGCCGCTGCCGCTCATGTCGAGGATGACGCCCTCGCCGAACGTCTTGTGGCGCACGTCGTCGCCGACCTTCAGGCCGAGCGACTCCGCGCCGCTGCGCGCCGGGAGTCGCGGCCGCAGCGCGTTCTCGACGATGCGGTCGCGCCCGGCCGCGACCCGCAGTGCCCGGTCGCCGCCCGCCGCGCCGGCGCCGCCCCGGTCGCGGCCTCCGGCACCCCAGATCCGCCCGCCGCGGCTCGCCCGCCGGTTGCCCTCGATGTCGTGCACGAGCTCGGCCGGGATCTCGTCGAGGAAGCGGCTGGGCGGGTTGTACTGGGTGCCGCCGAACAGCGTGCGGCTCCAGGCGTGGGTGAGGTACAGGCGCTGGCGGGCACGGGTGATCCCCACGTACGCCAGGCGCCGCTCCTCCTCGAGCTGGTCGGGATCGGTGAGCGACCGGAGGTGCGGGAACACCCCGTCCTCCAGGCCGATGAGGAACACCACCGGGAACTCCAGGCCCTTGGCCGAGTGGAGGGTCATCAGCACCACCGACGACCGGTCGCTCTCGTCGAGGTCGTCGACGTCGGTCACCAGGCTGATCTGCTCGAGGAACTCGTCGATCGAGTCGACCTCGCCGGCCGATCCCACCAGCTCGGCCAGGTTCTCCAGCCGGCCCTCCGCCTCGATGGTGCGCTCGCGCTCCAGCGCGTCGAGGTAGCCCGACCGCTCGAGGAGCGCCTGGAGAAGGGGCCCGGGGCCGCCGCCCGTGAGGTCGTCGACCCCGTCGAGCAGCGCGAGGAACGACTCGATGCCGCGCAGGGCCTTGCCGGACACCCCGGCGTCGTCGGCGCGACGCAGCGCGTCCATGAACGACGCGCCGTGCGCCGCGGCCCAGGCGTCGAGCCGGCCGACCGAGGTGTTGCCCACGCCCCGCTTCGGCTCGTTGAGCACACGCTTGATCGACACCTCGTCGACCGGGTTGACCACCGACCGCAGGTAGGCGATGGCGTCCTTGATCTCCCTGCGGTCGTAGAAGCGGGTGCCACCGAGCACCCGGTACGGGATGCCGACCCGGGTGAGGTGCTCCTCCAGCACGCGGCTCTGGGCGTTGGTGCGGTAGAAGACCGCGATGTCGCCCCAGCGGAGGCGCCCGTCCTCCCCGCCGTCCCCGGCGTCGCGGGGCTCGACGGCGCGGGCGTGCCGGGTGATGCTGCCGACCTCGGAGGTGTCGTGCAGCCGGGCGATCTCGCGGGCGATCCACTGGGCCTCGTCGACCTCGTCGTCTGCGTGGTAGCGGACGATCGGGTCGCCGGCGCCCTGGTCGGTCCACAGCTCCTTGGGCTTGCGGCTCAGGTTGTGGGAGATGACCGCGTTGGCCGCGTCGAGGATGGTCTGGGTCGAGCGGTAGTTCTGCTCGAGCAGCACCACCGTGGTGTCGGGGAAGGCGTCCTCGAACTCCACGATGTTGCGCATGTCGGCGCCCCGGAAGGCGTAGATGCTGTTGTGCACCAGCACGCGATCGGCGATGTAGGTGTGGGTGGGCGCAACCTCCAGGTCGTGCACGGGGCCGTCGTGGTCTTCGACGTCGATCGCGTCGACGCGCTGCTCGACCAGCCCGTCGTCGCCCTCGACCAGCACCTTCATGCCCTCCCGCAGGTGGGCGAGCGGCATGAACGCGTAGATCCTGCCCCCGATGACCGCACGCCGGCGGATGTCCAGCCCTCCGGCGGCGGCCATGCGCCGGGCGAACGCCAGCGCCTCGGGGTACGCCTTGAACGAGGTCTCGACGCGGTAGCTGCCCGGCTTGCCCGCCCGCACGGCGAACCCGGCGGCCCGCAGGCGCTCGGCGATCGACTGCCGGTTCGACGACCACTGCACCCGGTGGTAGCCCACGTCGCCGGACCGGTGGTCGGAGTACATGGTGAGGTTCAAGGTCTGCCGGCGACCGCCGTTGGCCGGCGTGTAGTGCGGAAAGGCGGGGTGCAGGTCGAGATCGGCGACGAGCTGCTTGACGGCCGATCGGGTGTCGAGCTCGAGGTAGAGCCGGTCGAGCCAGTCCTCGCCCATCCCGAGGTTGCGCCCCAGCCCGTGGAAGAGGGCGGTGGGCAGACCGTAGCGGGCGGCGCAGAGGGCCTCGTGGTAGGCCGCTTCCTCCCGGGTGTCGCACACCTGCAGGATCCAGGCCCGGTCGGCGTGCTCCTGGTTGATGCGGACCCGGATGCCCTGCTCGAACCGCCCGGGGGCGACCGGACGCACGCTCTTCGTCAGCCCGATGCGGAAGCCGCGGTCGATGCGCTCCATCAGGTAGACGATGTGGTGGTCGGGCTCGAGCGCCGGGTCGGCGAGGACGATGTGGTGGGGTGTGCCCCGCAGCTCGTGCCCACCGGCCCGCACGCCGTAGAGCCGGCCCGTGTGGTGTCGCCGGTGGGCCGCGGTGATGCGGCCGACCACCGGGCGGCCGGCCGCCCCGGTGCCGACCACGGCGTCGCCGACCTCCAGCGATGCCACCGGGACCTGACCGCCGGGTGTGCGGACCAGGGTGTCGGCCGGCAGGCACTGGTCCTGGTCGCCGACGACGCAGACGTTGCGGTGGTCGGCGGCGAGCAGCAGCACCAGCTCGTTCTGCACCCGGTTGGTGTCCTGGTACTCGTCGACGAGGATGTGCCGGAAGCGCCGCTGGTAGTGCTGGAGCACGTCGGGGTGCTCGCGCAGCAGGCGCAGGGCCTGGCCCAGCAGGTCGTCGAAGTCCATCGAGCCGGCCCGGTGGAGCCGGGTCTGGTACTCGGTGAACACCTCGGCGATCTTGCGCTCGAACAGGTTGCCGGCCCGCTCGGCGTAGGTGGCGGCGTCGACGCCGTCGTTCTTGGCGGCGCTGATGGCGGCGTGCACCGACCGCGGGGGGAAGCGCTTGGAGTCGAGCCCGAGGTCGCGGATGACGTAGCCGGTGAGGCGGACCGCGTCGGCCTGGTCGTAGATCGTGAACTGGCGCGGGTAGCCGAGCTTGTCGGCGTCGCGCCGCAGCATGCGCACGCACGCCGAGTGGAACGTGGAGACCCACATCTTCTGGGCCACCGGGCCCACCAGCGCCGCCACCCGCGCCTTCATCTCGTCGGCGGCCTTGTTGGTGAACGTGATGGCGAGGATCTCGAACGGGCTGACACCCCCCTCGCGGATGAGGTGGGCGATGCGGTGGGTGAGCACGCGCGTCTTGCCCGACCCGGCGCCCGCCACCACCAGCAACGGCCCCTCGGGGTGGGTGACGGCGTCGCCCTGGACGGGGTTGAGACCGTCCACGGCGTCGCGCGTCGCGGGCGGCTGGGGAGCGTCGGGAGCAGCCATGGGTGCGCCCATCGTAGGTGGGCACCGCGACACCCGGTCGCACCGGTCGCGGCCTGCGGGGCAGCCCCGTCAGGGCTCGCGGTCGAAGTCGAACCGGATGGTCAGCAGGTCGGTGCCGAAGCGGGTCACCGCTGCGGCCTGGCCGGGCACCCGGAAGCGCCCCAGCCGCGCCCGCGGGTCGTCGTCGGGCACCACGTGGGCCCGGGCGGGATGCCACCGGCACCGGCGTCGCACCCGCACGTCCGGGTGCGCCTCCAGGTTGCGGACGTAGCCGGCGTGGCGCCCCTGCTCGGCGACGACCCACCCCGTGCCGCCCTCGACGTACATGCCGACCACGTTGCGGCGCCGTTTGCCCGACCGGCGCCCGGTGGTCTCGACCAGCACCAGCCCGGGGGCGAGCCCGGCCCAGGCGGCGAGCTTCGTCCAGGGATTGAACACGTACCGCTGGAGCAGCCTGACCCGCGACCGCTTGCGCGCCGCGCGGTCGGGCGGCGTCACGGGGCGGTCAGCCCCCACCCGGCTTCCCTCTGCCATGGACCAACCTCCGTGGCGTCGCGGGTGGCGCGAGCGTACGCCGGCGCGTGCCCCGTGCCCAGGGCGGGCGACGCTTCCCGTCGGCCCC
>JBKHJZ010000150.1:0-7849 GCA_046537875.1 Acidimicrobiia bacterium | reverse complement strand
GGCGATGCCCGCGCTCCCCGCGCCCACGCCGGCGGGGGCGCCGCCGCCGTCGCCGGGAGCGGTGAGCCGGCCGGTCCCGTCGCCGAGGGCGGTGAGCCGGCCGGCGTCTTGCACCGACACGTCGTACGCCACCCAGGTGGCGTCGTCGACGGCGACCACCGCCCGGGTGATGTCGGTGCAGATGCCGAAGCGCAGCAGCAGGTGCTGCAGGTCGCGCGCCAGGCGCTCGGAGCGCACGGTGAGCTGCACGCGCTCCGGGCCGTCACCGGCGGCGCGCCACACCGAGCCGGTGCGGGCGAGGACCTCGCGCAGGAAGCGGGCGAGCAGGGGGCGGCGCAGCCGGAACACCTGCGCCGGCACCCGGCGCTCGGTGGCCGGCCCGGAACCGGCGCCGCCCGGCGCGACGACCGCCCGGGCCAGAGCCGTCACCTCACCGGGTGTCAGCTCCTCGGACCCGAACACCGGCAGGGCCGCGGGAACGCCGATGTGCTGGCCGACGCCGAGATCGGCCAGGGGGCGCCAGCCGCCCGGGGTGAGGAACGGGTGGCTGGCTGTGGTGCGCACGACGCGGCCCGAGCGGGTGCGCACGCGGTACACGGGCTTGCGGCCGTCGTCGACGAACGCGCCCGGCCGCACCGGGACCACACGACCGTCGACCGCCAGCGCAGCCACCGACACGTCGTGGCCGGCCAGGCCGGCCGCATGAACCTCGGCCGCCGTGCGGACCCCGCCGGTGGCCGGATCGACGATCGGGGTGTCCCAGGCGACGCACTTCCCCATCGAGGGGCGGGCGCCGACCACCACCAGCGAGCTCGGCTGCAGGCCCGACAGAAGCTCGTCGAGGTCGAGGTACCCGGTGGGCACGCCGGTGATGGCCTCGCCCCGACCGTAGAGATGCTCGAGCCGGTCGAGGTTGGCGCCGAGCAGGTCTTCGATCTTGGCGGTGGTGTCGGTGACGCGTCGCTGGTTGACGTCGTAGACCATCGACTCGGCCCGGTCGAGGGCCTTGGTGATGTCCTCGGGCAGCGAGTACCCGAGCTCGGCGATCTCGCCGGCCACCGCGATCAGCCGCCGCAGCAGTGCGTGCTCCTCGATGATGCGCGCGTAGCCCGCGGCGTTGGTGGTGGCGGGGGTGGAGGCCATGATGTCGACCAGCACCTGGTGCCCGCCGACCTGCTCGAGCAGCCCGTTGCGACGCAGCTCGTCGGCCACCGTGACCGGATCGACCGGCTGCCCCGAGGCGTACAGGGCGTGGATCGCGTCGTAGATGTGCGCGTGGGCCGGCTTGTAGAAGTCGTCGGCACGCAGCACGCCCGCGGCCACGGCGATGGCCTCGCCGTCGAGCATCATGGCGCCGAGAAGCGACTCCTCGGCCTGGATGTCGTGGGGTGGGACGCGGCTGCTCCGCCCGTGTCGGCGTGGCGCGGTTGCGTCGAGATCGACCATGGCGAGCCTTCACCCTCGCAGCGGGCCCCTGTGGGGAGGAAGAGGGACAACCCGGGGGAAATCCTGTGGACAGCGGGCGGTCGGATGTGGATGAGCTGTGTACGGGCGCGAGCAACCATCGGGCGGGCCCCCATCGGGGCCGCCCCGCGTGGCTGCTGGTCACTCGGCGACGACGTCGACCGTGACGGGGAACTCGACCTCGGTGTGGAGCTTCACCGGGATGGTGTGGGTACCCAGCGACTTGATGGGCTCGCCCAGCTGGAACTTCCGGCGGTCGATCACCACCCCCGCCTGCCGCTCGACCGCAGCGGCCACGTCGGTGGAGGTGACCGAGCCGAACAGCCGCCCCTCGCTGCCGGCCCGGGCCGCCACCGTGATCACCTTCGGCACGAGGGTGGTGGCCACCTCTTCCGCCGCCGCCCGATCCTGCGCGTCACGCAGGTCACGCGCACGGCGCATGGCCGCCGCCTGCGCCGTGGCCCCCGCCGTGGCCTTGATGGCCATGCCCTTGGGAACCAGGTAGTTGCGGGCGTAGCCATCGGCCACCTCGAGCACGTCGCCGCGCTTGCCGAGCTGGTCGATGTCGGTGCGGAGGATGACCCTCATCGCGCCTCTCCGTCGGCCTCGGCCCGTGCCGGCTCGGGAGCGCCGGCACCCGGGGACCCCTGGGGCGGCGGAGCGGTCGGCCGCGGCGCCCGGTCGTCGCGGGGCGTGCGCTCGCCCCGATCGCGGCCGCGATCGCGGCCGCCACGCTGCTGGGTGATGCGCGTGACGTAGGGGAGCAGCGCCATCTCCCGGGCGTTCTTGATGGCCCGGGCGACATCCTTCTGCTGCTGCGAGTTGTTGCCGGTGACGCGGCGCGCCCGGACCTTCGATCGGTCGGACATGAAGCGCCGCAGCAGGTTCACATCCTTCCAATCGACGTACTCGATGTGCTCGGTGCTGAGGATGCTGGTCTTCTTCTTGGCCCTGCGGGCGTTGTCCTTGTTCTTCGAGCGGGACTTTGCCATCAGAACGGCTCCTCGTCGGGACCGGGGGTTGGGGCGGGCTCGTTCGTGACCGTGCGGCCGCCACCGCCGCCACCGCCGCCACCGCCGCTCCACCCGCCGCCGCCGTCACGACGCTCGTTGCGGTTCACCTCGGCCGTCGCCCAGCGGAGGCTGGGGCCGACGTCGTCGGCGACGATCTCGACGACCGAGCGGCGCTCGCCGTCCTGCGTCTCCCACGAGCGCTGCTCGAGGCGGCCGGAGACCACCACCCGTGCCCCCTTCTCGAGCGACTCGCTGACGTTCTGCGCGAGATCGCGCCAGCACGTGACGTTGAAGAACGACGTGCTCTCCTCCCACTGCTGGGTCTCGCGGTTCTGCCACCGCCGGTTGACGGCGACACCGAAGGTGGTGACCGGTGCCCCGGCCGGGGTGAAGCGGAGCTCCGGGTCGCGGGTGAGGTTGCCCACGATGGTGACGTTGGATGACACGGCTGCCTCCCTCAGCTCGCGGCGTGCTCGAACAGGCCGCGACGAGCGGCCTCGGTGTCGGGCAGCCGCACCAGCTTGTGGCGGACGGTCTCGTCCGCGAGTCGCAGCGCCCGCTCGAGCCGGTCGAGCTCGGTGCCGCCGGTGAACTCGTAGACCACGTAGTAGCCCTCGTGCTTGTGGTCGATCTCGTACGCGAATCGGCGGCGGCCCCAGCGGTCCTGGTTCTTCACGGTGGCACCGCGCTGGCCGACGAGGTCGGCGATGCGCTTGACCGTGGCATCGATCGCCCCGTCGTCGAGCTCGGCGTCGATGATGACCATGAGTTCGTAGGCTCGCACGGCGAGCGCTCACCTCCCTTCGGACCCGGCAGCGCCGGGGCCCCGCGGTGCGGAGCAGGGTCGAATCGGAACCTGGAAACTGTAGCGGGCGATGGGACAGCTCCTCACATCCCGGATGATCGCACGGGGGTGTGACAACGAGGCCGGACGAGGGGTGTCGGCATCGCCGGGGGGTCATCGGCCCGGCCGCGGCGCCACTCCCGCCACCCGGGCCGGACGCCGGGGGTGATGACCACCGGAGTGGACCGTCGTCAGGCGGCGCACTCCCCGCCGAGCGCCAGGCGGCTTCCGGGGGTCACGCCCAGCCGGGCGAGGTCACCCTGGGGAACCTCCAGCGCGAAGCGGTAGCGCTCGCCCGGGCGGTACGACCGGCACCAGGCGCGTCCGAGGCAGGGCGTCATGTCGGCCGTCGACACCAGCTCTCCGTCGGCGTCGAACCACGCGATCGAGAGGGGCATCGGCGTGCTCCGCATGTGGAAGCCGCCCATGTCGTCCTCGGCGTACACGAAGACCATGCCCGCGTAGCCGCCGAGATCCGTGACCCCCATGAGCCCCTGTGTCCGCTGACGCACCGAGGCCGCCACCAGCACGCACCACCCGGCCACGGTGCCGTCGGGCGCCGTGATCGCGATGGCGACCTCGCCGAAGCCCTCGAGCAGGTCGCGAGCGGGCGGCCCCGGGGGCTCGTCGAGCCCTGCGCCGCCGGCCGCCGGCGCCCCACCGGCCAGCGCCAGGATCTCCGCGTCGCCGACCGGGCCCGTCGGTGTCGAGCGGGTCGGTTCCGTGGACCGCTCGCCACCGTCCCCACAGGCCACGGCGCCACCCGCCGCGAGGACGACAGCCGTCAACGACCCGAGCGCCGCCCGCCACCCCCGGCGCCATCCGGCCACCGTCGGCCGGCGCCGGCTCACCTGCACCGGTGGGCGGGCCGGCAGCGCGGGCGGGTCGTGGATGCCTCTGAGTCCGGGACGCACCCTCCGATCCTGTCACGGGGCCGCGATCCGCGATCCCGTGGACGGCCCGGTCAGCGGCCCGATCCGTAGAGGGCCAGGCTCTCCGCCACCTCGGGCGAGAGGTGGTAGCTCTCGTCGTCGGACGGGAACCGGCCCGCCCGGACGTCGGCGGCATACGCGCGGAGCGCCTCCACCGAGGCCGAGCCCAGCTCGCCGTAGCGCCGGACGAACTTCGGTGCCATCCGATCCTCCAACCCCAGCACGTCGTGGTAGACGAGCACCTGGCCGTCGCAGTCGCCACCGGCGCCGATCCCGATCGTCGGGACGTCGACGGCCTCGGTCACCATGCGCGCGACCCGGTCGGGGATCCCCTCCAGCACGATCGAGAAGCAGCCGGCCGCGGCCAGCGCCTTGCCGTCGCGCACCAGCTCGAGCGCGGCGTCGTGCTTGCGCCCCTGCACCTTGAACCCGCCCATGGCGTGCAGCGACTGCGGGGTCAGCCCGAGGTGGCCCATCACCGGCATCTCGGCGTCGACGATGGCCTCGATCACCGGCAGGCGCTTGCGGCCGCCCTCCAGCTTCACGGCCTGCGCGCCGGACCGCACCAGCGTGGCGGCGTTGCGGACCGCCTCGGCGGGCGTCGTGTGGTAGCTCATCCAGGGCAGGTCGGCGACGATGAGCGGTGGCGGCCCCTCGGTCGTGGACGACGCGATCCCCCGCCGCACGGCACCGGTGTGGTGTGCGATGTCGGCGACCGTGACCTGCAGGGTGTCGTCGTGCCCGAGCACCACCATCGCCAGCGAGTCGCCGACCAGGATCAGGTCGACCCCGGCGGCATGCGCCTGGCGGGCGCCCGGGGCGTCGTAGGCGGTCACCATCACGAGCGGGTCGGCCCCGGTCCGTACCTTGGACCCGCGGATGGCCGGAACGGTACGCGTGCGCATGGCGCATCCCTCCTTCTCCGTCCAGCGCCTGGGTGGCTGCCGGCGGCACCGGTCACGCTACTGCGCACGCGACACCCCGCTCCAGTGGCGTCCGGCACCCACCGGGCCCCGGCACGCCCGTGGGCCGGCTCGCGACACGGCGCCGGAGATCGACGGCCGCCGAGACCACTAACCTCGCGACGCATGCCGACGGGCCCGGATCCCGCGACCACCGACCGGACGACCGGCATCTGCGACTCGTGCGGCGCCCCGGCCGACGATCTGGCGCCCGTGCGGCGCGTCTACGTCACGCCGGCGGCGTGGGACGCCGAGGAACGCGTCGACGTGGTGGACGGCACCGAGCGCTGGTGCTCCCCTTGCCGGGCCAACTACCCGCACCAGCCCCTGGCCGGCGGCTGACGGCGGCCGGCCCCGCCGGGGTCCGGCAGACGCCCTGACCGGGTTCGACGAACGTCAGCCCCAGCCGCTGAGGACGGAGGTGTCGGTGGTCGTCGGCCCGGTCCAGGTGGGCGACCCGCCGCCCCAGCTCGTCGAGGTGGTGGGGGTCGTGGTCGTCGTGGTCGTCCGCCCCGGGCGACCCCGGCCCGGCTCGCGGCCCTCGCCGGGGCGGAGGTGACCGAACGGCAGCACCGTGGTGGTGGCCGCTTCCTTGCTGGTGAGCAGGTCCTCGTTGAGCACCTGGCCGGCTTCGAGCGCCTCGGGTGGCACCTTGACGAACTCGTCGGCCGAGTCACCCGAGGCGACCGACATGAACCTCTGCCAGATGGACGCGGGCAGCGAGCCGCCGGTGACGGTCGAGACGCCCTGCACGTTCTCCATCGGGACGTTGCCCTCCGGATAGCCCATCCACACGACCGCAGTGAGCTTGGGGACGTACCCGGCGAACCAGGCGTCCCAGTTGTTCTGGGCCGTACCGGTCTTTCCGGCCGCCGGCTTGCCGATGTCGGCCCCGGTTCCGGTGCCGTCCTCGATCACACCCTGCAGCGTGTGGTTGATCAGGTCGGCCTTCGCCTCGGGGAGGATCCGCTCCTCCGTGACCTGGCGCTGGTAGAGCAGCGTGACGTTGCCCTCCTGGTCGACCTGCTCGACCCGGGTGACGATCTCGGGCCGCTTGTACACGCCCCGGTTGGGGAAGGTCGAGAACGCGCCGGCCATCTCGAGCGGCGTGGTGCTGGCCGTGCCCAGCACGAGCGACGGGTTGGGGTCGAGCTCCTCGCCACCGCCGATGCCGAGGCGCTCGGCCAGGTCGGCCACGCGCTGGGGCCCGAGCTCCATCATCAGCTGCGCGTACGCCGTGTTCGACGACTGCTTCGTGGCCTCGTAGATGTTGAGCACGCCCTGCTCGCTCTCGGCGTAGTTCCGCACCGCCTGGGGGTTGCCGTCCTCGTCGAGCCATCCGGGGATCTCGAGCTCCGCCGGTGCCTTGAACCGCGAGTCGAGCGAGATGTCGAGCCGCACCGCCTCGGCCAGCGCCACGGCCTTGAAGATCGACCCGGTCTGCCGGCCGTCCGACCCGAGGCTCCGGACGGCGAAGTTGTTCTCGCTCTTCCCGGGCTCGAAGAGGCGGCGGCTCCCCACCATCGCCCGCACGAGGCCCTGGTCGTCCACGGCCACGAGGGCCGCTTCGGGATCTTCGGGATCGGTGAGCGTGCTGGTGACGGCGTCCCACGCCGCCTCCTGCATCTTGTAGCGCAGCGACGTGTAGACCCGTAGGCCACCGGTCTCGATCTCCTGGTCGCTGAAGCCCAGGCGCTTCAGCTCCTGCTTCACGAACATCGTGACGTAGGGAGTTCCGTACTTCGCGTGCTTGAGCGTCTCGACCAACCGCACCTTGTCGAGGGGACGCACGTAGGGCTCCTCGAACGGCACCGCGTCGATCATCGCGACGTGGTCGGAGGTGATGTAGCCCTCCTCCTCCATGGCCTCCAGCGCGGTGCGGCGGCGACGGCGCGCCTCCTTGGGATGTTCGGACGCTTCGGCGAGGGCCGGCGCCCGGATGAGGCCCGCGAGGTAGGTGGCCTCGGCCAGGCCGATCTCGCTCACGTCCTTCCCGAAGTAGGCCTGGCTGGCCGCCGCCACCCCGTAGGCGCCCCGGCCGAAGTAGATGGTGTTGAGGTAACCCTCGAGGATCTCCTCCTTCGACATCTGTTGCTCGAGCTTGACGCTGAGGACCGCCTCCTTCACCTTGCGGGTGAGAGCCCGCTCGGGCGACAGGAACGTGTTCTTGACGAACTGCTGGGTGATCGTGGACCCACCTTGGGTGAACCCCCGCCCCCGGACATCGCGGTACAGCGCACGAGCGATGCCCATCGGGTCGATGCCCTTGTGCTCGAAGAAGTCGCGGTCCTCCACGGCGATCACCGCCTGGACCAGTTCGTCGGGGAGGTCATCGAAGCCGACGTTGGTGCGGTTCTCCTCGTCCTGGAGCTTCGCCATCGCGTTCCCGGCCTCGCACCCCTCGGCGACGTCGGCGGCGCAGATGTAGCTGGACTGCGCCAGCCGGTCCATCTCGGGCAGCTCGGTGCTGGCGAACACCGCCCCCACCGCGGCGAGCAGCGCCAGGCCGACGAGGGCGACGAGGAACAGCGGTCGCCGCCACCGCCAGAGGAGGCTGCGCTTGCGGGCGGGCGACCCCGGGCCGCCGTCCCGGCCCCCGCCGCCAGGGCCGCGGCCACCGCCCCCGGATCCGCC
>JBKHJZ010000149.1:0-7854 GCA_046537875.1 Acidimicrobiia bacterium | reverse complement strand
CCCCAACTGGCAGCACCGGTTCACACCCACCGAACCCACCGCTGCCAGAAACGACGTGCGCCCGTCCGCGGATCCTCTCAGCGGCTGTCGCCGCGGCCCGTGCCCGTCTCGTCGGGGTCGGGTTCCGACAGGTCGATGTCCGACAGGTCGCCGAGGTCCTCCCGTGGCGGGAAGGGGACGCCTCCGCCGGCTCGCCGGAACCCCGCCACGAACTCGTCGACCTCCTCGGCCCGCGGGCCCAGATCGTCGCCCTCCTCCTCGTCGGGCTCCTGCTCCGGCGGCGGCTGCTCGCGCGACGACCGCGGGAGCGGCGGGTGCACGATCACCTGGCGGCGGTCGGCGTAGTAGGGGTGGGTCGAGGACAGGGGGCGGGTGCCCCGCTCCACCACCGTCTGCTCGGCCTCGGCGTCGGGGGCCGCGCCCGGCGACCAGTCGGCCTCGCTCAGGGACCGCTCGCGAACCCGCTCGCGCGCGCTCCGGAGCCGCTGGCGCAGGCCGCCGCTCCCGGGACGGGTCTCGATGTCCTTGTCGATCGCCCCGTGCTTGGCCACCACCATGTCGACCAGGTACGAGTGGAACCTCACCGGGTCGCTGATGCCCTTCAGGTTCTTCAGCCCCGACTCCTCGTTGGCCGACTCGATGTGGACCGTCGCGTAGCCGAGGATGCGCCCGATGAACTTCTGCTCCATCGAGAGGTCGGTGACCCGGACCCAGGGGATGGACTTCACCCTCCGGCTGAGCACGCCCGACAGCCGGATGATGCGCACGGTCGTGATGACGTAACTGGTGTACGCCTCGGAGAGGCGGCGGAAGAACAGGGCGGCGGCCACGCCGATCGCCACGAGGCCGAGGAAGACGCCGCCGAGCGTGGAGCCGTTGAAGGCGAAGATCACGAACACGGCCGTGGCCGCCAGCAGCACCAGGACGAGCAGCCCGTTCGTGATGAGGAACGCCCGGAACGACGGGTGGTCGCTGTGGATCTTCTGCTCGCCCTGGCCCAGGTAGCGCTCGATCAGCTCGTCGGGCAGCGGCAGGAACATCCGCCGCCACCGCCCGAGGCGCGACCGCATCCTGCGACGCACCGGCGGACGGAGGCGCTCGCGCTCGGACACCGGCCGGCGGCGTCCCCGGATGCGCGACCGCCTGGGGGTGATGAGGGGACTCGAACCGAGGCTCTCCAGCGACCCGCTCGCCGTTCGCGGGCCGCGCCACCGGCTCACGCGGTGAGGCCCCGGAAGAACTCGACGATCCTGTCGACCAGGTCTTGGGCGAAGTCGGACACGTTGCTGAGGAAGTCGGAGAACGACGCGGCGGTGCCCGACGGGTTGTGCCAGATCGAGAGCGCGACGAACGCAACGGCGACGATGGTGACTACCTTCTTGATGTCCATGTTTGCGGGCGGCTCCCGGGTCGGTGCCGCGCATCCCCCTGCCCCAGAGGTGCCCAGGTCGGTCTCTAAATCCTAACGATGTGGTTCGCTTCATTTCAATGACTCCGATCGGTAGCGGTGGCTTCACCCGGCGGGCGAGGCGCCCGCTGAGTAGCGTGTGAGCCACATGGTCGGAGCCTGGGGCGACTGGTGGCTGGGTCACGACGGTCGCTGGCGGCAGGGGTTCCCGCCGCCGGGGTGGCGCCGCGCCCGCGACGGCGTCTGGCACCCGCCGGGCCATGTGCCCGACGGCGCCGAGGACGCCATCAGCGTGTCGGGCGGCATCTACGGCACGCCGACCACCGAGATGCCACGCGTGGCGTCCCCGCAGCACGACGGTCCGTACGGCGCCCAGGGGTTCCATCCCGGCCGTCCGGGGTCCCGCGAGCAGGGGGAGCGCGGGGGTCCAGGCCGGCACCGGCTGGCCACGGACACCCGGCGACGGCTCCCGCCGTTCTCGTCGTGGCCGTGGCTGGCGCGGGTCACCACCCCCGCCGTCGCCGCACTCGCCGCGCTGGCGGGGATCCTGATCGTGACCGAGGCGGTGCGGGGCGGCGGCAGTGCGCCCGGCGCCGCGTCCGGCCGCCTGGGACCGTCGGTGTCGACCCCGCTCGCGCTGGGCCCGGCCGACGGCACGACCACGACATCGACCGCGTCCTCCACCTCGTCGAGCACGCCGACCACGAGCACCACGGAGGGCACCTCGACCACCCCGACGCCCACGACGGACGGGTCCCCGGCGCCGACCCCATCGGGGGACACCGATGCCGACGTGCGGTACCAGAACTGCAACCAGGCCCGGGCGCTGGCCGGCGCGCCGCTGCTGCCGGGTGATCCCGGCTACGACGCCGCCCTCGACCACAACGGCAACGGCGTCGCCTGCGACGACGGCGACCTGCCGGGGCCGGAGCGGCCCTGACGGCGGTCGGTGACCACCGGCGCGGCGCTACCCGAGCCGTGCCAGCACATCGTCGAGCACCACCGACCCCGGTGGCCGCCCCTCGGCGACCACCCGGTGGGCAAGCTGCACGAGCAGCTCGTTGGCGGGCGTGGGCACCCCGTGCAGCCGGCCCAGCAGCACGATCTCGCCGTTGAGGTAGTCGGTCTCGACGCTGTCGAGGCCCCGGGCCGCGCTCTGCCACGTCGAGCCACCCGGCCGTTCGCGCCCCTCGACGGGGTGCATCTCCAGCACGCCGTCGCGGCGCTCCCGGTCCTCGGCGCGAGACACCGGGTCGATGCCGGCCGCCGCCAGCACCGCCTCGCCCTCCTCGACCAGCCGGCGCATCAGCGGGCTGCGGAACGCGCCGGGCCCGCACACGAGCTCCACCGCGTTGCCGAGGTTGAGCAGGAGCTTGCGGTACTTCCAGCGCATCACGTCGTCGCGGGCCGCCGACACGAACCCGGCGTCACCGAACGCCGCGGCGACGCGCTCGGCCGTCTCGTCGGTGCCCCCGGGGTAGCGCCCGACCTCCAGGATGCCGGCGGCCGGCGCCGAGTAGCCGATGACCACCCCGGGCTCCAGGTGCGCCGCGGGGCACATGACGCTGACCCCGTAGACCCGGGCGAACGACCGCAGCGCCACCCGCTCGTTCTCGACCCCGTTCTGGGCGCACGCCACCGCCACGTCCGGCGGGGCGCACCGCGCCAGCTCGCCGACCGCGGCGGTGGTCCCCTGGCTCTTCATGGCCAGGATCACCACGTCGCCCGGGCGCAGGTCGACGTCCGCCGGCCTGCCTGCGACCGGCACGGGCGACGTCGTCCGCCCGCCCGGGTCCACCAGCGTGAGCCCGTCGCGGCGGATGGCCGCCTCGTGGTCGCCGCGGGCGATCAGCGTGACATCGTGGCCGGCGGCGAACAGCCGGGCGCCGATCAGCCCGCCGATCGCCCCTGCCCCGTAGATCGTGAAGCGCACCGCTCCAGCCTGGCGCACGGGGGCCGGGGGCGCCGACCTCCGGTGCGGTGCGTCCGCCGGTTGCTACGGTCCGGGTCCTGGGAACGCGCTGGAGGGAGACCATGCGGTACCACCGGCCTCACGGACGCACGCTCGTGGCGCTCGCACTGGCGCTCGCCGTGCTGGCGGCCGCCTGCGGGGGCGACGACGGCGGCGGGGACGACGACACTGGGGGCGAGGGCGCCGCAGGTGACGGGGCGACCACCGATGCGACCGCCGACGTCGAGCTGCCCCCTGACTACGAGGACCACACCAGCGAGCTCTACGCCGGCGACGCCAACTGGCTGTGCAAGCCCGGCATCGCCGACGACGTGTGCAGCCGCGACCTCGACGCCACGGCGGTCGCCGCCGACGGCAGCACCGAGGTGCAGGAGCACGAGGTGGCCGACGACCAGCCGATCGACTGCTTCTACATCTACCCGACCATCAGCTTCGACGAGGGGCCGAACGCCGACCTCGAGATCTCGGAGCCCGAGGAGATCTTCGTCGCCTACAACCAGGCGGCCCGGCTGACCTCGGAGTGCCGGGTGTACGCCCCCGTCTACCGGCAGATCACGCTGTCGGCCATCGGCGGCGGGGCGCCCCCCGCCGAGGACGGGACCGACCCGCGGGCCGTGGCCTACGGCGACGTGGTGGACGCGTTCCGCCACTACGTCGCCCAGGAAGGCGAGGGGCGGGGGTTCGTGCTGATCGGCCACTCGCAGGGGGCCGGGCACCTGAACCGGCTGATCCAGGACGAGATCGACGGCGAGCCCCTGCTGCGCGACCGGCTGGTGTCGGCCTACCTGCTCGGCTCGTCGGTCGGCGTGCCGGAGGGCGAGGTGGTCGGCGGCGACTTCGACGACGTCCCGCTGTGCGAGGCCGCCGACCAGACCGGGTGCGTGGTGTCCTACGCGTCGTTCCGCTCGACGGTGCCGCCGCCCGACGACAGCCTGTTCGGGCGGGTCCGGGGCGACTCCGACCTGCGGGCGGCCTGCGTGAACCCCGCCGCCATCGAGGGTGACGCGGGGGAGCTCGAGCCGTACTTCCTGACCGAGCTCCCGGAGGGGACGCTGGTGGGCGGCCCCGACGGGCAGCCCGCGTTCGCCGACGACGCGCGCAACGACGAGATCACCACGCCGTGGGTCACGTTCCCGGGGTTCATCGAGGCCGAGTGCGTGGACGACGGCGAGTTCTCCTACCTGGAGCTGACCGTCGACGGCGACCCCGAGGACCCGCGGGTCGACGACATCGGCGGCGACCTCTCGCCCGAGTGGGGCATGCACCTCGTCGACGTCAACGTCGCCATGGGGAACATCGTCGACCTGGTGGGCTCGCAGGCCGAGGCGTACACCGCGGGCTGATCGGGCTCGCGCCGTCTCGGACCGTCGAGCGCCGTCTCAGGCCGTCGAGGGCGGCGTGGCGCGGGTCGGACCCGTGGCCGATGACGGGGAGCGGCGGGCGGCGAGCACCCGCTCGCGGGTCGGGACCCGCCATCCCACGTACCACGTCCCGACCCCGCCGAGGCCCAGCACCACCGCCGCGACCACCGGGTGGCCGACGGTCACGGCGCTGATCGTGCAGGCGGTCAGCATCATCCCGATCGCGACGAGCTTGACCCGGCGGGGCATGCCGAGGCCGGCACGGTGGTCCCGCACCAGCGGCCCGACCTTGGGCAGGTTCAGCACCCACCGTTCGAACCGGGGGCTCGACCGGGCGAAGCATGCCGCGGCGAGCACGAAGAACCCGGTGCTGGGCAGCACCGGGAGCACGATGCCGATGCCGCCGAGCGCGACGGCCGTCCATCCGAGCGCCAGCAACCCGACCCTGCGCACGGCGGCCCCCCTACCCCGCCAGGACGGCTGCGTCGTGCACCAGCAGCACGACCAGCAGGGCGATCACGCTGAGGGAGATGGCCGAGTAGCCCCACCGCCAGCGGTGGTCGGCCGCCCAGAAGCGTCGGATGGTCATGACGTTGGCGGCGATGGCCACCAGCCCGATCGGGATCCCGAGGGCGGGTCCCACCCCAGCGGCCAGGCCCAGCGCGGGCGCAACGAACGGCAGCACGATGTAGGTGAGCAGGCAGCGGACGGCCGACACGGCGATCGACGTCGAGAACGCCCGCTGGGCCGCGCCCTCGGTGGCTGCCGGCCCGTCGGGGATGCGCAGGACGCGCCGGACGGCGACGTCGGCGGCCGGGCGGGGGGCGGTGGCCACGTTCTCCACTCCGTCCACGGTACGCCCCGCTCGGCCCCGTGCCCAAGCGGCGGAGCCGTGGCCCCGGGCGGCCTCGGGACCTTCGGCAGGTTCTCCGACCGCGGCCCCCGTGGGCGCCCCCCAGGGGCTACGGTAACGGGGCACGGAGCACTGCCGTCGACCTTGAGAGAGAGGCGCGATGAGCAATCGTCACCGCACTGGTGAGGTGGTCCTGCCCCCGGTCGAGGAGCGCCGGGTCCACGCCCGTTCCGAGCGTCACCGGGTCAACGCCGCGCTCGCGGACGTGACCGAGCAGATCTTCGCCGGGGTCGAGCCGGACGACGTGGTGGAGCCCGGGGTCGGCTGGAAGTCCGAGCGGCGCCGCGACCCGGCCCGGGCCAGGGCCACGGGACCCCGCCGGCGGCGACGGCACTGGAAGCTCAAGAGCTGGAAGCGGCGCACCGCCGAGCGCCGCGCCAAGGCGGCACTCGAGCGCGAGACCCCCGGCTGATCGACCGCCGATCCGGGCTCACGCCTCGACCGAGGCCTCGCTCCAGAGCCGCTCCATCACCCAGCCCCCCTCGGGGTCGAAGCGGTGGAAGGCGAAGTCCTTGGTGAACTGAAGGTCGACATCGGCGATGCCGTTGCGGTTCTTCTCGATCGAGAACACCACCTGGCGCCGGAACTCGTCGATGCGGTTGGTCGAGTAGGCGAGGTGCGCCTTCGACACCACGTTGAGCTTCTCGTTCAGCACCACGGCCACGTCGGCCTCGTAGGCCAGCGAGGTCGAACCCCGGAAGTGGTGCAGGTGCAGGCGGCGGGCGGTCAGCCCGTGCTGGTCGGCGGCCGACACCGCCACCACCGCGATCTCCTGGTCGAGCGCCAGCTCCTTGAGCGACTCGACCACGCGGCTCACCCGCTCGCTCTCGGTCATCGGGTCGGGCACCACCGGCACCTTCTGCACGTAGTCCACGAACAGCACCGCCGGCTCGGTGCGGAAGCGGCTCATCGCGTCGGCGGCGGTGGCGGTGTCGGTGCGGGTGCCGGACCCCTGGAACAGCACCAGCCGGTCGGCGTAGGCGGCCAGCCGGCGCTCGGCCTCCACCAGCAGGCGGTCGGAGTCGAGGGCCTCGCGCAGGCTGAGCGTGCCGATCGCCACGTCGCGCAGCCGGCCCTGCAGCTCCTCCAGCTCGAAGTCGTGGTGGCGGCCGGCGGCCAGCGCGGCCTCGCGCAGCTCGCACGACAGCACCCTGGCCAGCAGCGTCACCGGGTCGTGCTCGTAGCAGAGGTACACGGCCACGACGCCCCGCTGGGCCATCGCCCGGGCCCACTGCAGGCAGGCGACGGTCTTGCCCACGCCGGGCTTGCCCCCCACGAGCAGCAGCTCGCCCGGGCGGGCGCCGCCGGCGAGCACGTCGTCGAGCGGTGAGAACCCGGTGGCGCGGGTGGAGGCCCCGTGGTCGACGGGCAGGACCTGGTGGAGCTCGGCGAGGGTGGACAGCGCCGAGCGCATCTCGCCCCTGCCCACGCGCCCCAAGGTCGTCGAGCTCGCCATCGCTCAGCCCTCCAGCAGGCTCTCGTAGATGCCGATGGCTGCGGGGCCCAGGATCACGATGAACAGGGTGGGCAGGATGCACAGCACCATCGGGAACAGGATCTTCACCGGCAGCTTCGCGGCCTGCTCCTCGGCGTGCTGGCGGCGCTTCACCCGCAGCTCGTCCGACTGCACCTGAATCGTGCGGGCGACCGGCACGCCGAGCTTCTCGGCCTGGGCCAGGGCGAGCACCACCTGCCGCAGCTCGGGGAGCTGGGTGCGGTCGGCCATGGCGAGGAGGGCCTCCTGGCGGCCCATGCCGGCCCGCACGTCCTGCACCACCCGGGCCAGCTCGGCGCCGAGGGGTCCCTTGGCGGTGGCGCCGACCCGGGCGATCGCGGCGTCGAGCCCCAGGCCCGCCTGCACCGCCACCGTCAGCTGGTCGATGGTGTCGGCGAGCGAGCGCTTGATCCGCTCCTGGCGCTTCTCGGCCGTGTTGCGCAGCGCCAGGTCGGGGGCGAAGAACCCGGCCACGGCCGCCCCGATCGTGACGAGCAGCACCAGCGTGCTCGGGCCGGCGACGAAGCGCAGCACACCGAGCACCGCCGCGGCGCCGCCGAGGAGCACCTTGGCGGCCAGCACCCGGTCGAGGGTCCAGCCCGCCGGCGTCCCGGCCAGCAGCAGCCGGCGCTCCAGCGCTGCGAGCCGCCCCGCCGGCGTGTGGCGCCGGACCAGCCCGGCGAGCCGCTCGATCGCGGGCAGGCC